>CAYSUY010000040.1:0-25599 GCA_964434345.1 uncultured Acetobacteraceae bacterium
CCTCGGCGAAGAAGGCCGCGGACTGGATCGAGAAGGTCGTCGCCGCCGCCATGAACGGCGTCATCTCGATCCCGGCCACGAGCGGCAGCGCAAAGAAGAACCAGAAGAGCTGCACAAGCGGCGGGGTCGTCCGGAAGACCTCGATCACGAAGCCGGCCGGCCAGGACGCGATCCGGCGTCCGGAGAGGCGCAACAGCGCAAGCGCGAGCCCCAGCGCGACGCCCACCACCAGCGCCGTCCCGGTCACACGCAGCGTGTTGACCAGTCCGGCGACGAGGAGATCGGCATTCGCGAGGACGGGCGCGAAATCCCAGCGGTACATGCCGGGGCCCGGCGCCGGTTCAGTTCATGCGTTCTTTCATGACCGGCGGCGCCAGCGCCGGATCGAGCCCGAAATCGGACAGCGCCGTCTCGTACCAGGCCTGGGTCTGACCACTGCGGTAATAGGCACCGATCTCGCGATCGACCCAGTCGCGGAACGCCGCGTCGTCCTTGCGCAGCGCGACGCTGGACGGTTGCGAATTCGCCGGCGTCGGCACGACGATCTTGCCTTTTCCGAGCCGCTGGCGCGCCGCGAGCAGCGGCGGATGGAACAGACAGACCGCGTCGACGCGCCCGGCCTGGAAGGCGGCGATCGCCTCGGCGTTGCCGGGGAAGCGCTGGATGTCAGCCTTGGGCGTATGCTCGCTCACCCAGCGATCCATCGTCGTGCCCTGCGGCGCGGCGATGCGTACGCCGGCGCGGTCGAGATCGGCCCAGGCCTTGACCGGCAGATCGTCGCGCGCAAGCACGGCCAGCGAGTAGAAGAGCAGCGGCGTGTCGGGAAAATCGACCGCCTGCTTGCGCTCCGCCGTCGCGTCCAGCATGAACATCATGTCGATCTTGTTGCCCTGCAGCGCCGCGATCGCGTTGCCCCAGGTGACTTCGACCGCCTCGAACTTCACCCCGAGGGTCCCGGCCATCGCCTTGCCCATCGAGATGCCGAGCCCGGACGACCACTCGCCGCTGCGCGGATCCTTGGAGTACCAGGGCGGTGCCTGGGTCACGCCGACCCGCAGCACGCCGCGCTTCTTGACCTCGTCGAGCGTGCCCGCCGATTGCGCCGCGGCACCGCCGGCGGCGCCCGCCGCAACTGCACCCGCGGCAGCGCGCATCAGGGCGCGTCTGTGAATGGTCATACTGTCCCCCTCGTCTGAGCGTCGATCGCACCGACGATACGCCGCACCCCGTCGCGTTTCCAGACCGGCAATCGCCCGATGGCCACAGACACCGGCGCGCCGTCTGGACATCCGCCGCGCGGCGCGCGCATGCTGCGCGCGGCATGATCGAAACGGACGAAGAGATCGGGACGCCGGCGCCGACGCTGCGCCGGGGCGTGGCGTTGCATCGCGCGGGAGCCCTTGCCGAGGCGTCGTGCATCTATGAAGCCGTTCTCGAGCGCACGCCCGGCGATCCCGACGCACTGCGTCTGATGGGCATCCTTCTGGCGCAGTCCGGCGATGCCGAGCATGGCGCGATGTTCATCGCGGCGGCCGACGCGCGGATGCCGGATGCGGCGACTGCGGAGACCGCGCTGGGCGACGCGCTGCGCGCCCTCGACCGCATGGCCGACGCGCTCGCCGCCTATGATCGCGCCATCGCCGCCGATGCGGATCGCGCCGCGGCGCATGCCGGTCGCGGCCTTTGCCTGCGTGACCTGGGACGGCTCGACGAGGCGCTCGCGTCCCATCACCGGGCGCTCGCTCTCGATCCCGGAAACACGATCGCGGGTTTCGGCCGCGGCGTGGCGCTGCAGCTTCTCGGCCGGATCGCCGAAGCGGCCGAGGCGTACCGCCACGCGCTCCGTCACGCGCCGCGCGACGAGGCGCTCTGGACCAATCTGTCCCTGTGCCTTGGCGCATTGGGTCGCCATGAGGAGGCGCTTGCCGCCGCCGAGGCCGCGCTTGCGCGGGCGCCGCGCATGGTCGAGGCCCTCGGCGCGCTCGCGGCCGCGCTGCGCGCGCTGGGCCACGCGACGCAGGCCCTCGCCACGCTGGATCTCGCCATCGCCGCCGATCCCGGCCGGGCCGCCCTGCATGCCAATCGCGGCAACGCGCTGCGCGATCTGGGACGCCTTGCCGACGCGCGCGACGCCTATGATCGCGCCATCGCGCTCGATCCCGGCAACGCCGACGCACACCGTGTTCGCGCGATGTGCCTGCTCCTCGCGGGCGATTGGGAGGCGGGGTGGCGCGGCTGGGAGTGGCGAAAACGTGCCACGGAAGCATCCGGCACGCGACATGCCGACCGTCCGGCGTGGACGGGGGCGGAAGATCCGGCTGGGCGACGGATCTTCCTCCACTGGGAGCAGGGATTCGGCGACACGATCCAGTTCTGTCGCTACGCCCCGATGCTCGCGGCGCGCGGCGCGCACGTCACCCTCTGCGTCCAGCGGCCGCTCCTGCGCCTCGCTTCGAGCCTCGCGTCCCTGCATGTCGATGTCGTCGGCGACGCGCAGGAACCGAAGGACGGCTTCGACCTGCATTGCCCGCTGATGAGCCTCCCGTTGGCCTTCGCGACGACGCCGTCGACCGTGCCGCCTCCCGCTCCGCTCGCGCCGCCACCGGAGATGCGCGCCGCCTGGGCGACACGGCTTGGGTCGAAAGACCGGCGGCCGCGCATCGGCCTCGCGTGGAGCGGACGGCCCGAGCACGCGAACGACCGCAACCGATCGGTCGCGGCGTCCGAACTCGCGCCTCTGCTCGACCGGGACGCAAGCTGGATCTGCGTACAGCCGGCGCTGCGGCAGGCGGACGCCCAATGGTTGCGCACCGACGGGCGCATCGCGTTCTTCGGCGCAGATCTCGCGGATTTCGCGGATACTGCGGCCCTGATCGCCAATCTCGACCTCGTCATCGCCGTCGATACGAGCGTCGCGCATCTCGCCGGCTCACTTGGCGTACCGGTCTGGATCCTCCTGCCGCGCGATCCTGACTGGCGCTGGCTGACCGGCCGGGAGGACAGCCCCTGGTATCCCTCGGCGCGACTGGTCCGCCAGACCGTCGCGGGCGACTGGAGCGCACCGCTCGCGCGCATCGCGACCATGCTCACGGAACGCTTCGGCTGATCGCGCCCGCGCGCCGTCGCGTTTGCGACTACGGCACGATTTCGATGCGCAGCGCTGCTGCCCCGGTCCCCGAGAGTTCGACCATCGCGTAACTCGGTCCGCACCCCAGCTCGTCCGTCGGCGAGCCAGAATACGCCGCACAGACCGCAGGGGTCGCGAGATCCATCGCCGCGTGATGATGACCCAGCGCGAGATAGTCGAATCCGGAGGCCTCGATTTCCTCCATGCGGATCGGCGAGGAGCGATGGGTCTGCTCGCCACGCGGCACGAAGATTCCGTGCCCGAGACCGAGATGCCAGCGTGCGCCTCGCGGCCGCTCGGGAATGCCTTCGAGGGGCCGGAAACCGGGCGCGTGATCGACCATGCCCCGGCCCCAGACGACCGCGCCGAGCGCCGGCAATTCCGCGACGCTGCCCGCCTCGTCGCCGAGGAAGACGACATTCGTGATCGCGCCGAAATCGAAGCGGCGGTAGATCGCTCCGGCGGCCATGCAATCATGGTTGCCGGGGATCATCGCGACCGGAAACGGCAGGGCCGCGAGCGCGTCCATGGCCCAGCGCACGGTCTCGTCGGGAACCGCGTTGGTGTCGAAGAGGTCGCCCGCGAGCAGCATGAGGTCGGGCGAATGCGCCCGTATCGCCGCAAGCGCCCGCGCGAACCCGGCGCGGCAAGGATCCGTCACGCCGCCGGAGAGGTGGATGTCGGAGCAATGCGCGAGGCGCAGACGGTCGCAGGTCATGCTTCCAGTCCTGCGCGTCTGCGCTCGCGCCGCGAAATGATCGCAAAGCCGATCGAACGGATCGGCTCCGGCACGACCCAGTCGGCGGTGCCCCAGGTCGCCCGCACATCGTCCTGGTCGCCATGACCAAGAACGAGTTCGGCGAGACGCTTGCCGAGGACACTGCCCTTGACGATGCCCGCGCCATTGCATCCCGCGGACGCATAGAGCCCGTCTGCGACCTGCCCCCACCAGGGCGCGCCATTCATGGTCAGTGCCGTCGTTCCGCCCCAGACCTGCGCGAGGTCGACATGCGAGAGCGCCGGATAGCGGCGATGAAAACACGACGTGAGGGTTTCACGCACGCGCGCCGCGGACAGCGGACGCTCGTGCGCGTACATCGACCGCACGAGCAGCCGGTCGGATCCGACCCTCCGGACCGTGGTGCCGAGCCGGTGCGACGGCAACAGACCCCAGACTGGCATGCTGCCAAGACGGGACGCGTCGGCGGCGCCGAGGCGTTGGGAAAGCGCGGCGTAGGTATAGATCGTCACGAGGCGATCGCGCAGATAGCCGAAATGGCGAATGGCCGCGTTGGTCGCCATCGTCACCACCGGCGCGACGATGCGGGCCCCCGGTGTCTCGAGATGCCAGCGGTCGCGACGGACCATGGAGAGAAGCGGCGTTCGCTCGTGCAGCGTGACATTGGCCGGCAAGGCATCCGCGAGGCCACGCACGAGGGCCGCCGGATCGAGGACATACCCCTCCTCCGTGTAGATGCCGGTCCCGTAATAGGACGTGCCGATGCGTTCCCGCAGCGCGTCGCGGTCCAGCAGGACATGCGGCAGGCCGGCGGCCTGGACCGCCGCCTGCAGCGCGCGGACCTGCGCCGCGCCAGCATCCGTGGCCGCGGCCTTGATCCGGCCGGAGCGTTGCAACCCGCACGCGATGCCGTGCGTTTCGACCTGCTCCATGAGCCACGCCCAACCCTCCGCGCCGAACCGGTTGAGAGCGACGGCCCTCTCGCGGTCAGCGGCCGATGGGCCAGCGGGAAGATCGCCGGGGCTGGCGAAACCGGAATTGCGCGCGGACGATCCCTCGCCGATGTCCGTCGCCTCGATCAGCACGATGCGGGCCTGCGGCGCGAGCTGGCCGAGACGGCGCGCGACGGCGAGACCCGTATAGCCTGCACCGACGACGACGTGATCGGCGACGATGTCACCCTCGGCACGGGGACGCGGCTCGCGCGGCGGCAGCAAGGCATTGAAGCCGCAGCGCTCGGAATAGGCGGGATAGGTCAGGCGCGACATGATGGGAGTCGGCTATAGCGCAGGAGAGCGATGCCGGTCTTCCGCTTCTTGATCGGTCCAGGCGCACGCGGGCGCGGACATGGCGGCGACGATCCAGCGGTCGGGGCCATCGCCCCCCTCAACATGCCCGGACCGAAGCCCTATACCGCCAGGGAATTCCCCGACGCCGGATCCGCCATGCCCCATCCCGACAGCCGCGGCCTTCCGCTTTCCACGTCCTGCGAGCACGCCGCCGCGCAGTATCGCGCCGGCGTCGATCTTCTCCTGTCCGCCTGGCCAGGTGCGGATGCCGCACTCGACGCAGCGATCGCAGCCGACCCCGATTTCGCCCTCGCCCATGCCGCGCGCGCGCGTCTCGATGCCATGCGCGGAGCGGCCGCGACGGCCCGCACGCGCATCGCGGCCGCGATGGAGATCGTCGCGCGCAACGGAACCGCCCGCGAGCGCGGCCATGTGGGTGTCCTCTCCCTCGTCATCCATGGTCGGCCGGCCGCGGCACTCCAGGCGGTGCGCGCCCATGCCGCGTCCTGGCCGCGAGACGTCGTCATCCTCGGACTTCCGCTCGGCGCCTTCGGCCTGTTGGCCTTCTCCGGCATGGCCGATCACGATCAGGCACGGGTCGATCTGTGCGAACGCCATGCGCGGCATTTCGCGGCCGACGACTGGTGGTTCCTCGCCTATCGCGGCTGGTCGCATGCCGAGAACGGCGCCGTCGTCCAAGGCCGCGGCCTGGTGGAGCGCTCCCTTGCGCTGCGGCCCGCGAACGCGAATGCCGTCCACGCCCTGGCCCATGCCATGGTCGAAGGCGGCGCAGGCGCGGAGGTCGAGCGTCTGGTCCATGACTGGCTCCCCGGCTACGACCGCGGCGGCACGTTGCATGGCCACCTCGCCTGGCATGCGGCTCTTGCAGCGCTGGAGCGCGGCGACATCGCTGCGGCGATCGCCCTTCACGACGCCCATGTGCGACCCGCCGCCTCGCGGGGCCTGCCGCTCAACGTGCTCAGCGACACGGTATCCCTGCTCTGGCGAATGGACGCCTATGGGTATCCCGTGCCGCGCGCAGTGTGGGACGAGGCCGCGGCATACGCCGCACCGCTTCATCCCGAGGCCGGCTTCGCGTTCGCGGACGTGCATATGGCGATGCTCCATGCCGCGACCGGCGATCGCGCCGCGGTCCTGCGGCGCACCGACGCCCTCACCGCGATGGTCGAGGCGGGCACGCTCGCGGCCGGGGCCGTGGTGCCGGCGATCTGCCGCGCCGCCCTCGCCTTCGCCGCCGCAGATTATGCCGGCTGCGTGCGTCTGCTCGAACCTCTGGCGAGCGAGGTCGCGCGGATCGGCGGCAGCGGCGCCCAGCGCGAAATCGTCGAGGACACGCTGCTCGTCGCCCTGATGCGCGGCGGCGAGACGCGCAAGGCCCGCGACCTGCTCCATCGCCGCCTGCGCCGGCGCCCCTCGCCGCGCGACGCCGCGTGGCAGGACCGGCTCGCCGGATGACGCCCACGGCCGCGCGCTTGCCCGGGCTTCGGCGGCGCGCTTAGAGTGGTGCACCGCATGCGCGGCGCCTGACGCCGGGTCGACATTGTCCGCGATCGCGCGTCTTCCACGCGCCTCGGCCGCATCCGGCAAGGGAGCGACGATGTATCCGAATCCGCTGAAGCAGAAGATCAAGGCTGGCCAACTGGTTCTCGGAACCGGTCTGCCCGTGTTCACCCCGGCCGTCGCGACGCAGACGGCCAGGACCGGCGTCGATTTCCTCTGGATCGACACCGAGCACTCGCCCTACGGCGCCGAATCCCTCGAGGCCGTGCCGGTTCTGGTGCGCAACCAGGGCGTGGCGCCGATGATTCGCGTCGCGTGGAACGACCCGCATCTCATCAAGAAGGCGATGGATGTCGGCGCCTCGGCGATCATGGTGCCGCAGGTGAACACCGCCGAGGAAGCCGCGCGCGCCGTGCAGTACACCTTCTACCCGCCGATCGGACAGCGCGGCATCTCGCCCCATTGGCCGCTCGTCGCGGGCCAGGACTGGATCTCCACGATCCGCACCGCCAATGACGAGACGGTGCTGATCGTCCAGATCGAGAGCGTCCAGGCCTACGAGAATCTCGAGGCCATTGCCGCCGTCCCCGGCATCGACGTACTCCTGGTCGGACCGATGGATCTCTCCGCATCCGTGGGCAAGATCGCCGACATGCAATGCCCCGAGGTGCAGCGGATCATGGAAGACATCCCGCGCCGGCTGGCCGGTTCGGGGATCATGATCGGGACGACACTCACCGATGTTTCGGAGATCCAGCAGAAATACCGCTGGGGCTATCGCTTCCTCAACATCGGCAGCCCGCTCGGCTACGGGCTCAGCGTCGTCCGGCAGCATGTCGAGACGATGCGCACGAACCCCGGCGGAAATTCCGCGCCGTGACGTGAGCGGCAAGGGGCGCCGCGCCGGGCCTCCGGGCACCGGCGCGGCAGCCCGTTTCAGAGCGCCGCGCAGTCGCCGGCGGACTCCAGCGTGGTCAGGCGCCCGAGAAGTTCCGCCATCCGGACGGTATCGGCGCCAGCGGTCAGGCGACGATATTTCTCGGCGATCCCCGCCTCATCCAGGGGACGCTCCGGGCATCCGAGGAAGCTGTCCCGTTCGCCGGTGACGTGCCGGCCATCGCCGAGTTCGATGTCGAGCCCGACGCCCCAGCCCTTCGGCCTGCCGGGCGCAAGGACGATACGGCGCGCGAGTTCCGTGATCCGCGGATCGGCAAGCGCATCCTCCGCGAAGGAGGACGGATCCGCCGGATCGCGGAACGCCGCGAGCGCCACGCAGAACGGAACGGAATACTGCGCCAGCATCAGATCGGCCGGCGCCGCCTCGGCATGGTGCGACAGGACCTTGTCGGACACGGTCAGCGTCAGGCGGCGGATATCGGATCCCGCGAAGCCGACCTCCGCCATCAGATCGCGCAGCAACTCGACGGGTGCCTGGGCGGTCACGTGACAGGCATAGCGCTTGATGCACAGGGTCGTGATCTGGGCCCCCTCGCCGAGCCCCTCGGTCAGCAGGCGGGGATCAGCGCGTTCGCAGAACACGTCGAGCACGCCAAAGCGGCCCTCGAGGATGGCATGCGGCGCCTCGAATCCGCGACGCGCGAGCAGCGCGGCCGACACGCCGCCCTCCGCGGCACGACCCAGATGCAGGCGCTTCATCATGCCGCCCTGCCCCGCCTTGGCGAAGGCCAGGAGGCCGCTGGAAAAGGAACCGCAGATCCCGTAGGCGTTCGTCAATTGCTCCGGCGTCAGGCCGAGGAGCCGCCCGGCGACGGTCGCTGCGCCGAACGTGCCCGTGATCCCCGGCGCGTGGAAACCGATCAGCTCAGACGTATGCAGGCTCGCCCGCCCGATGCGGAACTGGACCTCCGCACCCGCCACGATCGCCGTGATGAGATCGCGGCCCGTCGCCCGGGCGGATTGCGCGGCGAGAAGCGCAGGCAACGCGACCGTGGCGCCAGGATGGACGCCGGCGCCCGGCTTGCGGAGGCTGTCGAGTTCGAAGGCGTGCGAGAATGCGCCCAGTGCCATCGCGGCGGCGGGCAGCGCCAGACCCTGCTCGAGTGCCCCGGGCAGATGGCAAGGCCCCGGCGCGGCGATCGCGCCGACATGCTCCGCCACGATCCGCGACCACGGCAGCCGCGCGCCGAACACGGCGCAGGCGACGGCGTCGATCAGGCATGTCTTCGCGGCGGCGATTGCAGCGGGCGAGAGATCCTCGAAGCGCTGCGCCAGGGCATGGGTGGCGAGAATGCGCGCAGCGGGATCGCCGGGCCCGCCCATGGATGCGGTGCTCATGGTCATGTCTTCCCTCCGCGCCGATCTCCGCCATAGCGACGCTCCAGGTCGGCCGCGGGCAGGAACGCGCGCTCGACCTCCATGTAGCTGGCGTAGCCCATGAGGTCCGAGATCGCCTTCATGTCGACGACGAGATCCGCGCGCTCGACGACCTCCTCGCGCATCATCGCCTCGCGCATCACCGTCAACGCCTCGGTCATGCCCTTGATCGCCGCCGCCGGCAGCATGCGCGACAGGCTGACCCAGCGCACACCGAGCGCCTTCAGCGCCGGGATCGACATCAGCGGCGTGGTGTCCCGCGTGCGGATGCCGAAGCCCATGTTGATGCGAACGGGCACGCGGACCGCGCCGACGATCGCCGCGATGTCCTCGCGCCCGCGCACCGCGTCGGGGAAGATCGCATCCGCGCCGGCCGCCTCGTAGGCCCGGACCCGCTCGACGGTCGCCTCGATGCCTTCGACCGCGATCGTGCGCGCGACGATCATGAAGGCGGGATCCCGCCGTGCCGCCACCGCCGCGCGGATCTTGCCGACCATCTCCGCCAGCGGCACCACGTCCTTGCCCGCGAGATGGCCGCAGCGCTTGGGCAGGACCTGGTCCTCGATGCTCACCGCGCTGACGCCGGTCGCTTCGAACTCCTGCACGACGTGATGCACCGTCGCCGCGTTTCCGTAGCCCGCCTCGGCATCCGCCGAGACCGGGACATCGACCGTTCGCGCGATCATCCGGCAGGCTTCCAGATTGTCGCGCAGCGAGACCAGGCCGAGGTCGGGAAGGCCCCAGCGCGCATTGGCCAGCCCCGCGCCCGTGCTCGACACCAGGGAAAACCCGGCCGCCTGCGCGAGCCGCGCGCTGTAGCCGTCATAGACGCCGGGCGAGACGAGGATGTCCTCGCGATCGAGGAGCGCGCGGATCGAACGGGTCACAAGATCAGTTCCGGATGGTCTGGAGGAAGAGATCGTCCGGCAACGGGCGTCCAGCACCCGCCACCAGCGCCGCCTCGTAAAGGAGGCCCGCCACGGCGGCGAACTGGAGACCATGCACGTTGCCGCGCTCGGAGAAGGTGATCTGATCCGCACTCCGGCGTCCGCGCCCTGGGTCGGCGAGGAGGTCGGCGAAGGAGATGCGCCGTGCGGCCGGGATGCGCGCGTAGCGGCGCGTGCCGCCGGAGGCGGATTTCGTCGCGCCCTCGACGAAGCTCAGGCACTCATCCTCGACCTGCATCTCCGGGATCTCGACGGGCGCCGGGGCAAGCCCGAAGCGCAGGGCGAGATCGATGCGGGCATCGGCGTCGGAATCCAGCGTTCCGCCGATGCAGGTGACGTGCTGACCGGGACGCAGGAACCGTCCCATGATCACTGGCCCGACGGCGCTCGCGCAGGAACTCAGGATGTCGGCCTCGGCCGCCACCGCCTCGGGCGCGTCGCGTGCGTGCGCGTCGATGCCGTGGAGATCGGCCATCTCGGCCGCGAAGCCCTCGCGATGTCCACGGTCAGGGCTGAAGACCACGAGGCGCGAAACCGGCCGCACCGCGTGCATCGCCGCCACGTGCGCGCGCGCCATGCCGCCCGATCCCAGAATGCCGAGCACGCGTGCATCGTCGCGGGCGAGGTAGCGCGCCCCGAGCGCCGAGTCCGCCGCGACCCGCATCTTCTGCATCAGGCCGTCATGCATGAGAGCGAGCGGCGAGCCGGTGGCGCGGTCGAAGACGAAGACGAGGCCGCAATAGCGCCCGGGCGCGCCGCAATATTTGTTCTTGCGCCGCCGGCCGTCGCGCATCTCCTCGAAGACGATGTCGGCCTTGATGCGCAGCGCGGCGTAGCGCTGGCCGATCCCCGCCGCGAGGCCGAGCTGGAAATGGCGTCCCGCCTGGCCCTCGGCAGACTGCACGTCGATGCGCGGCGGGCATATTCCCTCGCCCCCGGCGAAGGCGCGATAGGCCTCGTCCTGCGCGGCGATGAAGCGCGCGGGATCGATCAGCTCGCCGATGGCGTCGTTGTCGAGGAACAGCATCGCGGTCCCTCACCCGAAGGGCGGCGGCAGGCGGACGAATTCCTGGAGCAGACCGTCGGCGAACTCCGCCTGGAAGACGACATGGATCGCCATCAGGAACGCCGCGAGGCCGAGTGCGGAGACGATCGCGTGCCGGACCGAGGCCTGGGCCATGCGCCGCAGGAACAGGTAGGTGTAGAGCGGCGCCGCGAACATGAACCCCAGGAGCGCGGACAGGGCCGGCAGCCCCGCGAGCAGCAGAACGAGGAACCAGGTGCCTTTCGCCGTCCTGTCCTGGACCGAGACCTCGGCGTCGGCATCGAAGAGCAGGCCGGGTGCGTGGCTGCGGCGCGCCATGCCGACCAGCGTGAAGACCAGCAGGCCGCCGGCGATCGCCGCGACCGAGAGCGGGAACACCTTGGCCAGGAACTTGAGTTGCGCGGCGTCGTAGGCCATCGCCGCGACGAAGACGAGCAGACCGCCCGCGAACAGCATCTGCGGCCGCACGTCGCGCCGCGAGGCCTCGGACAGGGCCATGTCGTCCCCGGAGGTCCGTACGCGGGTCTTGATCGCGAACAGGATCGAGATCACCGCGAGGACGAGGATGCCGATCGCGATCGGCCGCAGGAAGATGTCGAAGCCGTAGATCTGGACCGTCCGGTAGAGCGATGCCTCCAGACGCTGCGACAGGACGAGGCCGATGAGCAGCGCCGCGCGCGACCATCCGAAGCGCTTCATGCAGATGCCGACGGCCCCCACGACGAAGAGCGCGACGATGTCGCCCCAGTCGCCTTTCGCCTGGTAGGCGGACATGAAGATCATGACGATGATGAACGGCGCGATCAGCGTGAAGCGGATCGCGGTCAGCGAGGCGATCGGACGCGCCAGCGCCATGCTGAGCCCGGTCGCGAGGACGTTGGCGATCGCGAGCGACCAGATGATCAGGTAGATGAGGTCGGTCTGGTTGGTGACCAGGCTGCGCCCAGGCGTCACGCCGATCACGACGAGCCCGCCCAGGAACAGCGCCATGGTGCCCGAGCCGGGGATGCCGAAGAACAGGGTCGGGATCAGGTCGGCGCCATCTTTGGCGTTGTTCGCCGATTCAGGGCCGATCACGCCGCGCACGTCGCCCTTGCCGAACTGCGATCGGTCCTTGGAGGACTGGACGGTGTGCGCATAGGAGATCCAGCCGACGACACCGCCGCCGAGGCCCGGCAGGATCCCGGTCAGGGCGCCGAGGATCGAGCACCGCACGACCAGCCCGAAATTGCGGATGACGTCGCGGATCCCGGCGAGCCACCCGTTGCCGACCAGATCCTTCTGCGCGATCGCATAATGCTGGCGCATCACCTCGATGATCTCGGGCAGGGCGAACGCGCCCAGCGCGACGATCACCAGCGGCACCCCGTCCGACAGGTACAGCGTGTCGAAGGTGAAGCGATATTCCGCTGTCGCCTGGGACGAGCCGATGGTGCCGATGAGCAGGCCCAGCGCGCAGGAGGCCAGCCCCTTCGCGACGTTTCGGCCGGTGAGCATCCCGACGAGCGTCAGCGCGAGGATGACGAGCATCAGCTGCTCGCCGAACCCGACGGCGAGCATGATGGGCCGCGCCGCGACGAAGGCGAAGGTCAGCACCACCGCGCCGATGAGGCCGCCGACGAGGGACGCCGCGAAGGCGCTGGACAGGGCACGCGCGCCCTCCCCGCGCTTGGTCATCGGGAAGCCGTCGAGCACCGTCGCCGCAGTGCCCGCCCCGCCCGGAACGCCGATCAGAACGGAGCTGAACGTGTCGGAGGTCGCGGTGACCGAGGTCAGCCCCACCATCATCGCCAGCGCCGGTCCCGGCTCCATGCCGAAGATGAAGGGCAGGATCATCGCCATGCCGGCGAGACCACCGATCCCCGGCAGGATTCCGACGATCATGCCGATCCCGACCCCGACGAGCAGGAACAGGAGATGCGGTCCCGTCAGGAGCTGGACGAGCGCCGGAACGGCTTGGTTCAGTATCGAGAAATCCATGGACGGAACCCAGCGGATGCGGCGGCGCCGGGATGATAGGCCGCCCGCGGGGCGTCTGTCCCGGCGCCGGTCGCTGTCAGTTCAGATTGACGTTGACCTTGTGCCGCTCCTTCAACCAATCGCGCAGCCACGCCGTCTGATCCGACGTCAGGCTGAGACCGCCCTTGAAGATCTTCTCGGATGCTTCGCCGACGCTCTGCGGATACGCGCCCAGAACCAGCTTCGCCTGGGGAGTGTTCAGGATGTCCGACTTGAGCGCCGCCTCGGTCGCCTTCGCGTAGACATCGACGATCTCCTTGGGCGTGCCCACCGGCAGGACGAGCATCTTCGAGCCCATCACGCGGACGTTGAAGAGCGACTTCCAGACGTCGTAGCCGATGCCGGTCAGGGGCTTGCCATGCACCTTCTCGTACACTTCCAGGAAGGTGGGGATGTCGGGCAGCATCGGATCGCGCACGATCTTGCCTTCGGCGTTCTCGAAGCCGAACGTGAACAGGACCGTCGCCTGCCCGGAATCGACGAGCGGCTTGACCTCCTCGGCCCAGGAGGCGGCATTGTCGTATTTCAGGTTGAACTCGCCGCGCTCGAAGCCGGCGCGCGATTCCGCATTCGACAGGCCGTACACGCCCTTCTGGCGGATTCCCAGGAGGTCGAAGGCGACCAGCGCCGGAAGATCCGAGGAGGTCGGCCCCGACCCGCCATAGACGGGCGGCTTCGCGATGAGCTTGCGCACGTTCTCGATCGGATCCTTGCCGAGCCCGAGATCCGTGCGCGCATAGGCGATCAGGCCGAAGGGCGAGGTGAGGAACGGCTTGAAGTCCGGCAGCGGATACGCGACGGCCTTGTCCCGCAGGATGTACTGGAAGAAGGTTCCCGTCGCGATCGCGCCGACCATCAGTCCATCCGGCTTGGCGTCCTTGTGGAACTGGTTGATCCCGCGCACCGAGCCGCCGCCGTCGATGTTGCGGATGACGATGGTCGGATTGCCCGGCAGGCTCTTCTCCAGCGCCATCGCGAAGAGGCGCCCATGGATCGTCGAGCCGGAGCCCTCCTGGTAGGGGACGATCATGGTGATGCGCTTGCCGGCGAAATTGACGGCCTGGGCGCGCGCGGTGCCCGCGGACAGCGCCAGCGCGGCTCCGCTGGCAAGGGCGGTGCGTCTCGTGATCGTCGCCATCGGTATAGATCCTCCCGGTTGGTCCAGCGCCCGCTCCAGGAGCGGGGCTCGATGAAGCGGCCCGGCAGCGGCCGGGCGCGCGGAAATATCAGCCGGCCGCGCCGGCCGCGAATTGCGCGGCATGGGCGCCGGCGAAGCGTCCGAAGGTCGCCCCGGACATCAGCCCCGTGCCGCTCGCGTAGTTCTGATAGAAAAGCCCGCCCACCATCTCGCCCGCCGCGTAGAGGCCGGGCACGGTACCGCCATAGCGGTCCACGACCTCGGCCTGGCTCGTCACCTTGAGCCCGCCGAAGGTGAAGGTGACGCCGGTGGTCACGTGGTAGGCGTGGAAGGGCGGCTTGTCGAGCGGCTGCGCCCAGTTCGACTTGCCCATCGCAAGACCGGTCGTGGCCTTGCCGTCGCGCACGTTCGGATTGAACGGGATGTCCGCCGGGCACGCCGCATTGAAGGCACGGACGGTGCGCAGGAATCCCTCCGGATCGACGCCGGTGAGCTTGTGCGCCAGATCCTCCAGCGTGTCGGCGACGGCCTTCGTGGTCCGCCGGATCCGGTACTCGCTGCGCAGCAGGTGGGTCACCTTGTCGTCGAAGACCTGCCAGGCGAACATGCCGGGCTGCTTCATGATCTCGCCGCCGTACTTGGCGTAGGTATGGCTGTGGAAATTCGCGCCCTCGTCCACGAACCGCTCGCCGCGCGCGTTGACCACGATCCCGTAGGGATAGTTGTGCTTCTGGAACTGATCGCCGATGGACAGGTCTCCATAGGCCGGCGCGTTGACGTCCCACGCGACCGAATGACAGCCGGACCAGTTGCCATGCGGCTGCGCGCCGATGCGCAACGCCATCGCGAGCCCGTCGCCCATATTGAAGCGCGTGCCGCGTACCTTGGCCGCGTCCCAGCCGGGCCCCAGATAGCGCGCGCGCATCTCCGCATTGGACTCGAAGCCGCCGCAGGCAAGGATCACCGCGCCCGCGCGCAGACGCACATGCTTTCCGCCGGCGCGCACGAGCACGCCGGTCACGCGGCCGTCCTCGGTCAGGAGATCGAGTACCGGCGTGCCATAGGACACCGGAATGCCGCGCTTCTCGGCCGTCGCGTAGAGCGCACCCAGCAATTCGGGACCGCCGCCCCAGATATGCAGCGCGAGGCCGCCGAAGAACTTGAACTTGCCGTCGATCTTGTAGGCCTGACGCCCGAGCCCGGGCTCGAGCTTGACGCCCTGACGCGAGATCCACCGCGCCGTCTCGAGGCTCGAGCGCACCAGCAACTCGCACAACTCGGGATCGGTGCGGTACTCGGTGAGTTCGAACATGTCGTCGAGAAACTGCTCTTCCGAGTACGACCCGAAATCGATGTTCGCGAGATCGGCCTCGGCCACCGACGGCGACACCGAGATGAGATCTTCGACCCCGCGATAGGCGAAGCGGAAGGCGCCGCCGGTGAAGTGCGAATTGCCACCGCGCTCCTCGCGCGGCGCGGCCTCCACGACCAGAACCCGGGCGCCGTTCTCCTGCGCCGAGAGCGCCGCGCACAGGGCGGCATTGCCGCCGCCCACGACCACCACGTCGTAGGGAGTCGCGAGGAGATTGGTGTCGGATTGCGTCGTCATTCCGCTGCCGTCCTGTCGTCCTGGGTGTCGCCGCGTCGCGGAACGACGGCGCGCGGCGACGGCACGACGAGGCCGCCGCGCATCGTCGTGCCGATGCTCCGGATGTCGGGAAGCGTGTCGATGCGGAGCATGGCCTCCGCGATGGCCCGTGCGGCCGCGTCCGTGAGGACGGTCCGCGCGCAGTCGAAGAACTTGGTCTCCAGCGCCCCGGGCGGTAGCGGATGCGCCGCGTCGCGCCCCAGCGGCATGTCGACATGCGCGTCGAACACACGCCCGTCGCGGGTCTCGACCCGCACATCGGCAAAGAAATGCTGCGTCGTCTCCATCACCGCCTCGGGATGGGGCGCCGCCGCGATGCGGGACATGAATGCGCGCACCACAGGGTCGCGCACGGCCGCGTCGGTGAAATGATCCGTGCGCACGGACCCCTCGAGCGCCGCGCGCGCCAGCACGTACTGGACGCTGAACTTGCCGTCCAGACCGGAGCGTGGATCGGGCCTGTCGGTATGGCGTAGACGGCGCGGATGCGTCCACGAGCGGATATGGGCGATGTCCGCGGCGTCCAGCCCCTCGCGCGACATGATCTCCATCAGCGCGTCGAGCGCCGGATGCGTGCTGGCGCAGCAGGGATGGCGCTTGAACGCAACGCCAGGCTCGACCAGGTCGAAAGGCGCCGCGAAGCCCTCCAGCATCGCCTCGGGACGGAAATTCCCCGCCCCGTTGAATACCATGAAGAAGCCCTGCGGATGCTCGAGCGCCCCCGCGTTCGCGGTCAGCCCCGCCTCGGTGAGCAGCGCCGCGTGCAGCCCGTTGCGCGCACATTGGCCGACATGGAACGGCTTGGTCATGGTGCCGAAATTCGCCTTGATCCCGGCCGCCATGGACGCCGCAAGCGCCAACGCGTTGGCGGTACCGGCCGCATCGAGCCCGATCAGCCGCGCGCACGCGGCCGCCGCGCCGAACGTTCCCAGCGTCGCGGTCGGGTGCCAGCCTTTCTCGTAATGCGTGAAATTCACCGCGCGGCCGATCTTCGTCTCGACCTCGAACCCCGTGACATAGGCCGCCAGCACCTGGGCGCCGGTCGCGCCCCGCGCCTCGGCCAGCGCCCACAGCGCGGGCAGGATCGGCGCCGACGGGTGTCCGCCCATCGTGTTGCTGCAATCGTCGAAATCAAGCGCATGCGCCGCGGTGCCGTTGACCAGCGCCGCGTCGAGGGTCCCGGTCGTGGCGGCGCGGCCGAAGAGGCTGGCGGGCCCCGTGGCGGCGATGTCGCTGGCCACGGCGACCGCGCGCGCGCAGGCCTCGTCCGATCCGGCCAGCGTCACGCCGACCGTGTCGAGCAGCGCCAGGCGCGCGGCGTCGAGGGCCTCGCGGGGAACGTCGGCGAGCTCGATGGCGAGCGCCTTCCGGGCGAGCTGCAACAGAAGCATGTTCGTGTACCGACTCCTCGAAGATCGCATTGCCGGACGCCGCAGCGACGCGCGACAACCCGCAGCCATGGGACGCTCAGTAAAGTGTAGACATCGACCCCGTGAAGTGTCTACACCAACTGCCAGTTCCGCTCGCAAATCCCTTTCATTGCCGATTTGCAGTGCGTTTTCCGCCTGCTGCCTGCCGTTGCGCCGGCCTCTTGACCATCAGGTGTCGACACCATGGAAAAGACTGTCAACAGCGACCTGCAGGACCCAGGAATTCCCAGGACCGGCACGCTGCTGGCGGACAGGGTACTGACCTTCCTGCGCACGGAGATCTACGAGGGACGGCTCGCTCCCGGCGACCGGATCAACGAACTCGAGGTGTCACAGAAGCTGGGCATCAGCCGCGGCCCCGTGCGCGAGGCGATCAGGCTGCTCTCCTCGTCGGGCCTCGTCGCCTACGAGGCCAATGTCGGGGCCCGCGTCGTGTCGCCGGACGAGGACGATGTCGCGCAGCTCTACGACGTCCGGGAAGCGCTCGAATCGACGGCCGCGCGACTGGCCGCGACCCATATGACCGCCACAGAGCGCGAGACACTTCTGCGCACGCTCGACGCCCATGACGCGCAGATGACGGAGGCGAACTCCAACAGCTATCCGCGGGGCAGCGCCGACTGGGATTTTCATCTCCTGATCCTGAAGGGCGCACGCAACGACGTGATCTGGCGCATCTGCGGCGACGAACTGCGCGACGTGTTCTCGCTGCTGCGCAGCCGCCATGGCTCGAGCCCGCGGCGCGGCCGTCGCGCGCTCCAGGAACATCGCTGGATCGCCGAAGCGGTGGCCGCCGGGCATGCCGACCTCGCCGCCGCCTTGATGGCACAGCATATCCGCGCATCGCGGGACAACCTGCTGGCCGCGATGCGGCGCGACGGCGAGACGGACCGGCGCACGCCGCTCCGCGCCGGCATTCCGCGCCAGGTCTTCGGAAGGTAGACGATGACAGGGCGATCGCAGGCCGGCCGTACGCTCCGCCCGGCAGCATAGACCGTTTGAAGAGGGAACCACGCGATGGGCAGCCATGCTTCCGACAACCCGCATACCCGCGCCATCGCGGGGTTCGTCTCCGGAGTTTCCTACGACGCGATCCCGGGCGAGGTGCGCGACCGGATCAAGCTTCTCGTGCTGGACTCGCTGGGCTGCGCGCTCTACGGCGCCGACCTGCCCTGGACGCGGATCCTGCAGACCACGCTCTCGCGCCACGACGCGACCCGGACGACGCCTGTCTGGGGAACCGACCTCGCGCTCTCGGCACCGCACGCCGCGCTGGTCAATGGCACGCAGGTACAGGGCTTCGAGCTCGACGACGTCCATCGCCAGGGCGTGCTGCATGTGGGCGCGGTGACCCTGCCGGCCCTGCTCGCCACGATCGGCCCGGACACGCCGCTCGACGGCCGCGAACTCCTCGCCGCCATCGTGGCCGGCTACGAGATCGGACCGCGCGTCGGCATGTGCATGGGCCAGGAGCATATCGGCCAGGGCTGGCACTCGGGCGCCACGGTCGGCGTCTTCTCCGCCGCCGCCGGAGCCGCGCGCGCGCTGCGCCTGGACGCGGAGCGCACCGTGCATGCGCTGGGCATCGCCGGGACGCAGTCGGCGGGACTGATGGCGGCCCAGTACGGCGCCATGGTCAAGCGCATGCATGCGGGACGCTCGGCGCAGAGCGGGCTCTACGGCGCGCTTCTGGCGCGCGACGGCTTCACCGGCATCGTCGACGTGTTCGAGGCGCCCTATGGCGGGTTCTGCTCGACCTTCTCGCGCTCGACCGATCGCTTCGACCTCGGTGAATTGTCGCGCGGTCTCGGAGACGGCTTCGAGACGATGCGCATCGCGCTCAAATTCTATTCCTGCGTCGGCAGCAACCACACCACGCTCGACGCGATCCGTGCGATCCAGGCCCGCCGCCCCTTCGGTCCCGGCGACATCGATCGCATCGTCGTCCACGGCTCGCAGGTGACCGTCGACCATGTCGGCTGGGCCTACGAGCCGCAGGGCCTGACCTCGGCACAGCTCAACCTGCCCTTCTGCGTCGCCACGCTGCTTCTGGAGGGCGACGTCTTCGTCGACCAGTTCCCGCAGGACTGCGTCGGCGACGAGGCCCGCATCGCGCTCTCGCGCAAGGTGCAGGTGGTCCACGATCCGGAGATCACGGCGCTGGGCTCGAAGTTCCGCCACAAGGTGCGCGTCGACGTCCACTTCGCCGACGGAACCCGGGACAGCGAGACGCGCGAGGCGCCGCGCGGCAGCGAGCGCTCCTTCGCCAGCGAGGCGGACATCGTCGAGAAGTTCCGCAAGCTGGCCGCCCGGCGGCTCGATCCCGCGCGTCTGGATGCCCTCGTCGACGCGGTGCTGCGGATGGAGACGCTGGCCAGCGCGCATACACTCGTCGAGAGGCTGCGCGCTCCGTGACGCCTCCGCGCGAGCCGCAGGGGCGCGTCCGGCGCCTGTTGGCGGATCTGCGGGCCGCGCGCCGTCCTGCACCGCGCGAGATCGCCGCCCTCGCCTGCGCCGCGGCGGCAGGTGCGGCGTTCCATCGGCTGGGCGTGCCGCTCGCCTGGGTCCTGGGACCGCTCATCGCGACCGCCGCTCTGTCGATCGCCGGCTGGCCGGTCTTCGCTCCGGTCGCCGGCCGGCGGTTCGGGCAGGTAACGATCGGTGCGAGCATCGGCCTCAACATCAGCGCCGCGGTGCTCGCCACCATCGCGGCGTGGCTACCGGCGATGGTGCTCACCACCGCCTTTGCCATCCTGCTGGGCGCGATCGTCGCGGCACCGCTCGCCCGCTGGGGCCGTATCGACATGCGCACCGCCTATTACGCGATGATGCCCGGCGGGCTCACCGAAATGGCCAATATCGGGCTTGCCGCCGGCGCACGGCCGGAACCCGTGGCGCTCGCGCAGTCGCTGCGCGTCACCCTGCTCGTGGTCATCCTGCCGCCGCTCATCGTCGCGCTGGACATTCATGGCGAGGCGCTGGACGGGCTCGCCGGCATGCCCCTGCCATGGCCCCAGACGCTCGCCGCGATGGCGTTGGGCTTCGGCGGCGTCTTTCTCGCGCGGATCGCGCGCTTCAATAATCCCTGGATGCTCGGCGCGCTGATCGGCACCGGAGCCGCGGCCGCGCTCGGCCTGCTGATCGGCAGGCTGCCCACCGCGCTCTTTTATGCCGGCCAGTTCATGATCGGCATCTCGGTAGGGGCGCGGTTCAGCCGCGGGAGCATCGCGCGCCTGCCCCGCTTCGCCGTGGCGGCGACCTGCACCATCCTCCTGGTCGCATCGGTGATGGCGACCTACGCGGCCGCGCTCTCGCGCCTCTCGGGCCTCGACCTCGCCAGCGCGGCCCTCGGCGCGTCGCCCGGCGGCTTCGCGGAAATGGCGATCACGGCGCAGACGCTGCATCTCTCGGTCGGGCTCGTCACCGCGTTCCACGTGGTGCGCGCCTTCCTGGTCAACGCGGTGGTCGAGCATGTCCGGCGGTGGCTCGCGCGGATAGGCCTCTTCGCCGCCACCGGCCGCCTGTTCGGCGTGCCCCCCGAACGCGCGCCCGACTGACTCCCCCACAACCGGATCCACGCACAACCGGATCCAGACATCTTGTCCCGCGCGAGGCCGGCTTGGACGGCCAGGGCTGGACTGGTTTGTCCAGGCCCACGTCCTCGATCCGTCTGCTGAACGTCCGACAGGATGACGGCGGGATCGCCGGGCTTCGGTCCGGTCACGCGGCCGCGAACCGGGCAAGGACCTTGCGGTCGATCTCGATGCCGAGACCGGGTCCAGTCGGGATCGTGACCGTTCCGCGATCCCGTTCGATCGGCGTCGACAAAGCATCGCGCACCGGATGTTCCGTACGGTCGAGTTCAAGCATCGGTTCGAACGGATGCAGGCTCGGCGGCGAACTCGGCAGGACAGCGAGAAGCTGCAGCGCCGCAGCCTGCGCGATGCCCGTTCCCCAGCAATGCGGGATGTAGCGGATGCCGAACGCGGCCGACATATCTGCGATCTTCTTGCACTCGGTGAGCCCGCCGGCGGCACAGGTGTCGGGCTGAACGATATCGACGAGGCGGCGCGTGAAGACGTCCCGAAAGCCGAAGCGCGTGAACTCGCATTCGCTTCCGGCGATCGGCATGGGAAGCGCGGCGCGAACGGCGGCATAGCCGGTATGGTTTTCGGGCGGCACCGGCTCTTCGAACCAGCCGATATCGAGATCGGCGACCGCGCGTCCGTAGGCGATCGCGGCGACGGAATCATACGCATGGTTCGCGTCGACCATCAGCGCAATGTCCCTGCCGATCTCGGCCCGGACACCGCGGGTCGCCGCGACGTCGTCGGCGAACCCGAACCCCACCTTCAGCTTGATCGCGGAGAATCCCTCGGCGGCATAGGCGGCGGCCTCCTCGCGCAGATAGGCCACATGGTCCGGCCGGTGCCGACGGTACAGGCCCGTCGCATAGGCCGGCACCGTGCGCCGGATTGGCCCTCCCATCATCTCGTGGACCGGCTTGCCGAGCGTCTTTCCCGCGAGATCCCAGAGCGCGATGTCGATCCCGCTCAACGCCTGCACGGCGAGGCCCTTCTGCCCGTGATCCCGGAACCGCGCGTAGAGATCCTCCCATATCGCCTCGCGCGAGCCCGCATCGCGCCCCATGAGCAGCTCGCCGTAGATGCGCACGATCGGCGCGTTCATCCGCGCGGGACCGTAGACCTCGCCGAAGCCGCTGACCCCGTCCTCGGACGTGATCTCGACGATCAACGACCAGCGTTCATCGTACCAGGCCCGGGAATAAGCGAAGGGCGCCTCGAGTTTCGCGCGAAGCACATGCGCCTGGACCGACCTGATCTTCACCGCGCCCTCCACTCGATGCGACGCGCATGAGCCTAAGGCCGGAAACCGATGGGATCCAACACTGCCTGCCGCCTGTCCGCGCCGGACAACCATATCGGCCTCGGCCGCCCGAGCAAGGCCAGCAGATGCCAACGCAACACCAAAGGCCGGATAAATGACTGCGCAACTTACCTTTCCAGGCGTCGGCGCTCCGCTTGGCGCAACTCTTGCTGACCCTCCCCGTGTCGAGGCAGATGCGCGCCGCATGGGCATGGCACTGACCCGATATCAGGCAGGGAGAGCAGCAATGCGCAGGCTTCTGTTCAGTTACGCGGCACTCGCCGCGCTTGGCGCAATGACGGTCGGGCCGGCGGCCGCGCAGGGCGTGCTGCGCATCGCAATGACCGCGGCCGACATTCCATTGACCACCGGGCAGACGGATCAGGGCGGCGAGGGCCAGCGCTTCCTTGGATATACCGCGTATGATTCGCTCGTGCTGTGGGATCTGTCGCGCGCCGACCGGCCGTCGGAACTCGTCCCCGGCCTCGCCACGAGTTGGAGCGTCGATCCGAACGACAAGACGAAATGGACCTTCAAGATCCGCGAGGGCGTGCGCTTCCATGACGGCAGCAGCTTCACCGCCGAGGCTGCCGCTTGGAATCTCGACAAGCTGCTCAAGAACGATGCGCCGCAATTCGACCCGCGCCAGGCCGCGCAGGGCCGTTCGCGAATCCCCGCGGTCGCCGCATGGCGTGCGGTCGATACCTACACGCTGGAGATAACGACGCGCACGCCTGACGCGACGCTGCCCTACCAGCTCGCCTGGATCATGATGTCCAGCCCGGCGAACTGGGAGAAAGTCGGTCGCAACTGGGAGGCCTATGGGCGCCAGCCTTCCGGGACCGGTCCGTGGAAGATCGTCACCGTGGTGCCGCGCGAGCGCGCGGAACTCGTTCCGAACCCCGATTACTGGGACAAGGGTCGGGTGCCGAAGCTCGACCGGCTCGTGCTCGTGCCGATGCCCGAGCCGAACACGCGCGTCGCCGCGCTGCGCTCCGGCCAGGTCGACTGGATCGAGGCGCCGGCGCCGGACGCGGTACCGACCTTGAAGGGGGCTGGTTTCCAGTTGGTCGTCAACGCCTACCCGCACAACTGGACCTGGCATCTGAGCCGGGCCGAAGGCTCGCCCTGGAACGACGTGCGCGTGCGCAAGGCGGCCAATCTGGCCGTCGACCGCGTCGGCATGAAAGGGTTGCTCGGCGAATTGATGATCCCCGCCGAGGGGTTCATGCCGCCCGGCCATAACTGGTTCGGCGCCCCATCGTTCAAGCTGCGCCACGATCCGGCGGAGGCCAAGCGCCTGCTCGCCGAGGCTGGGTACGGCCCGCAGAAACCCTTGACGACGAAGATCCTGATCGCGCCCTCGGGCTCTGGCCAGATGCAGCCGCTGCCGATGAACGAGATGCTGCAGCAGAACCTGGCCGATGTCGGGATCAAGATCGACTTCGAGGTCGTGGAATGGAATACGCTGATCAACATCTGGCGCGCCGGCGCACGCCATGAGAGCTCGCGCGGCGCCACGGGCATGAACTACTCCTATTTCATCCAGGATCCGTTCACCGGCTTCGTCCGCCATCTCCAATGCGATCTTCAGCCGCCCATCGGCACCAATTGGGGCCATTACTGCGATGCGGAGATGGATGCGCTCTTCGCAGAAATCCGTTCGACCTTCGACCCGCAGGCGCAAACGCGCGTCCTTCAACGCGTCCACCAGAAATATGTCGACGAGGCGCTGTTCCTCATGGTGACGCACGACGTCAACGCCAGGATGATGAGCCCGCGCGTCAAGGGCTTCGTCCAGGCGCAGAACTGGTTCCAGGACTTCTCGCCGATAACCGTGGCGCCGCGCTGAAGCGGAACACCAGGCCCCGCGCCGGCTGACCGATCTTCGCCTCGGTCGCCGGCCGGCGGTTCGGGCAGGTGACGGTCGGTGCGAGCATGGGCCTCAACATCAGCGCGGCCGTGCTGGCGACCATCGTCCTGTGGCTGCCCGCGATGGTCCTCACCACCGCCTTCACCACCGTCTTCGCCATATTCCTCGGCGCGGTGATCGCGGCGCCGCTCGCCGCCTGGGCAGCGGACCAGGGCGGCGCCCGCCCAAGTCGGCAAGACATTTGTCTGGGGCCGGTTGCGCGCGGACGGATCACGACCGCGATCGGTCCGTCCTGGGCCGCCGGCCGCCGCCGGGCTGGATCGCCTCGCTGCCCCGCCCCGCATCATCCTCGACACCCAGATAGCCGAGCAGCGCCTGGACGACTCGCGGTTCGACCGCCGCGCCGTCGCTCTCGCCAGCGAGGCTGGCGCCATCGATCATGCCTTTGGTGATCCAGAGCATGTCGCGCGCGACGACCGCCGTCGGTGGCCGGGCGAGCTCATCGGCATGCGCGCGCAGCAACGCCTCGATGCTTCCGACGATTTGCTCGTCGGCCGCCGCCAGCGCCTCGTCGGCGCCCAAAGTGGCCTCGAGATAGTCGAGGATCCGCGCGAGGCGCGGGCGCGCGAATTGCTGCGCGACGGCGGCGCGCACCAGGGCGCGCAGCCGCGCCGCCAGATCCTGCCCCGCCGTCGCCGCGACCAGCGCTGCCAGCCCCTCGGCGGTCGCGGCATCGTGGCGACGAATCAGTTCGGCGAAGATCGCCGTCTTGCCCGGGAAATACTGGTAGAGCGAACCGACGCTGATCCCCGCGCGCTCGGCGATCGCGTTCGTGTTGGCGGCCTCCAGGCCCTTCGTTTCCAGAATGCGAGCCGTCGCGTCCAGGACGGTGTCGTAGGTGTCGCGCGAACGCGCCTGGCGCGGCGTCTTTCGCGGGTCGCTGGCACGGCGGCGGGGCATCGGCGGATGCGAGTCCTCTGAAGCGAGCTTTTGCTCATATTATCCCTCCCGTCACGCAACGCGAAGGAGAAAGACATGAACAGCCTCCAAGATCCCAGCATCGCCGCCGTCCTCGACGATCTGCATCGCGCGGCGCGGCGCGACACGCGCGTCTTCCTGCGGGCGCTGCCGGCTGTCGTCGCCGGATTGCTGCGCGGTCGCGGCGTGGTCGACTCCGCGAAGCCCTATCTGCGCGATGCCTTCATCCCGATCGACGCCGCGCAAGGGCGCATGCTCTACCAATTGGCCCGCGCGCGCGGGGCACGGCGGATCGTCGAGTTCGGCGCCTCGTTCGGCATCTCGACGATCTATCTGGCCGCTGCCGTGCGCGACAATGGCGGCGGCCGCGTGATCACGACCGAGCTCGAACCCAGCAAGGTCGCCGGCGCGCATGCCAACTACGTCCGCGCCGGCGTCGACGCCGAGATCGAATTGCGGGCGGGCGACGCGCTCCAGACGCTGCGCACGATCGACGGTCCGATCGACATGCTGTTCCTCGACGGCTGGAAGGAGGCATGCCTGCCTGTCCTGCAGCTGCTCGAGCCGCATCTGGCGCGCGGCGCCTGCGTCCTGTGCGACGACATGAAGCCCTTCCGCCGGACG
>CAYSUY010000041.1:0-6994 GCA_964434345.1 uncultured Acetobacteraceae bacterium
TGCCGGGCAGCGCCTCGGGCCGGTCGAGCGGCCGCGTCATGTAGACGACGCCGCCGGCCTCGAATTGGTCCGCCGGGCGCGGCGCGGGCTTGGCGAAGGGCAGGGCCTGTTGCACCGGCGCCGCGTCCTTGTCCTTGCGCTCCTTGTCCTTGTCGTCCTTGCGCGTCTCCAGCACCGCACCCGTGACGTCGTTCGGGCGATAGGTGGTGCAGCCCTTGCAGCCGAGGTCGTAGGCCTGCTGGTAGACGTCCTTGAACGCCTCGAACGAGATGTCCTCGGGGACGTTGATGGTCTTGGAGATCGACGCGTCGATGTATTTCTGCACCGCCGCCTGCATGACGACATGCTCGCGCGGCGTCAGGCGCTGTGCGTCCACGAAGCTGTCCGGAAGCTCGGCGGTCTCGCCGAACATCCGGCGATGCAGGCGATAGGCGTGGTCGCTGACCTCCTCGGTCTTGCGCGTGCCGTCGGGCATCAGCACGTTGCGCAGATAGGAGAAGCTGAACACCGGCTCCAGCCCGGACGAGACGTTGTCGGCCATCAGCGAGATCGTCCCGGTGGGCGCGATCGAGGTCAGCAGCGCATTGCGCAGGCCATGTGCCGCGATCGCGTCGCGGATCTCCTCCGGCAATTCGTCGCCGATCGCGCCGGCGAGGTAGCGATCGCGGTCGAAGAGCGGAAACGGGCCTTTCTCGCGCGCGAGGTCCACCGAGGCGAGATAGGCGCGGTCGCGGATGCGCGCCATCCAGCGCTCGGTCAGCGCGACGGCGGCGGCCGAGCCGTAGCGCACGCCGCACATGATCAGCGCGTCGGCGAGGCCGGTCACGCCGAGTCCGATGCGGCGCTTGGCCTTGGCCTCGTCCTGCTGCGCGGGCAGCGGGAAGCGCGAGACGTCGGTGACGTTGTCCATCATCCGCACGGCGAGCGGCACGATGCGGTCAAGCTCGGCCTCGTCGAGCGCGGCCTCGGCGGTGAAGGGCGCCTTGACCAGCGCGGCGAGATTGACCGAGCCCAGCAGGCAGGCGCCATAGGGCGGCAGCGGCTGCTCGCCGCAGGGATTGGTGGCGCGGATCGACTCGCAGTAATGCAGCCGGTTGCGGGCATTGATGCGGTCGATGAAGATCACGCCGGGTTCGGCATAGGCGTAGGTCGCGCGCATGATGCGGTCCCAGAGCTCGCGCGCCTGGATCGTGCGGTAGACCGTCTCGCCGAAGCGCAGCTGCCAGGGCGCGTCCTCCTTCACCGCCGTCATGAAGGCGTCGGAGACCAGGACCGAGAGGTTGAACATGCGCAGCCGCCCGGGCTGGCGCTTGGCGTCGATGAAGGCCTCGATGTCCGGGTGGTCGCAGGCCAGCGTCGCCATCATCGCGCCGCGGCGATGGCCGGCCGACATGATCGTGCGGCACATCGCGTCCCACACATCCATGAAGCTCAGCGGGCCCGAGGCGTCGGCGCCCACGCCCTTCACCCGCGCGCCCTTGGGCCGGATGGTGGAGAAATCGTACCCGATGCCGCCGCCCTGCTGCATCGTGAGCGCAGCCTCGCGCAGATGCTCGAAGATGCCGGACATGTCGTCCGGCACCGTGCCCATGACGAAGCAGTTGAACAGCGTCACATGCCGCGCCGAACCGGCGCCGGCGACGATCCGCCCGGCGGGGATGAACTTGAAATCCTCCAGCGCGGAGCGGAACTCCGCGGTCCAGCGTGCGCGCGCCTCCGGTTCCTCCGCCTCGGCGAGCGCCGCGGCGATGCGGTTCCAGGTGTCCGGGATGTCGTTGTCGACCGGCTGTCCGCGCTCGTCCTTGAGGCGGTATTTCATGTCCCAGATCTGTTGCGAGATGGCGGCGATGGGCTTCATGCGGGCGCGTCCTGGTACGAGGGGTGCGGGACTATAGGCGTCCGCCGCCCGGGCGCAAATGTTCTTGTTTCGTTTCCGTCCTGGGAGACGGGTGGTGCCGGTCCAGGCGGTGGTCGGACGGCCCTGATTTCACCGCTGGACAGGCCTGGATGACGGATGACGATGCCTGCCGCGGCGGGGTCGAACGTCTCGCGCGGCGCCGCCGTGCAGATGCGACGGCAACTTGATCGTTCGGGAGCGTCCGTCGACGACGACGCTCGCCGCGACGAAGACGACATCGCCCATGGCGACCCAGTCGACCGCGCACACGCGGCCGTCGATCCGCAGGACCTCGGCGACATACCACTCCGCATAGCGATGCGCCTGCCAGCGCCAGCGCTGCGCGATGCCGTTTTCGCGGCTGTCCTGCGCGACGTACCAGGGGCGTCCCAGGTTGCGCGTGTGATCGGCGCGCGCGGCGCGCAGATAGGCGCGCCAGCCGAGTGCCGCGAGTTTCTCTTCCGGCGTCAGAATGTGAACCACCCATCGAGATAGTGCTGCCACGCAGCGCTGGGGTCCTCCTGCCGCTCGACGCGCAGCAGGGCTTTCGATGTCGCGACTTTGCGCATCGCGGCGACGATGCGCTCGACGATCTGCGCGCGCGAGAGACCGTCCTCCCCCGCGCCCAGCGGCGCGGGGATCGGCTTGTCGTGACGCGGCGTTCGGCTGGGATCTTCGTTCGACATGATCAGCCCGCCACCCCCTGGATCATGGCCGCATCATCGCCGGGCCCGTCGACGATGCGATCGGCGAGCCTGTCGGGATGGCCTTCGAAGGTGGGTTGGGAGGTGAAGCGGCCGGAACGGATGGGCATGGAATCGTCTGCTTTCCTGGGAGAACGAGCGCGGTGCGCGGGGCGACGGCGCGCGTCGCCCCGTCCGGTTCAGTGAAGGCTCGGCGATGTCGGTGCCGCCGCCGCGCCGCGGAGCCGGCGGTAGACTCCGATCGGCGGCAGGATTTCGCCATCGGGACCGCGGACCTCGTGATCGATCGCGACCTGCGCCTCGGACAGCGGCAGATCCGCGCCGAAGAACATCGCCGCCGCCGGACCCGATGGCTGTCCCGCGGCGTCGATCTCGCGGTAGCAGATCGCGCCCTCGACCCGCTGGTCGGCGAACCGCGCGAGGATCCGGCCAGCCGTCGCGTCGTCGAAATTGTCGAGGAACATGTCGAGCGACCAGCGCCGGGGACGGCAGCTGCGATGGAACAGCCCGGAATCCTCGACCTGGGCGACGACGTCCATCGCGTCGCGCCCGGTATCGAACGGCGTGGCCAGAACGCGCGCCATGCTGTCGAGCGCCGCCAACTGGGCCGCGCAGGCCGCGACGGGGGCGTCGCCCGCGACGATCGCGTGGCCCGCATGCAGGCTGTCGAGCCGCGTCAGCGCGTTCGCGACGTCGTCCGGCGCCTGGATCCGGCACAGACGGACCGCCATCTCCTGCCAGGACACGGCGCGTGCGAAATCTCCATCGCGGGCATAGGCGGCGGCGAGCGTGTCGAGCATCGACCAGTTTCCCCAGAGACGGGCCTGGCACGCGGCGACCGCCATCGCCACCGCGAAATCGCCTTGATGCGCGCCCGGATCCGCGCTGGTGGCCGCCATCCAAGCGGCGTCATTGATGCTCCACGCGAAGACCGGATCGAGCGCGCCCGCGGTGCAATACTGATGCGCGGCCATTTTCCAGAGCCCCGCATCCGCATGACGATGCGCCGACAAGAACAGCAGCCACGCACGCAGCGCGGCCTCCGTGCCGGCCCGCCACTTCACGAGGGCACGCGCGATCAGGACCGACTGGTCGCTCGCCGGTGTCCGCGGATCGATCCTGAAGGCGTGGTCCGCGAGACGCACGGCCTCGACCGCGCATTCGCTGCGCTGTGCCGCCTCGATCAGCGCGTCCGCCTGCGCCGCGTCGGCGAACAGGACCTTGCCCGCCGTCGTGTCGAGCAATCCGTACAGCGCCGTGTCGGGCAGTCGTTCGAGGATGCGCAGGACCGCGTCGGCGGCGCGCGTCGCGGCGGCACACTCCGGAACGCGCGGGCGCGGCGCGGGGAGCTGGTCGAAACCGAATACGAAATCAGGGGCGACGGGCTTCATCGCGAGACACTCCGCTTTAGCCGTTTCGGCTGTTCGCCAGGGACGGCAATCTGGATTCAAATCCCCTGGCCCTTGGGCGGGCCGATCCATGATGGAAAATCGCGCACGCGGCGCGGCCGTTGCTGCGGTCAGGTCTGTCGTTTCATGGAACCCTCCTCATGCTGGAGGGTCGACGCCCGTTTGGTTGCCTCCTGCGAGAGGCCTCATCCCCTTTCGGGACACCACCTTGCCCGGGAGGGCAGGTTGGTCCGGGCGTCGACCCGGTCTTGATGACGCGGCGGAAAATGGACTCGTCGGACCCTGGAATCAAGTCCGAACTCGTCTCCATCGCCGGAGATCTTGCGGGTTCCCCGCGGCCGGTCCGCGCGTCGGCGTTCCTCGAAACATGCGGCGTCTGCGGCGGACAGTGTCTAGAGTGCCGGCCCCGACGATCAGGATCGAGACGACATGAGACGGTTTTCCTTCAAGCAGGTCGATGTCTTCAGCGCGGTCGCGCTGAAGGGCAACCCGCTCGCGGTCGTGCTGGACGCCGTGGGCGTCGGCGATGCCGAGATGGCGGCCCTGGCGCATTGGACCAATCTCAGCGAGACCACCTTCCTCCTGCCGCCGACCGACGCGCGGGCCGATTACCGTGTGCGCATCTTCACGCCGGAACGCGAACTGCCCTTCGCCGGGCATCCGACGCTCGGCAGCTGTCATGCGTGGCTCGCCGCCGGAGGCGTGCCGAAATCCGCCGAGGTCGTCCAGGAATGCGGCGTCGGGCTGATCCGAATCCGCCGCGACGGGGACCGCCTCGCCTTCGCCGCGCCGCCGCTGATCCGTTCCGGCGCGGTCGAGCCGTCGGTCGTCGCGACGATCGCGCGCGGCATCGGCCTCGATGCCTCTTCGATCAAGGCGGCGCGCTGGGCCGACAACGGGCCGGGCTGGGTCGCGGCGATGCTGGGATCGCGCGCCGAGCTGCTCGCGGTGAAGCCCGATTACGCCAGGCTCGACGGGCTCAAGCTGGGGCTCGTCGCGCCATGGGATCCCGCCGTCGACGGGCCCGACGCGCAGTTCGAGGTGCGCGCGCTGATCGCCGGCGTGCCCCCCAAGGAAGATCCCGTGACCGGCAGCCTCAACGCCGCGATCGCGCAATGGCTGATCGGCGACGGTCTCGCGCCCGATTCCTACGTGGCGTCGCAGGGAACCGTCCTCGGCCGCGCCGGTCGTGTCTTCGTCGACCGAAAAGGTCCGGATATCTGGATCGGCGGCCACTCGATCACCGTCGTGGACGGTTCCATCGCGGTCTAGATATCGCATCCAGACAACCAGTTCGAAGACCACGCGCCGTCAGGCCTCCCGATCGGCGGGTCAGCCCGCGCGAGGCCGGGGCCGCAGCCGGTCTTGGCGTGAATGGTTGTCTGGATCCGATTGGTGGATCCGATTGGCTTGGATCCGATTCGCTGGCGGTCAACTGCGTGCGGCGGCGGACAGGATCTCGATCGCGGTCGAGGCTTCGATCAGGCGCCGCGTATAGGAATGGGCAGGTGCGGTGAGGATGTCGAAGGCCGGGCCGATTTCGACGATCCGTCCGGCATCCATCACCGCGACGCGGTCGGCGATCTCGCCCACCGCGGCGAGATCGTGCGACACGAACAGGCACGCGAAGCCGTGGCGCGCCTGCAGCGCCCGGAACAGGTCCAGGATCTGGCGACGGATCGACATGTCGAGCGCCGATATCGGCTCGTCGGCGATCACCACCGCGGGGCGGCGCACGATGGCGCGCGCGATCGCGACGCGCTGGCGTTGGCCACCGGACAGGGCATGCGGATGGCGGCTGGCGAAGGCGGTGAGGCCGACCTCGTCCAGCGTCTCGTCGACGCGCCGCCGCCGTGCCGCAGCATCGAGATCACCGGCGTGCCGCAAAGGCTCTGCGACGATCTCGCGCACGCGCTGACGCGGATCGAGCGCGCCGTGGGGATCCTGATGCACGACCTGGCAGCCCAGCCGATGGGCACGCCGTATCGTCGGCGGCGCGCCCGCGATCGCGGTGCCGCGCCACGCGATCGATCCCGCGCGGATCGGCAGCACGCCGAGCAGCGCGCGCCCCAGCGTCGTCTTGCCCGACCCCGATCCGCCGACGAGGCCCAGGATCTCCCCCGGCGCCAGGTCGAGCGAGACGCCGGCGACGACGGCGGGCCCGCGGTCGCGGCCGAACAGACGCCAAGGCCCGGGATAGCCGATCTCGACGTCGCGGCATGACAGCACCGCCGCCGCGCCGCTCCCCTCGCCGCGCGCGGGCGATCTGCGGGCCGGCGGACGCGGAAGCGCCGCCACCAATCCTTGCGTGTAGGGGTGGGAGGGCGCGCGCAGCAGCGCCGCAGCCGGCCCCGTCTCGACCGCGCGGCCCGCGCGCAGCACGACCGTGCGTGCGGCATAGCGGGCGACGAGACCCAGGTCATGCGTGATCAGCAGAACCGCGGTGCCCGCAGTGCGCGTGAGTTCGACCAGCAGGTCGAGCACCTCGCGCTGGGTGAGGGTGTCGAGCGCCGTGGTCGGCTCGTCGGCGATCAGCAGCGTCGGCCGCAGCAGCATCGCCGATGCGAGCATGATCCGCTGGCGCATGCCGCCGGAGAAGGCGTGCGGGTAGGCGCGCAGCGCAGCCGCGGGGTCGGCGATGCGGACCCGGCCGAGCATCGCCTGGGCGCGCGTCAGCGCCTCCTCGCGTGCGATGCCGTCATGCAGGACCAGCGCCTCGGTGAGCTGGTCGCCGATCCGCATCGATGGGTTGAGCGACGACATCGGCTCCTGGAAGACAAGGCCGATCCGCCGGCCGCGCTGTTGGCGCATGCCGTCCTCGGACAGGGCGCCCAGATCGGTTCCCGCGAGCACGATCCGGCCGCCGGTCTGCCGCAGCCCGGCCGGCAGCAGACGGAGCGCTGCACGCGCGGCCATCGTCTTGCCGCTGCCGCTTTCGCCCACCAGCGCGACGATCTCGCCGGTGCCGACGTCGAAGCTCACGC
>CAYSUY010000041.1:7004-25025 GCA_964434345.1 uncultured Acetobacteraceae bacterium
CGCCGCGCTCGAGACCTTGTTCATCGAGACGACGACGCCGAAGCTCACGCCGTCCAGCACGCGCGTACCGTCGGTCGCCTCGACGATCAGGCCCTCGACCGCAAGCGCCGGCGTCGCGCCGCCGTTCATGGCGCCATCCGAGGGTCGAGCCAGTCGCGCAGCGCGTCTCCCAGCAGGTTGAAGCCGAGCAGCGTCAGCGCGATGCAGAATCCGGGGACCAGGCCAAGCCAGGGCGCGCTCAGCAGATGCGGGCGCGCCGCCGCCAGCATGTTGCCCCAGGTCGGCGCCGGGGGCGGGACACCGAGTCCGAGGAAGGACAGCGCGCTTTCCGACAGCAGCACGAAGCCCAGCATGCTGGTCGCCAGGACGGCGACCGGCGCGATGCAGTTGGGCAGCACATGGCGCAGCACGGTATAGGCGGCGCCGTTGCCGATCACGCGCGAGGCCTCGACATATTCGCGCTCGCGCAGCGACAGCACGGCGCCGCGTACGACCCGCACCACCGATGGCGCATAGGCGAGGCCGAGCGCGAGCACCAAGCTGGTCGGCGACGCGCCGGCGACGACCATCACGGCGAGCGCCAGCAGGATGCCGGGAAAGGCGAGCAGCGCGTCGTTGGCCACCATCAGGATGCGGTCGACGGCCCCGCGCGCGAAGCCCGCGAGCAGCCCCGCGGCGACACCAAGGACAAGGGCGAGGCCGACCGATGTCGTGGCGATCCACAGGCTGGTCGCCGCCCCCGCCATGGCGCGCGACAGCACATCGCGCCCGAACTCGTCGGTGCCGAGCAGGAACGGTCCGCCCGGTGGCCGGAAACGCGCGCGCAGGTTCAGCGCCAGCGGATCGGCCGGCGTCCAGATCAGCGCCAGCAAGGCGATGGCGACGAAGCCGCCGACCAGCACCGCACCGATCCACGCATTGGCGGCGAAGCGCCTCATCGGGCCGTCACCCGCGGGTCGAAGAGCGGATAGCAGAGATCGACCACGAGGTTGACCAGCACATAGATTCCGGCGGTCAGGAGCAGGCAGCCCTGGATGACCGGATAGTCGCGATTGAAGATCGCGTCGACCAGCAGCCTGCCGAGACCGGGAATGGTGAAGACCGTCTCGAGCACCGCGATCCCGCCGAGCAGGTTGCCGAGGACGAGGCCGATCAGCGTCCAGGTCGGACCGAAGGCGTTGGGCAGCACATGCCGCGCAAGCACGCGCGCTTCCGGGAGGCCCTTCGCGCGGGCATGGGTGACGTAGTCGAGACGCATGACTTCCACCGCGCTCGCGCGCGCCATTCGCGTCAGCACGCCGGCCTCGACCAGGGCGAGCGTCGCGACCGGCAGCACCAGGAACGTCAGTCCGGCGATCGTGTCCTCCGCGTTGGTCACGTAGCCGACCACCGGGAGCCAGGCCAGCTGCAGGCCGAAGACGAGCAGCAGCATCAGCCCCAGCCAGAAGCTGGGGATCGACAGCAGCAGCGTGGCGGTGGCGACGATCACGAGATCCGCGGCACTGCCCTGGCGCCATGCCGCATAGGTGCCTGCTGGAACCGCCAGCGCCACCGCCAGCGCCACGGCGAGCAGCACGATGCCGGCGCTGGTCGAGAAGCGGGTCTGCAGCAGGGCGGCGACCGGCTCCCCGTTGGTGAGGGCATGGCCGAAATCGCCGACGAGGATGCGCTGCGCCCAGAGCCAGAACTGGACCGGGATCGGCCGCTCCAGACCGAGGGCCGTCCGCGCCTCGGCGATCTGGTCGGGGCTCGCGGCATCGCCGAGCATGACCAGGACGGGATCCCCGGGGATCAGCCTGACGAGTGCGAAGACCGCAGCTCCAACGAGCGCGATGGTGGGGAGCGCCCATAAAAGGCGGCGGAGCAGATAGCCGATCACAGCCTGGCGCTCCCCCTACGCACGGTCAGTTGGCGAAGGACACGCCCCACAGGCGCGGCTGGCCCAGCGCCCATCCGGCATAGCCCGACACGTTGCGGCGCACCGCTGCCGAATCGACGCTGGAATAGAGCGCGACGATGGGAACTTCGTCGAGGAGCCGGCGCAGCAACTCGTCGTAGATCGCCTGACGGCGCGTGCGGTCGACCGTCGTGAAGCTCTCGCGCAGCAGCGTCTGGACCTCCGGGTTGTCCCAGGCCTTGCGGGGCTCGGTGGCCTTCGGTCCCGTGAACATGTCGAAGGACAGCGACGGATCGAGCCGCGCGGAGTAGCTGAACACCATCGCCTGATAGTCGCCCTTGGTATAGCGGTCGAGCAGCGCCGCCCAGTCGACGACGTCGAGTTCGATGCGGATGCCGGCGCGTTGCGCCATCGCCTGCGCCATCACCGCGATGTCGAACAGCGCGGGATAGCGCTGCGTCGTCGCGAGGCGTATCGGCTCGCCCCGATATCCCGCCTCGGCGAGCAGCCGGCGCGCCTGGTCGATGTTGGAGGCCGGCACCGTGGCATGTGGTCCGGTGTTGTAGGATGACGGCGTCGGAATGGGAGAGCGATTGGCCTTCGAGCGGCCTTCGCTGACCGTGGCGACGATCTCGCCGACGTCGAGCGACAGCGCCAGCGCGCGGCGGACGCGGACGTCGGAGAGCAGCTTGTCGTTGGTCTGGAACAGGATCGCCTGCATATCCATGGTGGACACGCTCTCGACGCGCACGTCGTTGCGCGCCGCCAGTTCCTTGGCGTCGTTGGCGGAAACATCCGTGACGATGTCGAGATTGCCCGCCAGCAGCCCCGCTTTCGCCGCCGAGGCATCGGGGACGACGACGAAGCGGACCTTGCCCACGCGCGGCGTCTTGTCCCCGGTGTGGCCGCTGCGCGGTTCGCTGCGCGCGGCGTATGCGTCGTTGCGCAGCAAGTCGACGAACTGCCCGCGCCGCCACTCGCCGAGGCGGAAGGGACCGGTGCCGATCGGCTCCTTCCACTTGCCGTCCGCATCGAGCGAGTCGCGGTGCCAGATCCCCGCGCTGCCGCAATCCACCCGCGCCATCGCGGTCAGGAACAGCGCCGCAGGACGCTCGAGACGGAAGACGACGCTGCGCGGGTCGGGGGTCTCGATCGCCGTCACCTTCGACACGCCGCGGCCATCGAATTCCGGGAGGCAGCGCCACTGCGTGGCAGGGTCCATGTAGCGCTTCCACGCGAACGCGACGTCGTCCGAGGTCAGCTGCGCGCCGTTGTGGAACCGGACGCCTTCGCGCAGCCGGAACGTGTAGGACAGGCCGTCGGGCGCGACGTAGACGCGCTCGGCGAGCATGGGCCCGACAGAGGTATCGTCGCGGAACCCGACCAGCCCTTCGACGACATGAAGGACGACGGCGTCCGTGTTGCCGTCACGGTTCACGCCGGGATCGGTCGAGCGGATGTCGGCGTTCAGTCGCACCCGCAGTGTATCGGCCGCGGGCTGCGCCGTCGCGGCGACGGCGGCGAGCGATGCCGCGGCGGCGAGCGTCGCCGCGGCTGCGGTTCGGAGGAAGGTCATCTGGGGCTCCCTTGCGAGGTTGTCGGAGTGGTCGGATGGAGGGCGCGGGGCGCGCTATCGCCTGACGCGAGCGTGTAGCGCACGAAGCCGCCGCCGAGCGCAGGAAGAATCGCGACGTCCATTTCGCCCAGCGCCGGCTCCATCACGATCGTCGCCACCGTGGCGGTGACGATGCCGGAGACGTTGGGATGCGGCGGGCGGCAGACCGCCCAGGGCGATTGCCAATCGTCGGCCAGCGCCGCGGCGACGGCGGCGCGATCGATGCGACCAAGCATCGGACGCAGGAGCGCGTCGACGCGGATGTCGCGGTAGAGGCTGTCGGGCGTGTTGGCGATGCCTGTATCGCGCAGCTTGGCGAGCGCCACCGGGCTTCGCCAATGGTTGGCGTGCGCCAGCAGACCGTGTTCGGGCAGGACCTGGAACGTCTCGTCGGGCGCGCATTCGAGGTCGATGGCGATGCCTCCCGCCTGGCTGACGATCAGGTTGTTCGACGCCGATTTCGGCGTCGCGTAGGCGGCACGCAGCGCCAGCGCGAAATGCGGCGTCTCGAGGATCTTGCGCCGGATCAGCGCCAGCGGCACGCCGAGCCTGACATAGTCGCGGTCGCTTTCCAGATAATTGGCGGTGATCGCGATCCCGGCGGCGTTGAGCCCCGAGCGCGCAAGCCCACCGGCCTCGGTGAAGGTGAGGATGTCCGGCCCGTCGGCGCGCCGGATACGCAGGACCACCGACGTTTCGGCGCATTCCGCCCGCCAGTCCCAGTTCTGGGCGTGGATCAGGCGACCGGCCGCGGCGGCGGCGGGCAGAACCACGACCCCGGTGCAGGCGTCGTCCCCGACGGGCGCGGGGGCCCCGGCCGCGCGTCGGCGCGCGAGTTTGAGGATCTCGGTGCGTGCGTTGAGCAGGACGATGTCCTCGAAGCGCACGCCGGCGCCCTCGGCGATCCCCCGCATCTCGTCGACATAGGTCGGATCGAAGGCCGCGATCCTCGGCACGAAGCGCGCGACCGTTTCGGCCAGCGCCTCGCCGGACAGCGAATCGCGGGCCAATTGCGCGCCATAGGTCTCGGCACCGCGGATGATCCGCGCCGCGGCCTGTTCGCCGTATTGACGGCCGCGCTCACGGGGTGTTCCCGAGATCTCCACCAGCGGACAGGGATCTGCCATCGTCGTGATCGCTCCGGCGTTTCGCTTGGGGTGACATCTTATCCCGCCTAATTGTATTTTGTGCAATCATGAAACAAAAGCGACGCCGCGCACCCGCACCTCTCACGCGTCTCCAGCAGGAGGTCGCCGATGGCATCCTGCGCGCGTTGCGCGCCGACGGCGTGGCGCCCGGCACACATCTGACCGAAAGCGCGCTCGCCGCGCGGCTGCGCGTTTCGCGCACGCCCGTGCGCGCGGCGCTGGACCGGCTCGCCGCGGAGGGGATCGTCGCGCGCCGCCCCAATCGCGGGGTCGCGCTCCTGGTGGCTCCGCCGGCCCCGCCGGGCGGCGACCCTGGCCCCGGCGATGGCGCCGATCAGGTCGAGGCGGCGATGGTGCGCGTGGCGCGCGACCGCGAGACCGGCGAACTGCCCGACGAGATTTCGGAGGCCGAGCTGATGCGCCGGTACGGCCTGGGCCGCGCCGACGTCCAGCGCGTGCTGGCGCGCTTCGCCGATCTCGGCATGGTGGCGCGCAGGCCGGGATATGGCTGGGAATTCGTGCCTTCGGTGCTCGACGCCGCGGTGCGCGAGGAAAGCTACCGCTTTCGCCTGATCGTCGAGCCGGCGGCGCTGCTCGAGCCCGGCTTCGTGCTCGATCCCGTCTTCGTCGCGGACATGCGCCGGCGCCACCAGGCGGTGCTGGCCGGGCCATGGGACCCCGCCGCCGCGGTCCGCTTCTTCGAGATGAATGCCGCCTTCCACGAGGGTCTGGCCGCTGCCTCCGGCAACCGGTTCCTGCTGGCGTCGGCGCGGCGGCAGAACCAGATGCGCCGGCTCAGCAACTACCGCTGGGGGTATGGCACGGCGCGCGTCGCGGTGTCCTGCCGCGAGCATCTCGAGATCCTGGACCGGCTGGAGCGCGGCGATCGCGAGGTGGCGGCCGTGCTCATGCGTCGTCATCTCGCGGGCGCGCGAGACCTGCGGCGGCAGGATGGCATCGATTGATTTTCTGCGTACATAATGCAAAATCTCTGCGGCAAGGCTCCACAACCGGGACGCCCGATCGATGACCACCGCGCCGGCCGCATGTTCCGAGCATTCCCCCGGCGGCCGGCCTCTCTGGGCCGCGAGCGCGCCGGCGGCGCATGACCCGTCGCCGCTCGAGGGCGCATGCGAGGCAGAGGTCGTCGTGATCGGGGCCGGCTTTTCCGGCCTGTCCGCGGCGCTGGCGCTTGCCGAGCGACACGTATCGGTCGTGGTGCTGGAGGCCGGTTTGCCGGGCGCCGGCGCATCGGGTCTGAGCGGCGGTCAGGTCATTCCCGGTCTGCGGCATCATCTCGCCGATCTGGTCGCAGCCTATGGCGAGACGCTCGGGCGGCGGCTGCACGGCTTCGGCATCGCTGCGGCCGATGCGCTCTGGGACATCGTCGACCGGCATGCGATCGCCTGCGAGGCCGATCGCGGTGGCTGGATCCAGGGAGCCGAGAGCGCGGCGGCACTGGCCGAGGCAGGGCGGCGCGTGCGCTCCTGGCAGGATGTGGGCGCTCCGGTGGCGCTGCTCGATCGCGACGAGACCTACGCGCGCACGGGTGCCGAGGGCTATGTCGGCGGATGGATCCATCATGGCGGCGGCGCCGTGCAACCGCTCGCCTTCACCCGCGGTCTCGCGGCGGCGGCGATCGCGGCCGGCGCGCGGGTGCATGCGCACAGCGCCGCGCTGCGGATTCTCGGCGAGGGGGCGGGGTGGCGGGTGGAGACCGCGCGCGGCGCGGTCAGCGCGCGGCGCGTCCTGATCGCCACCAACGCGCTCACCGCAAGGCTGTGGCCGCGCCTGGCGCGCAGCATCCTGCCGGTGTGGAGCTATCAGGCGGCGACCGGGCCCGGGGCCGCTCCGGCGCATGGACTTCTCGCCGGCGCCGCGGCGGTCTCGGACACCCGTCGCGTCCTGCGCTATTTCCGGCGCGACGCGGCGGGACGCGTCGTCGTCGGCGGCAAGGGACTCCTGCGCGCGCCGAGGGACGCGCGGGATTTCGCGCTGCAGCGTCGCATGATCGGACGCCTCTTTCCCGCGCTGTCAGATGCGCCCTTCGAACATTGGTGGGGGGGACAGGTCGCGGTGACGCTCGACCGGCTGCCGCGGCTGTTCGCGCTCGCGCCCGGGGTCTGGGCGACATACGGCTGCAATGGCAAGGGTGTCGCATGGTGCACGGCGCTCGGTGCGCCGCTCGCTGCGCTGCTGACCGGGACGCCGGCGCGCGATCTGCCGCTGCCGCCGGAAGAAAGGCTGCGCGAGATCCCCTTTCATGGGTTGAAGACCGTCTACGCCGCGGTCGGCAGCCTCTGGCTGCGCGTCCAGGATCGCTTCGCCGATCCCGCCAGCGCGTGAAACGGCGAGGAGACCGATCCATGCACGACGCCACCCGGCTGGCTCATCCCAACGACTTCGGCGACGCCTTGTGGATGCCCTTCACCTCCATGCGCCAGTTCCGCGAGGCGCCGCTGATGATCGCGGCGGCGGAGGGCATGCACTACACGCTCTGCGACGGGCGCCGCGTGATCGACGCGATGGCCGGGCTGTGGTGCGTCAACGCCGGCCATGGACGCGCGCCCATCGTCGAGGCGATCCGCAAGGCAGCGGGCGAGCTCGACTTCGTCTCGTCGTTCCGCATGTCGCATCCCGGCGCGGTCGCCTTCGCGCGCGCGCTGACCGAACTCGCGCCGCCCGGGCTCGATCATGCGTTCTTCGCCAACTCCGGATCCGAGGCGATCGACACCGCGATCAAGATCGCGCGCGGCTACCATCGCCTGACCGGCGCCGGCGCGCGCACCAAGCTGATCGGGCGCGCCAAGGGCTATCACGGGATGGGGTTCGGTGGTCTTTCGGTCAGCGGCATCGGACGTCATCGCCGCGATTTCGGGCCGCTGCTCGACAGCGCGCATCTGCCCTTGCCCTACGATCCCGCGCGCATGCGCTTTCCCCATGGAAGTCCGGCGGACGGCGCCGGGATGGCAGACGCCCTGGAGGCGCTCCTCGCCATCCACGATCCGGCGACCGTCGCCGCGGTGGTGGTCGAACCGGTCACCGGATCGGGTGGCGTCTATCCGCCGCCGCAGGGCTATCTGAAACGATTGCGCGAGATCTGCGACCGGCATGGAATCCTGCTGATCTTCGACGAAGTCATCACCGGGTTCGGTCGTCTCGGCACGCCGTTCGCCGCGCAATGGGCCGGCGTCGTCCCCGATCTCATGGCGCTTGCCAAGGGCATCACCAACGGCGCGGTTCCGATGGGGGCGGTGCTGGCGCATGAGCGCGTGTTCGACGCCTTCATGACCCGCAGCCCCGACGCGATCGAGTTCGCCCATGGCTACACCTACTCCGCGCACCCGCTCGCCTGCGCGGCCGGTCTGGCGACGCTGGAGGTCTATCGCGCGGAGGGGCTGTTCGAGCGCGTGAACCAGCTGTGGCCAAGCTGGGACTCCGCCGCGCATGCCCTCGACCATGCACCGCATGTCCTGGATGTCCGGACGATCGGCCTGCTCTGCGCGATCGATGTCGCGCCGCGCGAGGGGGCATCCGGGGCGCGTGCGGCAGACATCGCGCGGTCCTGCCTGGATGCCGGGGTCCTCGTGCGTGCCAGCGGCGATACCATCGTGCTGTCACCGCCGCTCGTCATCTCCGGGGATCAGATCCGCATCGTCTTCGACGCGCTTTCCCACGCCCTCTCGATCACGCCATGAGGTCCGCCATGCCGACCATCCGTACGATCCCGTTCGACCCGGCGACGCCGGTGACGATTTCGGGTCTGTCCGGCGCCACGAGTTTATACAAGGATCCCAGCGGAGCGTTGAAGGCCGGCATCTGGGCGTCCGAACCCAAGCGCGTCGAGATCGACTACACGTCGGACGAGTTCTGCGTCCTGCTCGAAGGCGAGGTGACGCTGACCGATGCCGATGGTCGCGAGACGCGTCATCGGGCCGGCGATGCGTTCCTGATCCCGGCCGGCTTCAAGGGGATCTGGGAGAACACGGTGCCGGTGCGGAAATTCTATGTGCTCCACAACCCGTGGCCGCGCGTGGAGGTGACCGGGGGCGCGGCTCCTGCTCCGACGCCGCGACGACGATCGGTCCAGCGCACCCGCACGTGATCGTCCGCGCCGGCACGGTGCGGACGCACAGGGCGCAGCGCGGCGTTTCGCGATATCGTCCTCCGGTTTCCTGGGGGAGGACGTGCGGATGGACGACGCGAACGTGACGATGCGCAATGTCCTCGTGCCGATGCGCGACGGGGTCGAACTCGCGGTCGACGTGGTGCGGCCGGCGGGGGAGGGGCGCCATCCGGCGATCCTCAATTTCGGGCCCTATCACAAGGACGGGCGCGGCGGGCGGACCGCGGTCGCCGCGGTGCACCGGCATTTCGTGGCGCGCGGCTACGCGGCGGTGACGGCCGATCTGCGCGGGCTCGGCAATTCGGGCGGCGTGTCGCCGGGCGCCTTCGCGCCGGGCGAGGGCCAGGACGGGCACGATCTGGTGGAATGGATCGCGGCCCAGCCCTGGTGCGACGGCAATGTCGGGATGTGGGGCGTCTCCTATCCCGGGATCACCGCGCTCTCGACCGCGGCGACGCGCCCGCCGCATCTCAAGGCGATCGTCCCGATCCACGCGACCGCCGACCTGCATCGCGGCGTGGTCTCGCTCGGCGGTACGCGCAGCGGCTTCTGGATGCGCGCCGACTGGGGGCCGCGCATGGCCGCCTACAACCTGATGCCGCCGCAATTCGAGGATGGCGCCGGGCGCTCGGCGCGGATCTGGGCCGAGCATCTGGAGGGCAACGCGCCCTGGCTGTCGGCCTTCGTCGAGCATCCGGATTTCGACGCGTTCTGGCGCGCGCGGGTCGCCGATCTCGGCGCGATCGCCTGTCCCAGCTTCAACATCTGCGGCTGGCGCGATCTCTACGCCGATTGCACGCCGCGCGACTTCGCCGCCATCGCCGCGCCCAGGAAGCTTCTGATGGGACCGTGGAAGCACGAATTCCCGGACACCGCGAAGCAGGCGCCGGCCGCGGGCCTCGCCGACATGGAGCGCTGGTTCGACCGCTGGCTGCGCGGCGTTCCCAACGGCATCGACGCCGAGCCGCCGGTCTCGCTCCATGTCCAGGGCCGCGAACCGCTCTGGCGCGCGGAAGCGCAGTGGCCGCCGGCGCGGCTCGACCCGCGCGATCTCCATCTGCGCGCCGACGGCACGCTGGGCGCGGGCGGTGGCGCGGGACGCAGCGCGCATCGCTACGATGCGACGATCGGCATGCAGTCGCTGGCGTGGGACCCGTGGACGACGGCGGTCGATCCGGGCCTGCCGCACGACCAGTCGTCCGACGACGCGCGTGCGCTGTGCTTCGACATGGCGCCGCTCGACGCGCCGCTGGAGCTGATCGGCGCGCCGATGGCGGACCTCGAGGTCGCGGCCAGCGCGCTGCCGCTCAACCTCGTCGTCAAGCTCGCAGCGGTCGCGCCCAATGGCCGCTCGGTGCTGATCACCAGCGGCTGGATCGACCTCGCAGCGGCAGGGGCGAGGCCTGGCGAGCGCCTGCGCGTGACGGTCCCGCTGCGCGCCACGGCCTATCGCCTGCTGCCGGGCGAGCGGCTGCGCGTCGCTCTGGCCTGTGCCGATTTTCCGCGCATCTGGCCGACGCCGGTGCCGGCGACGCTGACGCTGTTCCATGGGGACAGCCGCATCTCCCTGCCTGTCTGCCCGGCGCCGGCCGGCGCGCCGGCGGAACCGGCCTGGGGCGCGTTGCAGCCGGGTGCGCTGGCGTCCGCCGACGATCTGGGGGGCGCGCAGAGCTGGGACCTGTCGCGCGATCTGATGACGGACACGGTGCGGCTGTCGGCGTCGCGCACGGAGCGCCTGCGGATCGACGCCGGGACCGAGCTCGCGATCGACCATGCCTACGGCGCGGCGGTCACAGCGGCGCGTCCCGACCAGGCGCGCATGGACTCGACGACGACGGTGCGGATCGCGCGGCCGGTCGGCGCGACGACACTGGTCGCGCGCTCCGTCGCAACTGCGCATCACGCCGCCGTCGCCATCGAGATCGCCATCGACGGCCAGCCCTTCTGGAGCCGGTCCTGGCGCTATGGCGCGGGGATGCCGGCATCAGGGGCGAGGGAGTAACCGGCCGCCATGACCGCAAACATCTACGACGATCCGGCATTCTTCGCCGGCTACGCCACGCTGCCGCGTTCCGCCGCCGGGCTCAATGGCGCGCCCGAATGGCCGGCTCTTCGCGCGCTGCTGCCGCCGCTCGCCGGGCGCGACGTCCTCGATCTCGGCTGCGGCTATGGCTGGTTCTGCCGCCATGCGGCCGGGGCCGGTGCGCGGCGCGTGCTGGGGCTCGATTCCTCGGCCCGCATGCTGGCGCGCGCGCGGGACGTCAACGCCCATCCGGCCATCGCCTATGCCGAGGCCGATCTCGAGACGGCCGGATTGGCGGCGGATGCGTTCGATCTCGCCTACAGCTCGCTCGCCTTCCACTACGTCGCCGCCTTCGACGCGCTGCTCGCGCGGATCCATCGCGCGCTGCGGGACGGCGGGACCCTGGTGTTCTCCGTCGAGCACCCGATCTACAGCGCACCCGGCCATCCGGCCTGGAGCGAGGCCGGCGATGGCCGCCGGATCTGGCCCCTGGACGGATACATGCGCGAGGGCCCGCGCGAGGTGGAGTGGTTCGGCGCGCGCGTGGCCAAACGCCACCGGCTGATGTCGTCGACGCTCAACGCGGTCATCGGCGCGGGCTTCGCGATCCGCCATGTCGAGGAATGGCGTCCCACCGACGCGCAGATCGCGGCGAAGCCGTCGCTGGCCGTCGAACTGGACCGGCCCATGTTCCTGCTGGTCGCGGCCGACCGGCGCTCATGAGCGCCGCGCGGCCTCAGCCTCGGCCTCGGCCTCCAGACGCGTGGTCGCGGCCTCGATCGTGTCTTCCAGACGGCGCATGAACTCCGCGCGCTTCAGCCCGGCGGGGATGTCGGGCAGGATCTCGACGACGATCGTTCCGGGGCGCTTGAGGAAGCTGCGGCGTCCCCAGACCAGGCCCGAATTCAGCGCCACCGGCGTCGTCGGCATCGCCAGCGCCTGCTGCAGCGCCGCGATGCCAGGCTGGTAAGGCATCGTGGCGGCGGGCGCGCCCGGGGCGGTGCGCGTGCCCTGCGGGAAGATCACGATCTGGCGGCCGGCCGCGCAGGCCGCCCGCGCGTCGACGACCAGTTTCTTCAGCGCCGAGGCGCCCGCCTGACGATCGACGAAGATCATGCCCTGGTGGCGCGCGAAGCTGCCATAGACGGGGATCGCGGCCAGTTCCTTCTTCATCACGTAGGACGGATCCTCGGCCATCAGGAAGAAGATCATCGTGTCGAGCGCGGATTGGTGCTTGGCCGCGACGAGGCGCGCGCCCGACAGATGCGGACCACGCACCTCCACCCGCGCGCCGACGATCCGCTCCAGAAGCCACAGCACGCCGCGCGCCCAGCGTGCCGCCACCGCGCGCAGCGCGACGCGGTCGCGAGCGAGCAGGGGCAGGCCGGTGAGCAGCAGATAGACCGTCCAGGCGAAGAAGGCGGCGTTGAAGAGAAGCGAGCGGAGCAGGATCATCGTGGACTTCCGAGATAGGGCCGCAGCAGGGCCGCGATCAGCTTGTGGTACTCGCCGACGACGAGGCGCAGCGACCCTGGCCAGGCCCACCAATCCTCGCGCCGGAAGGCCTCGGGCGTGACCGGATGCGGCAGGATCCGCAAGCCGGGCATCGCGCGCCGGAACTCGATCAGGCTGCGCGGCATGTGGTAGGACGCGGTGACGAGGCGAAGCGTCCTGACGCCCTCGCGCTCCGCCCAGCCGCGCGTCTCGGCCGCGTTGCCTTCCGTGCTTTCCGCCGAATAGCCGAGTTCGATGCAGCATTCCACCGCCTCGGGAGACTGGCGCTGCGCGCGCAGCAATTCCTGGACATCGACGCCGCGATAGACGCCCGACACGAACAGCTTGCGCGCCCGCCCGCCGCGCAGCAGGTCGAGCCCGGTGGCAAGACGCGCCGCACCGCCGGTCAGGACCACGATGGCGTCGGTGGTCTCGCCGTCGTCGCGCGCGGCGCGCGGAATGCTCTCGGCGAACCACACCAGCCCGCCGCCATAGACGAGCATCGGCGCGGCCAGCAGCAACCCGAATAGCCGCAGCCAGAACCCACCGCGGCGCGCGGCAGCCGTCATGCGCCACCATCCAGCAGCGCCGCGACCGCGGCGGCGAGATCGTCGTGGACCGCGACCGGCAGGATCTCGCGCGGCAGCCCCGCCGCCTGGGTCGCCGCGCCATGGCCAGTGCGCACCAGGATGCGCGCGACCCCCGCGGCCTGCGCCGCCTGCAGGTCGCGCAGCGAATCGCCGATCATCGTCGCGCGATCGGGCGCCGTCCGGAATCGGCGCAGCGCGTCGACGAGCATCCCTGGCGCGGGCTTGCGATGCGTCGAGGGCGGACCGGGTGCGTCGGTACAGGCGAAGAGCGCATCGATCCGCGCCCCGTGCCGCGCGAGTCCGTCGCGCAGCGCGTCGTGGATCCGGTCGAGCATCCCGGCGGAGATGATGCCGCGACCGACCGCGCTCTGGTTCGTGCAGATCGCCACCGGGATCCCGGCCGCGTTGAGCCGCGCCACCGCGGCCGCGGCGCCGTCGATCAGCACCAGCTGCGCCGGCGTGCGCACGTAGTCGGCGCGGTCGACGTTGAGCACGCCGTCGCGGTCGAGCAGGACGAGGTCGGGACGAATCATCTCAAGGCAGTCTCCGCAGGGCCGCGCGCGCGATCCATGTCGCGATCAGGCCGACGAGCAGCGTGCAGCCGGCGAGCGGCAGGATCAACATCGTCCAGTGGAACGCGGTGAAGGCGGGCAGGGGCAAGGCGCCGGGATCGATCATGCCGACAGCCGTCGCATGACGTGCCGCGGCGATCAGGGCAAGCGCCGCCAGCGTCCCCAGCGCCCCGCCTGCCGCCGTGGATCGCATCGCCGCGCCGGCGAATTCCCCGGCCACCGCGCCATCGCCCGCTCCCATCAGGTGAAGGGTCTCCATGTCCGCGCGCAGCGCGGCGAGACGCGCGCGCGTCGCCATCGCGATCGCCAGCGCCGCGGCGACGACGGCGGCGAGCGCGACCGCGCTCGCGAGGCCGACCACGAGCCAGGCGAGCCGGGCGATCGCGTCGCGCCACGCGCGATGGTCATCGATCCGCGCGTCCGGCGCGACGAGGGCGAGCATGTCGCGGGCCGCGTCGGCGTCGAACGTCCCGCCGGGCTCGAGACGCAGATCAAGGAGCACCGGCAGGGGCAGTTCCTCCAGCCGGGCATCGGGACCGAGCCACGGCGCGAGCAGGGCACCGACGCGCTCCGGCCCCAGCACCTCGGCCGCCGCGACGCCCGGCATCGCGCGCAGCAGATCCGCCGCGCGCGCCGCCTGCGTGGCTGCTTCGGGGGCAGGTGCGATTTCCACGGTCAGGGCGCGCGCAAGCGCGCCGCGCCAGCGGGCGGTCGAATCCGCGGCCGCCAGCGCGACGGCCAGCGCCACGCAGGCCACGAAGACCGCGGCCGCGGCGATGCCGGCGAGCTGGCCGCGCGCAGGATCGCGGCCCAGGATCATGGAACGGCGGCGCGACGCGATCATGGCCGCGCCGATCCGGTCGCGACGGGCGGCAAGACCCGACCGCCCTCCAGCCGCAGGGCGGGATGCGCGAAGCGCGACGCGAGGCGCGTGTCATGGGTCGCGACGACGACCGTGGTTCCCATGCGATGCATCGCCTCGAACAGGTAGAGCAGACGCAGCGCCAGCGGGGCTTCGACATTGCCGGTGGGCTCGTCGGCGACGAGCAGCGGTGGGCGCGCGACGACCGCCCGCGCGATCGCGAGCCGCTGCCGCTGGCCGCCTGACAGCGCGGAAGGGTGGGCATCGAGATGCGCGCCCAGCCCGACCCAGCCGAGGAGATCGAGGATGTCCTTGCGATGGGCCTTCGGATCCTTGCCGGCGATGCGCAGCGGCAACGCCACGTTGTCCACGACGTCGAGATGCTCGAACAGGCGGAAATCCTGGAACACGATGCCGATCCGTCTGCGGATCGCCGCGCGCGCGCCGCGGCTGGCGGAGCTGGTCTCGGTGCCGAGGACGCGCACCTGTCCGCGGCTCGGCAAGTGGCCCAGGGAGATCAGCCCCAGCAGCGAGGATTTCCCGGAGCCCGAAGGTCCGGTCAGGAAATGGAAGGACCCCGCGGCAAGGCTGAAGCGTACGTCGTGCAGGATGTCGGGGCCGCCGCCATGGCGCAGCGCGACATCCTCGAACACGACGACCGGCTCGGCGGCCTTGGGGGCGGAGTGCAGGGGATCCATCGGACGCGGCGAGTGTCCCGCAGCGCGGCCTGCCCCCGCAACACCCACGGCCCCGTTGAAACCCACGGCCCTGCTGAAACCCACGGCTTGTCAGGGCGCCCGCGGGGCGATTACATAGGTCGGCCCCAGGGGCTGCGCCTCGGGGAAGATTTCGGGTTCCATGATCCTTTCCTGTCCCAATTGCGCTGCGCGGTTCCGCGTGCCCGATCGCGCCCTGCGGCCTGCCGGGCGCATGGTGCGGTGCAGCCGCTGCCTGGAGACCTGGCGCGTCGATGCCGATGGACAGGAACTCGGCAGGCCGCGGCAGCGGCCGCAACCCGAGCCGCTGTTCGACGAACCGCCGCGTGCCGTTCCGGACTCCACGCCGCTTTTCGAGATCGCCGACGAACCCCGGCCCGAGGTCACGCCGGAACCGGTCATGCCGGCCAAGCCGGTGAAGCCGCCCAAGCCGAAGCGCGATCCCGCCGCGATCCGGCGCCTCGTCCTGCGCTGGCTCGGATGGGGCGGGGCGGGTGTCGCGGTCGCCGCGACAGCCGCCGCACTCTATTTCCACGAGGTGATGGTCGCGGAGGTTCCCGCGAGCCGGCCCGTCTATCGTCTGCTGCAATTGATGCCGACGATGACCAGCGAAGGCCTCGCGCTCGAGAACCTTGTCACCGAGCCCGAACTCGCCAAGCTCGATCAGGCGGCCCTGCCGCCCAGCATCCGCATCAGCGGAGAGGTCCGCAACGCCTCCTGGGTGCCGCGGACGATCGCCACGCTCGAAGGTCGGCTCTACGACCGGCGCCGGCTGGAGTTGAACCGCTGGTATCTGGGTCCGGAACGCAGCTGGCTCTGGCCCGGCCAGGCCACCCGGTTCCGTTCGGAGGTCACGCTGGAGGCCGTCCGCCCGGTCGAGCTGAGCATCCGGCTCGGTCCGCTGGAGTGAAGCGCGCGGATCAGAAGCGGCGCAGCAACCGATCGATGTAATCGCGCTCGAGCTGCGGGCGGAAACGCTCGCCGGCGCGCCGGAGCAATTCGTCCAGGATCTCGCGCGAGCGTTGAAGGTCGCCTTGCGCCGGGATGTTCACGTCGCTGGAGCTGGTACCGCCCAGCCCGTTCTGCAGCGGCCGTCCGGCGGGATCGCGATCGGGCTCGCGCGCGCCGGCCTCCTCGGGCGTCTCGCCCCGGCCCTCGCCGCCCTCGCGCTGCTGACCGGCGAGCTGGTCCATCATCTCCTGCATCATCTCGCGCGCGCCCTGGCGCATCTGGTCGAGCGCGTCCATCTGCGGGCGTACCGCACGCCCGGGCTGGCCACGCCGCATCTGGTCGATCGCCTCGCGCATCGCGCGCTCGGCGCGGCCAAGACCGTCGGGGATCCGCCCGGTCCGCTCGGACAGGGCGCGCATCATCTCGCCGAGTTGCTGGCGCAGCGCCTCCTGCTCCGCGATATCGCCGTCCGCGTCGCCCTCGCCGGGCTCGCCGCCCGGCTGACCCGGCTGTCCCTGCTGCCCGGGCTGGCCGCGCTGCTGGCCGCGCTGACCTGGACGCTGCTGCTGCGAGCGGCGGAAGCTGCGATCGGTGAGTTGCTGCTGCCGGCGCATCATGTCCTGCAGCCCCTGCATCATCTGGCCGGCGCCCTCGCCTTCGCCGTCTCCTTCGCCTTCGCCCTCGCCCTCGCCTTGCTGGGCCTGCATCGGCTGGCCGGCGCGCAGGTTCTCGAGCATCTCCTGCAGGCGCTGGAGCATGTCGCGCGCCTGGTCGCGCGCGCCGGTGCGCGCCATCTGACGCGCCTGGTCGAGCATGCGCTGCAGGTCCATGCGGTCGATGCGCTGCGCGTTGCGGTCCATCCGCCTCTGGGCCCGCGGATCCTGCGGATTGCGCATCGCGTTTTCGAGCATCGCCTGGAGATAGCGGTCGATGGCCTGCTGCAATTCACGGATCAGACGCTCGATCTCCTCGTCGCTCTCGCGGTTCGCGATCGCGTCCTGCAGGCGCTGCTGCAGCGCGCGCAACTCGCGCTCCGCGAGGCTGAGGCGGCCATCCTCGATGCGCAGCGCGGTGTCCCAGAGCAGCGCCTGGACGGCATCGACCGAAGCGGCCTCCGCTCCGTCGCTCCCGCTCAGCCGCAGGGCGGCGAGGCGCAGTGCGAGGAAGACGACCGTGTCGTCCTGATACTGCGATGGCACGCCGGCGATCGCGTTGAGCGCGGTGGCGACGCCGCGCCGCTGGCCGGCCGGGTCGCCGACCAGGATCTTGCGCTGCTCGACGATCGCGCGCGCGATCGGGTTCTGGAACAGCCGCTCCGGAATGACGATCTCGGCGTCTTCCGACATCCCGGTCTGGCCGGCATTGTCGGTCACCTTGATGCGCACCAGCGCCTTGAGACCGGCCCAGGGATGGGCGGTGAGGTCGTGGAAGCCGGTGCCACGCGCGGCTCGCGCATTGGGTTCCGGCAGGGTGAGCGGCAGTTCCAGCTCGCTCGCCACGACGCCGGCCGGGGTCTCCGCGCGACGCAGCAGCGCCACCGCCGCGGCCAGCCCGTAATCGTCGGCCGCTTCGAAATCGAGCTTCAGCGCGGCGCGGCGCGTGCGCGAGGGCGGCTCCGCGAAGGACGCGGTCGGTGCGGCGTCGGGAATGACGTTGAGGCGCCAGGCCGCGATGCGCTGTCCGCCCTGCACGACGGCGAGTTCGGCGCCGCCATCGATCGTCGTCGCAAGGCGGAAGCTGCGCGCGTCGATCGCTTCGAACGCGATCGGCTTGCCATCGCGCAGCATCTGTGGCTGTCCCGCGCCGCCGGTGACCTGGGCCAGGAGCGCCGATCCGGCCGGCACGTCGAGCGCGGCGCTCGCGTCCGGCCGCGGCACCAGCGGCGCGATGCCGGTGTGGGCGGGCGGCGTGATCCAGAGATCGAGTTGCCCGGGTGGCATGGCGGCCAGAACAGCGCCGGGGCGCACGGCACGGGACAGACGTTCCGTGACGCTGCCGGGGCTGTGTGCGGGGGAGGGCGACACCAG
>CAYSUY010000042.1:0-4937 GCA_964434345.1 uncultured Acetobacteraceae bacterium
CGCGAAGCGCATCGGCATGCTCGACATAGCCCGGCAGATGCTTGGCCGAGCAGGGCGGCGTGAAGGCGCCGGGGAGGCCGAAGAGCGCGACCTTCTTTCCAGCGAAGATGTCTTCGGTCGTGAGGTCCTTCATGTCGCCCTGGATACGGGTCTTCAGCTTCACCGAGGGAAGCTTGTCGCCAACCTTGATCATCGCTCTGTCCTTCTCTTTGTCTGAATGCGTCGCATCCGCGGGCCGGGCCCGTCCCCGCCCTATAGCGTCTCCCGGCGCTTCGGTCATCCCCGCTCTGCCAACGCCGGGGCGCGGCGATCCGCCATGAGACGGCGCATGCCGCCGTACGATGGATGAGCTAAGCTGCGGTCCGCTTCCGGCAAGATACGGAACCATCGATGCCCAAGGGAAAGACACCTGCCGACTCGCTGGCCGGCCAGTTGCTCGTCGCAATGCCGCAGATGGCGGATGCGCGCTTCGAGCGCTCGGTCATCTATCTCTGCGCGCACAGCGCGGAGGGCGCGCTGGGACTTGTGATCAACCGCCCGTTTCGCAAACTGAGCTTCGCGGAGCTGCTCGAGCAACTCGAGATCGAGCGCGGTCCCGAAGCTCGGCCGATCTCCGTGCTCGCCGGCGGCCCGGTCGAGGAAGGGCGCGGATTCGTCCTCCATTCCGACGACTACCTGCGTGACGATACGCTCAAGGTCGAGGGCGGTTTCGCCCTGACCGCGACGATCGAGATCCTCAAGGCGATGGCGCGCGGCGACGGCCCGGCGCGCTCGATCCTCGCCCTGGGTTATTCCGGCTGGGGACCGGGACAGCTGGAACGCGAGATCACCGAGAATGGCTGGCTGAACGTTCCCGCCGATCCGAATCTCGTGTTCGACGCCGAACTCGACACCAAGTGGGAGCGTGCATTGGCGAAGCTGCGCGTCACGCCCGCCTCCCTTTCCGGTGCCGCCGGCAGGGCCTGAGCCTCGCCGCGCGGCCCGTCGTCACGGGACGAGGCGCGCGCGGATGCGGGAGAGCGGCTCCAGCCGGGTCAACGGGCCGATCGCCGCGAGAGCCGGCGTCCCGGCGAAAAGCCGGCGGCCCGAAGCCGCGACATGCTCCGCGGTGACGGCATCGATCCGCGCGACGATCTCGTCCGGCGGCAGCGGCCGACCATAGGTCAGGATCTGGCTCCCGAGCGCATCCATGCGCGCAGAGGTGCTCTCCAGTCCCATCAGCAGCCCCGCGCGGATCTGCGCGCGTGCGCGGGCCATCTCGGCCGCGGGCGGGGGCTCGGTGGCGATCCTGCGCAACTCCTCCGCCAGGACCGGGACCAGTTCGGCCACCGCGTCGGGGCCCGTCCCGGTATAGACGCCGAAGCTACCGCCATCGACCAGCGAACTCGACCAGGCCGAAACGGAGTAGCAGAGACCCCGCCGCTCGCGGAGCTCCTGGAAAAGCCGCGACGACATGCCCCCGCCCAGCACGGTGGCGAGCACGTTCGCCGCCCAGAAATCCGGGTCGGTGTGGGACACGCCGGGAAAGCCGATGGTCAGGTGGACCTGCTCCAGATCGTCGTCCTCGCGATATTCGCCGCCCTCCCAGCGCGCCGGGACGATCCCGTCGGCCGCAACCGACGGCAACGCAGCGAACCGCGCCTCCGCGAGACGCATGAGATGGGCGTGTTCGATCCGGCCGGCGGCGCATAGCACCATGCGCGGCGCGGCGTAGAAGGCGCCGCGGAAATCGATCAGGGCCTGGCGCGGCAGCGAGGCGATGATGTCGGCCTTGCCCAGCACCGGGCGGCCGACGGCCTGGTCCGGATAGGCCACCTCGCCGAAGCGGTCGAAGATGACGTCGTCGGGCGTGTCTTCGACCTGGCCAAGTTCCTGGAGGATCACGCCGCGCTCGCGCTCCAGTTCCTCGGGATCGAAGACGGAGTTCTGGAGGATGTCGGCGATCAGCTCGACGCCGAGCTCGATATCCTCCTTGAGGACCTTCACGTAATAGGCCGTCTGCTCGCGCCCGGTATGGGCGTTCATCTGTCCGCCGACGGCCTCGATCTGCTCGGCGATGTCGCGCGCGCTGCGCGTGGCCGTGCCCTTGAAGGCCATGTGCTCGAGGATGTGAGCGACGCCGTTCGCCTCCGCGCGCTCGTGGCGGGTGCCGACATCGACATAGACGCCGACCGAGACCGTCTCCACGGACGCCATCGCATCGCTGGCGACGGTCAGGCCGTTGGCGAGTGTAGAGACCTGGACGCTCATCACGCCCGCGCCCGCGACGCCACGAAGGCCTCGACCGCCGCGAGATCGTTGGCGAGGACGCTGACACGCTCCTTGCGCGTATGAAGATCGGCGAGCCGTGGCGGCAGGGGCGGACGCACGCCCGTCGCCTTCTCCACCGCGTCGGGGAATTTCGCGGGATGCGCGCAGGCCAGCGCCACCATCGGCGCGCCGCGAGCATGGCTGGCGCGCGCTGCGACGTGGACGGCCACGGCACTATGCGGGTCGAGGATCTCGCCCGTGCGCCGCCAGATGTCGCCGATCGTCGCGAGCGTCTCCTCGTCCGAGCAGCGCCCGGCGGCAAAACCCGCGCGCAGCCGCGCCAGTCGCGCGGCCGAGATCTCCGCCCTGCGCTCGGCGCGGAACCTGCGCATCAGGCGCTCCGTGGCCGCGCCGTCCCGGCCCCAGAGTTCGAACAGCAGCCGCTCGAAATTGCTCGAGACCTGGATGTCCATGCTTGGGCTGAGGCTGGGCTCGACATCCGCGAGCGACATGTCCCCGCAGGCGATCGTCCGCCACAGGATGTCGTTGCGGTTCGAGGCGACCACCAGGCGATCGACCGGCAGGCCCATGCGGCGCGCGGCATGCGCCGCGTAGATGTTGCCGAAATTTCCGGTCGGCACGGTGAAGGCAACGCGTCGGCGCGGCGCACCCAGCGCCACGGCGGCGGCGACGTAATAGGCGATCTGCACCGCGATGCGGGCCCAGTTGATCGAGTTGACGGCGGATAGCCGCCAGCGGTCGCGAAAACCGGTATCGGCGAACATCGCCTTCACGAGGTCCTGGCAATCGTCGAAATTGCCCTCGAGCGCGATGTTGTGGACGTTCGGCGCGAGGACCGTCGTCATCTGGCGCCGCTGCACCTCCGAGGTCCGCCCCTTGGGATGCATGATGAAGATGTCGATCGCCGCACGGTCACGGCAGGCCTCGATCGCGGCCGATCCGGTGTCGCCGGACGTCGCGCCGACGATCGTGACCCGCGCGCCCTTCTTCTTCAGGACATGGTCGAACAGACGTCCGACGACCTGGAGCGCGTAGTCCTTGAAGGCGAGCGTCGGCCCATGGAACAGCTCGAGCAGGAAGAGATCGGGACCGAGTTGCTTGAGCGGTGCCACCGCCGCGTGACCGAAATCACGGTAGGCGTCGGAGACCAGCGCCTCGAGATCGTCCGAGCGGATCGCGCCGCCGACGAAAGGCTTCAGGACGCGAAAGGCGATCTCGGCATAGGAACGCCCGGCCAGATCGGCGATCTGCGCCGCGGTAAGACGCGGCCATTCCCGGGGCACGTATAATCCGCCATCAGGCGCCAGTCCGGCGAGCAGGACATCGTCGAAGGCCAGCGGCTTCGCGCCGCCGCGGGTGGAGACGTAGCGCACGCGCTTTTCCTGATCCGAGAAGAGGTTGGAAGGACGGGCAAGCTAGTTCCTCGCCCCGGCCGACGCAATCACCCCCTGGCCCGGCGCAAGGGCCAGGGCCGTCAGGCGCCGACCTTGGCCAGGACCTCGCCCTTGAGGAAGCGCTCGACCACCAGCATGAAGGCGATCGACGGGACGAGCAGGATCAGCGCGGTGATCGAGCTGATCTGATAATTGCCGCCCATCGAGGCCGTGAACATCTCCAGCGGCAGCGTCCGCACCTCCGGCGCGCCGACGAAGAAGGAGCCGGTGAACTCGTCCAGCGATTCGAGGAATACGAAGATCGCGCTGGCGATCAGGCCCGGCGTCGCCAGGGGCAGCGTCACGGTCAGGAAGGTGCGCAGCGCCGACGCGCCGAGATTGCGCGCCGCCTGCTCCAGTTCGCGATCGATCGCGGCGAAGGCCGCGGTGGCGATCCAGACGGCGAAGACGAGGCCATGCGATGCGTGCACCAGGACCACGCCCGTCACCGTGCCATTGAGGCCGAAGCCGTAGAAGATCCGCGCGACGTTGATGTAGACGGGAAGCGACGGAAAGGCCTGCGGCAGCAGGAACGCGAGCATGATGATCGGGCGCCACGGCAGACGCCCGCGCGCCAGCGCATACCCGGCGGGAACCGCGACGGCGAGGCTCAGGGCCACGGTCAGCATGGCGATGAGCAGCGACAGCGTCAGCGCCTCCATCGCCCGCCCGGTCGGCCGGAAAACATAGTCCCAGAAGCGGAACCCCCATTGCGAGGGCAGCTTGTTCGGCCAGAACCACGCCTCGGCGAAGGACCAGATCAGGAGATTGGCAAGCGGTCCGAACACCGCATAGGCGAGGATCCCGATTCCCGCCGCGCGCAGGATCCACAGGCCGCCGCTCGACAGCGTCATGCCGCCCTCTCGCGCAGCGTCTCGCGCAGATAGACCCAGGCCACGAGCGCGGTCATCAGATAGGAGATCAGGCCAAGCGCGTTGGCGACGCCATAGTCGCCGTGCTGGTTGATCCGGTAGGCCATCTGCACCGTCATCATCGTCGGCGACTGCCCGGACAGCATCAGCGGAACGGACAGGACAGACATCATGGTGACGCAGGACAGGATCAGCGCGACCATCAGGGTCGGCCGGACCTGCGGGACGACGATCTCGAGCAGGATGCGCAGGCGCGACGCGCCGAGATTGCGCGCGGCGTCGATGGTCCCGCGATCGAGCGCCGCCATCGCGCCGGCCCCCGCGCTCCTCGTTGCGTTCGGTAGCCTGCACCTATATTATC
>CAYSUY010000042.1:4947-24909 GCA_964434345.1 uncultured Acetobacteraceae bacterium
GGTCATGATCAAGCAACTGACTCAGATCCTGCGGGTCCGGTCCGAGCAGCTGAACATCAACTGCGCCCTGCAGGGCCGGCGCCAGAGCCACCGATTGGGTAGCGGACAACGGGGTCGCGAAGGGCGCCTGCTTCCATACGAAGGTGATCACGATGCCGCGCCAGTCGAGAAAGCCCTGCGCCGCCTCGGGAGGCATCAGACCGGCGGCGATCAGGCTGTTGTTCATGAGTCCGTTCTTGGCCAGGAACGTCCGCATGCACTGTGCCGCGATGATGAACGGCACGAAGAGCGGCCAGCGATAGAGCCAGGCCAGCGCCGCGACGGCCCAGCGTGTCGTGCCGAGAACCAGATAGCCGCCGATCGCGACCGCCACCGTGCCCACGAGCGCCGTCGACAGCAGGACGATCAGCGCGCTGAAGCCGACATCCCGTCCATAGAAGCTCCAGGCCGTGACGAAATTGGCGAGGGTCCAGGCGCCGCCGCGATCCTGGAAGGCCGTCGCGATCGAATAGCCGAGCGGATAGACGAAAAGCAGCGCCACGATCGCCAGGGCGGGCGCCACCAGCAGCAGCGGCAGGATGCGGGAAGATGCGATCATGCGTGGCGGCCGCTCACGCGATCACCCGGTCGCCAAGTTGGCGGCCGGGTGACGCGCGACCAGGGTCAGTTGACGACCAGGCGCTCGTAATCTTCCTGGATCTCCTTGAAGTAGCTGCCCATCGGCATCGGCTTGCCACGCTCGGCCAGATGCTGCGGCGAGACGTCCTTGAACAGCTTCTCCCAGACCTTCTGGTCGAGATGGGCCTGGACGTGCTGGGCGTCGATGCCCGGCAGCCAGTTGAAACGCTTCACGATGCCCTCGGCCTGGACGGCCGGGGACGTCGCCATGGCGACGAACTTGCGCGCGAGTTCGGCGTTCGCGGCCTTTTCCGGCACGATGTAGTACATCGGCTGACCGGGCAGGCCGGGCGAGATCAGTTCGAGGCGCATGTTCGGTGCGAGCCGGCCCTCGGCCTGCCACGTGTAGAACATGTCCATCCACACCGGCCCCATCGCGATCTCGCCGCGATTGAGCTGATCGAGCGTCCCGGCGTTGCCTGGCGTGATCACGACGTTGCGGTTGAACTCCTTGAGCTTGGCCATCGCCGGCGCCCAGCTGGCGCGCATCGCCGGATCGTAGGGACCATCCATCAGCTTCTGCGCATCCGGGGTGTTCGCATAGACCCAGCCGAACACGAAGGCGACCCCGGACATTCCGCCGCGCACGCCGTTATGGCCGAATTTCTTCGGGTTCTTCTGCGCCCAGTCGGCGAGTTCCGCGTAGCTCTTCGGCGCGCTCGCCACCATCGCCGGGTTGTAGGCGATCGCCACCTGGCTATGGAACATGGGCATCACGAACCCGTCGACATCCGCGCCCAGCGCCTTCTTCGCGGTGTCGCGGCTGACCAGCTTGTCGGTCTCGACCTGGGCGCGGTAACGCGCCAGCTTGTTCTCGCGCACCAGCTGCCCCGCCATGGTCTGGTGCACGACGCCCACATCGACGTCCCAGCTGGCGGCGTTCGCCTTCTGCTGCGCGTCGAGACGCTCCCAGATCTTCTGCGAGCCGGCATCGCCGGGACCGGTGCCGACGGCGCGCACCTTCACGCCGGGATTGGCCTTCTCGAACATCGGGCCGAGATAGTCGGTGACGTAATCGACCATGTTCTGGTCGCCGGCGGTCAGCACGTTCAGGGTGCGCTGCTGCGCCTGGGCCTCGACGGCCAGGGCCGCGATGGCCGCCGTCGCAAGAAGGGTTCGTCTCAGCATGGGTCGTTCTCCTCCGGTGTGGTCAGGCCGCGACACTCGCGGTCTTCTGTTGCACTGTCGTTGCAAAGACATGAAGCGCCTGACGCGGAACCCGCACGCGCACCGCCGCGCCAGGCTCGTGCCGGATCGGCGCGTCCACGAGCACACGGCGCGCGCCGATCTCGACCGCGTGGCGCCAGACGCCGCCTGGATAGGAGATCTGCACGACGCGCCCGTCGAGCATGAGCGCCTCGGGATCGGTCACCCCAGGGGCCGAAAGCCCCGCCGCCTCGCCGCGGAAATGCACGACGAACGGTCCACGTCCGGCAGGCGCCACGCCTGCCGGGAGAGCCTCGCCACCGATCTCGAGCGCGTTCGTGGCGCCCATGAAATTCGCGACGAAGGCCGAGACGGGATGGTTGTAGACCTCTTCCGGCGGCCCGGCCTGAGCGATCTCGCCGCGATCCAGGATGACGATCCGGTCGGCGAGAATCATCGCCTCCTCGCGGTCATGGGTCACGTGGACCGCAGTGATGCCAAGGTCGCGCTGGATCGACTTGATCTCGTGGCGCACATCCTCGCGCACCCGCGCATCGAGATTGGACAGCGGTTCGTCGAGCAGCAGATAGCGCGGGCTGACCGCCAGGGCGCGCGCGAGCGCGACGCGCTGACGCTGTCCGCCGGACAATTCCGCCGGCCGCCGGCCGCCAAGACCCTCGAGCCGCACGAGACGCAGCATCTCCTCGACCCGGCTCGCGATACGACCGCGATCCCAGCCGCGCACGCGCAGCCCGTAGCCGATGTTCTGTGCCGCGCTCATATGCGGCCACAGCGCATAGGTCTGGAATACCATCGCCATGTCACGGGCATCGGGCGCTGCACGCGTCACGTCACGCCCGTCGGCGCGCACGTATCCCGACGTGACAGGGACGAAGCCCGAGATGGCGCGCAGCAACGTCGTCTTGCCGCATCCCGAAGACCCCAGCAGAGCTACGAACTCGCCCGGCGCGATCGCGAGCGAGATGCCCTTGAGCACCCGCGTCGACCCGTAGCCGACCTCGACCTTTTCGACTTCCAGAGCTCCGCCCATGCCTCGCCCGCGCCGTTTCCCCGTTCCCCGACTCGCACTCCGAGTGTAGCCATCTCAGCGCCGCGTCACCACCGGCTCAAAACACGATCGTCATAAAAATGCAACACGCGCCATCGGGTCACGGCGAGAGCAGCCGGATGACGAGAAGGGCAGCGGTCGCGGCCATCATCACGCCGATGATCCGGGCGAGGGCAGGAACCCTCATGCGCGGCGCCACCGCCGTGCCCAGGACCACGCCGATCGTGGCGGACAGGGAGAGCACGGCCACCAGACGCCAGTCGAGGTCGAGCCCATAGGCGTAGCCGAGGCTCGCGAAGATCGTGATCGGCAGGGTGATCGCCTGGCACAGCATCACGGCGCGGCGCGGTTCGACACCGCGCCAGCCCAGGATCGGCATCAGGGTGATCGGACCGCCAGTGCCGGTCAGCGCGGAGACGGCTCCGACCAGCAATCCCATCAGCGCGAGCTGCCGTCCGGGTACCGACCTGCCCGCCGCTCCGGGCACGGGCGGCCGCGCGAAGACGCGCACAGCGCTGAAGGCGAGCATCGTTGCGATCGCCCACAGAAGCGCCGCCACCGATATCCAGGGCAGGAGCGCGGCCCCGGCGAAGGCGCCAGGCACGGCCCCCAGCCATACCGAGGCGCCCGCGCGCAGGTCCAGTTGCCCGCGGCGATACACGATCAGCAAGGCGATCGAGGCCGGTGCGATGAACGAGACCATCGCCGCCGGAATGGCCGCGTGCGGCGAGAGCCCGAGGACCATGACAAGCCCGGGCAGAACGAGAACGCCGCCGATGCTGGTCAGCCCCACCATCAGCCCGGCGACGAGCCCGATCGCGGCGATCGCAAGATCCGTCACGCGGGCGGCATCCGGGCGGTCAATATGGGGTCCGGTCGGCCTTGGCGCGCCAGGCGTCGAACGGCAGCCGGCCAGACGCGGCGAGCAGACGCCGCGACGGCAGCGCACGTTCCGCCATCGGCACGGCGACCTCGCGCCAGAATACGGCGTCGTCGAACCCCGCGCCGGCCGCGTCATCCTTGTCTGCGGCGAAGCAGAGCCGAGACGCGCGGCTCCATTGGATGGTCGACCAGCACATCGGGCATGGCTCGCAGCTCGAATAGACCACCGCACCGTCGAGCTTGAACGTTCCGAGGCGCCGGCACGCATCCCGAATCGCGACCACCTCGGCATGGGCGGTCGGATCGTTGTCGCGTGTCACCCGGTTCGCGCCCTCGCCGACGATCCGCCCGTCGCGCACGACGACGGCGCCGAACGGGCCACCGCCCGCCGCGACATTCTCCACCGCCAGCGCGATCGCGCGGCGCAAGGCGTCTTCATCGGTCATCGCCGGGAGACTAGCGCGCCCCGGAAACGGCGTCGCCGCCTCTGGCGACTGAAATCAATTTGACAGGAATTCAGGCGCACAGATATGAATTTGTATCGTCGAGTTCAAGGGAGGAAACGATGTTAGCTCAAGTGGCGGTGAATATGTCTCCGCACATCGTCATCAAGCCCAGCGGACAGGCCTTGGGCGCGGATATCGTCGGCGCCGACATCCCGAACCTCACCGAGGACGGCATGGAGGTCATACGCCAGGCGCTCGCCGACCATCTCGTCGTCAGGTTCCGGGCCGCCGCTCCCTCGGATCGCGATTTTCAGGCCTTCGCCGCGCGGCTCGGGCCGTTGCGCGGGTCGCCCGACTACACGCGCAGCCGGCCGGTCTACATGGCCGATGCGCCGCTGGTCACCGTGATCTCGAACGTGGTCGAGGGCGGACAGGCGGTCGGCGAACATGGCGACGGCGAACTGAATTGGCACACAGATCTCGGCTTCGAGGACGAACCGGCCGGGTTCACCTTCCTCCTCGCGCGCGAGGTCCCGGCCAGCGGGGGCAACACCCATTTCGCCAACATGTACCGCGCCGGCGATGCCCTCCCGGCCGCCTTGCGGACGCGGGTCGAGCGCCTGCGCTGCAAGCATCAGGCGAGCCACAACGCGCAGGGCGGCAAGCGACCCGGCTACCAGGACATCGAGACCGACGATCCGCGCGAGATGCCGGGGCCCATCCATCCGATCCTGCGCACCCATCCGCTCACCGGACGCAAGGCGCTCTATCTAGGCCGCCGGTTCGGAGCCTACGTTCCCGGCTTGCCCCTGGCCCGCAGCGAGGCGTTGCTCGACGAACTCTGGGCACACGCGGCGCTGCCCGAGAATGTCTGGGCCCAGGAATGGCAGGTCGGCGACCTCGTGGTCTGGGACAATCGCTGCACCATGCATCGGCGGGATTCCTTTCGGGGCCAGGGCAATCGCCGCATGCACCGCCTCGTTACCCGCGGCGAACGGCCGGTCTGAAATGGCGGCCGCCGAACACCGGCAGGCGAGTGCCGCGGCGACAGAGCGTGCCCGGCCGACCCTGGTCGACCGCGTCCATGAGCAGGTCCTGCGCCTGATCGTCCGGGGCGAATTCCCGCGTGACCGCAAGCTGCCGACCGAGGCCGAGCTATGCGAGCGCTTCGGCGTATCGCGCACGGTCGTCCGGGCAGCTTTGATCCGCCTGCGCGCGGACGGCCATCTGCGCTCGCAGCAGGGATCGGGCTGGATTGTCATGCGCGGCCCCGAACCTGGTGCGCTGCGCTACCCTCCGATCCGCTCGGTGGCCGATCTGGAGCGCAGCTACGAGTTCCGTATCGCGGTCGAGGGGCAGGCGGCATGGCTGGCCGCGACGCGGCATACGCCCGAGGATCTCCGCGCCATCGAGGACGCTCTCGCGGAAGCCGATTCCGACCATGCACGCTTCGCCCCCGACCTCGCGCCCGAACTGAATTTCCGCTTCCACCGCGCGGTGGCACGGGCCACCGGCAACCCGTTCTTCACGGCGACGCTGGAGGCGATCCCGAACCTGATCGGTGCGGGCCCGGTCGAACTCCGCTATCCCGGGCTCGACGATCCCGAAGCGCGACGCCGGCTGATCGTCGAGGAACATCGCGAGATTCATCGTGCGATCGCCCGGCGCGACGCTGCGGGCGCGAAGGCTGCGATCGAACGGCATATCGCCTCGGCGCGCCAATTCGTCTTCGAGCGGCAGACCGTCGGTTGAGTGGCCGCCGCACAATCACGGGGGAGGAGAACAGCAAGATGACGGACATCGCACCCACACGCCGGCAGATGGTCGCCGGCGCGCTCGGCGTCCTCGGCGCCCCCACGGCACGCGGGCCAGCGCTCGCGCAGGCGCGCGCGACGAAGCTGACGATCATGTCGCATGCAGTCCACAAGGCCGTCGCGACCGGCGCCAAGGGCGGCGATTCGACCGCCGCGTGGCGCCAGCGCACCGGCCTCGACGCGGAATGGATCACGTTCTCGGTGGAGGGCGTCCACGAGCGTGTCTATCGCGAAGCCTCGCTCGCCGACGGCAATGTCGACATCGCCTTCCTGCTCGAGCGTTACGGCGGCCCGCATATCGCGGCGCTGTTCGAGGATCTGGGCGAGTGGCAGAAGCGCGATCCGATCGAACATTTCGACGAGATCGGCGAGGGGATGAAGGCGGCCCATACCTATCGCGGCCGCATGATCGCGATCCCCTATCGTCACGCCACGCACGGCTTCTTCTTCAACCGGACCTTCTTCGGAGAGCGCGGGGTGTCGGCTGCGCCGCGGAGCCTGGAGGAGATCGCGGAACTCGCGGAACGCCTGACCTACGCGCGGGCGGATGGAAGCCGCGTGAACGGCTACGCGCTGTCCATGGACGACCCTTCGGGAATGGTCGACCTCGTCCGCGGGTTCGGCGGCGAGTTCATCACGCCCGACTATCGCGTCGTGTGCAACGAGCCCAGCGCGGTCAAGGCGGTCGCGCTCGTGCGCGACTGGTATCGCAAGGGGGTCCTTGCCCGCAACGTGATGAGCTTCAAGACCGAGGAGGTCATCACCGCGATGCAGCAGGGCCGCGCGGCGATGACCAACCAGCCCTTCGGCCGGTTCGTCAACTACAACGATCCCAGGCAGAGCAAGTTCCCCGGCGCGATCGAGGTGGTCACGATGCCGATGGCCGCCGCGGCGGGCGGCGGCGCCGGACGTCCCGCACCGGCCAAGACATCGGTCTGGGCGATGGCGATCCCCCGCAACGCACGCAACAAGGAACAATCCTGGGCCTTGATAAAGGAGTTGTCGTCGCGCGAGAGCACGATCCGCGCCGCCGTCAACGGCAACGGTCCGGTGCGCCCGTCCGCCTACGACAATCCCGACGTCCGCCAGCTGGCGCCCTGGTCGGATTTCGAGAAGGCCGTCCTGCCCTCGGCGCGGCTCGTGCTGCCGGGCTTCGAGAATGCCGCGAAGGCCATGGACATCTACATGGAGGAGGTCCAGCGCGCGATGCTGGGCCAGGCCGATCCGCAACAGGCGATGGACGCCGCAAAGGCGCGCATCGACCCGCTCCTGCCCAAGGCGTGATCGAGCGAGCCGCCCCGGCACCGGCCGGGGCGGCACGAGCCCCCATGCATCGCCTTCGTCCCGCGCATTACCTGATGGTCGCACCGGCGCAGCTCATGCTCGCCGCCGTCATCGTCCTGCCCGCGATCAGCCTTCTGTGGCTGAGCCTCGAGCGATACACCTATGGCCGCGCGCCCGAATTCGTGGGGATGGCGAACTATCTTTTCATCCTCGGCGACCGCGCGTTCTGGCGCGCGGCGCTCAACACCTTCGTCGTCGTCAACATCGTCGTCTATGGCGAATTGCTGCTCGGCCTCGGCCTCGCGCTGCTGGTCGCCGGATGGGTGCCGTTCCGGCGCCTCGTCGTGTCGGCCCTGCTCGCCCCCTACGCCATCACCGAGGTCTCGGCGGTGGTGATGTGGCGCTACATGCTCGAGCCCGACATCGGAATGATCAACTACGCGCTGATCGCCCTCGGCATCGATCAGATCGACTACGGCGGTGATCCGATCGCGGCGCTTGGCGTTGCCGCCGCGATGGCGATCTGGATGCACACGCCGTTCACCTTCCTGATCCTCTATGCCGCGCTGCTCACGGTTCCCGTCGAGCTGGTCGAGGCGGCGCGGGTCGATGGCGCCGGTGCGTGGCAGGTCTTCCGCCACGTCAAGTTCCGCCTGATCGTGCCGGCCATCCTGATCGCGCTGCTCTTCCGCTACATCACCGCGATGCGGCTTTTCGCCGAGATATGGCTGTTGACCGAAGGCGGGCCGGCGCGGATGACCGAAGTGCTCGCGGTCTATCTCTACCGGCAGGCGTTCAAGTACCACGAGTTCGGCGTCGCCGCGGCCACCGGTTTCGCGATGCTCGTGCTGTCGCTGGCGATCGCCATGCCTTATCTGGTCCAGATGTACCGGCGGATGGTGCGCGATGCGGTCTAGCCTCGCTGCCCACACCGTGCGGGCGTTGCTGGCGACGCTCGCCGTCGCGTGGTCCGTGTTCCCGATCCTGCTCGTGGTCCTGTCGTCGTTCAAGGAAGGCCACCGGATCTTCGAGACACCACCATCCTTCGTCTTTTCGCCGACCCTCGAGCATTACGTGCGGCTCTGGGAGAAATGGCCGGACTTCTTCTCGAACATGCTCAACAGCCTGATCGTGACGGTCGGCGCAACCCTGCTGACCGTGGCGACGGCGACGCTGGGCGGCTATGTCCACGCGCGCTATCGCAGTCGTCTGCTGACCGGCACCGCGTTCATGATGATCCTGGTCCGGATGCTGCCACCGATCGTCGTGACGCTGCCGCTCTTCCCGGCCGTCAACTGGCTGCGCATACACGACACGCATCTGCTGCTTGTGGTGATCTACGCGACATTCTTCGTCAGCCTCGCCACCTGGATCATGAAGGCCTTCATCGAACGGATCCCACGCGAGTTGGAGGAGGCCGCTTTCGTCGACGGCGCAGGGTTGCGCCAGATCCTGCTGCGCGTGATCCTGCCCCTGTCTGCCAACGGGGTCTTCGCGGCATCGGTCTTCGTCCTGGTCTATTCCTGGAACGAGTATTTCTTCGCGCTGATCTTCACGACGCGCAGCGCCAAGACCGCACCGCTGGTGATCAGCGAAATCCTCAGCACGGTCGAGGGCGTCGACTGGGGGCTTCTGTTCGCGGCCGCGACCCTTCAATTGCTGCCGATCGTCGTCTTCGTGGTCGCGGCCCAACGCTACGTCGTCGCCGGCCTCGCCGCCGGCTCCGTCAAGGGCTGAACCAAGACCGGCGAGACAGTCGACCCGAGGGCGGTGGAGCGCATAGAGTTCCCGTGCACCGCATGGAGAGCGCAATGCCCCGCCCGAAGCTGCACCACCTCGGACGCGACAGCGTCTCGTACAAGATCGACGCCGCCGACCCGCCTTTGCTCGAGATCGACGCGCCGGCGGAGGTGATGGTGGAGACGCATGACGCGCGCACCGGCCGGCTGAAGAAGGCCGAGGAGGTGATGCTCTCCGCGCCGGATTTCCGCGACGCGTTTCCCAAGACAAACCCGGCGACCGGCCCGATCCGCATACGCGGGGCCGAACCCGGCGACGCGCTCGCGATCGACGTCCTCGACATCGCACTCGACGATTATGGTTTCCTGATCGTGAAGCCCGATTTCGGGCTCGTCCGCAACCTCGTCAACCAACCCGAGGCGAAGATCGTCCAGGTCCAGGACGGGATGATCGCCTTCGACCATCTGCGCTTCCCCGTGCGACCGATGATCGGCGTGCTGGCCACGGCAGCCGACGGACCGGCGATCGGCAGCGCCTATTGCGGCCGGCATGGCGGCAACATGGACAACAACCGCATCCGGCCGGGCACAAGGGTGCATCTGCCCGTGCGCGTGCCCGGCGCGCATTTCTACGTCGGCGATGTCCACGCCTCGATGGGCGACGGCGAAGTCTGCGGAACGGGGGTCGAGATCGGCGCGCGCGTCCATCTGCGCGTCCAGGTCGTCAAGGGCGCCGCGCGCGACTGGCCGTGGATGGAGACGCCCGACCTCCTGATCCAGGCCGCCTCGGCCCCGACCTACGAGGAAGCATCGGAGATCGCGGTGCGCGAGATGATCGGGTTGCTCGGCGCACGGCTCGGCCTCGCGCCACCCGATGCCTTCATGCTGATCAGCGCCATCGGGGACGTCCGCGTCAACCAGGCCTGCCGCTCGCCCATCGATGTGAGCGTGCGGGTCGAGGTACCGAAACTCAACGCCGGCCTGACCACGGGATGAGGCATCGACATCGCGTCGATGACATTTATGTTACGGTTTCCAAATAAGGCCGCCGTCAAGACAGGGAGACGTCCAATGCTCAACCGCCGCGTATTGACGACCGCCATTCCGGCGCTGGGACTGCTGCTCGCGGGCCCGATGGCCCTGGCACAGACGGGCAAGGTCACGGTCGTGACATCCTTCGCGAAGGACGTGACCGATCCGGTCAAGCGGGCCTTCGAGAAGGCCGTTCCCGGCGCAATCCTCGAGGTGCAGAACCGCAACACCAACGCCGGCGTCAAATTCCTCGAAGAGACGCGCGCCAACAATCAGGTCGACCTGTTCTGGGCCTCGGCGCCGGATGCCTTCGAGGTGCTGAAGGGCAAGAAGCTGCTTCAGGCGTACGCGCCCAAGGCGACAGGAATTCCCGAGAAGGTCGGCGCGTATCCGATCAACGACCGTGACGGGTTCTATTTCGGCTTCGCCGCGTCTGGCTACGGCATCATGTGGAACGAGCGCTATGCGCGCGCGAACCGCCTGCCGGAACCCAAGGAATGGCAGGACCTCGCCCGGCCGGTCTTCCACGACCATGTCTCGATCGCCGCGCCCTCGCGCTCCGGAACGACGCATCTCACGATCGAGGCCATCCTGCAGGGCGAGGGCTGGGACAAGGGCTGGCGTACCATCAAGGAGATGGCCGGCAATTTCCGTCAGGTCACCGAGCGCAGCTTCGGCGTGCCCGAGGCGGTCAATTCGGGTCAGGTCGGCGTCGGGATCGTGATCGACTTCTTCGCCTTCTCCGCCCAGGCATCCGGCTTTCCGGTGAAATTCGTCTACCCGAGCGTGAGCACGATCGTTCCGGCGAATGTCGGCATCGTCGCGAACGCCCCCAACCGCGCGGCGGCGGAGACGTTCGTGGAATTCCTGCTGTCGCCCGCCGGGCAGGAGGTGCTTCTCGAGCCGAGCATCCGCCGCCTGCCGGTGAACCCGGCCGTCTACGCGAAGGCGCCGGCGGACTACCCGAACCCGTTCACCGACCCGCGCCTGGGCAGGCTGATGCCCTTCGACGCGGATCTCTCGGAGAGCCGGACCGCTGCCGTCGACACACTGTTCGACCAGTTGATCTCGTTCCAGCTCGACGGGATCAAGGCCGCCACGAAGACGTTGCACGAGGTCGATGCCGCCCTCGCCCGCAAGGACAATCCGGTCGCGCGGCGGCTGGCGGGCGAAGCGCGCGATCTGATCGCGGCGATGCCGATCGACGCGGCGCAGGCGTCTTCTGCCGAAATTCGCGCTGCCTTCGCCGGCGGCAAGGAAAAGGGCGCGCGTCAGGCCGAACTCGAGCAGCAATGGGCCGCCTTCGGTCGCGAACGCTACGCCCAGGCGAAGCAGAAGGCCGAAGAAGCCCTCAAGCTCGCACGGTGAGACACGCCTCGACGGGACAGGTCGCGGCCGCGGCGCTGATCGCGGCCTTCCTGTTCCTGTTCCTGGTCCTGCCGGTGGCGACGGTGATGTACGTCGCCTTCACCGAGAAGGGCACGGGGGCCTTCACGCTCGTCAATTTCGCCGATTTCTTCCGCACGGAGCTCTTCGTGCGGTCGCTGTGGAACTCGGTCTACGTGTCGGCGATGTCGGTGGTCTGGGCGTCCGCGCTCGCGTTGCCGCTCGCCGTCGTCACGACGCGATTCGCGTTCCGCGGTGCGGCGCTCGTCCAGACGCTGGGCTTCCTGCCGCTGATCATGCCCCCCTTCGTCGGCGCCGTGGCGATGCAACTGCTCTTCGGTCGCAACGGCAGCGTCAATCTGCTCCTGGACGACTGGCTTGGCTTCAAGATCCCGTTCATGGAGGGGCTGAACGGCGTGATCTTCGTTCAGTCACTCCACTATTTCCCGTTCATCCTCATCAATCTCTCCGCGGCGCTGCGCAACATCGATCGGGCGATGGAAGAGGCGGCACAGAATCTCGGAAGTTCCGGCTTCCGGCTGTTCCGCCGCATCGTCTTCCCGCTGGCGATGCCTGGCTACCTCGCGGGCGCTTCTCTGGTCTTCGTGAAGGTGTTCGACGACCTCGCCACGCCGCTCCTGCTCAACGTGAAGGACATGCTGGCGCCCCAGGCCTATCTGCGCGTCACGTCGATCGGGATCGCCGACCCCATGGGGTATGTGATCTCCGTGGTGCTGATCGTCGCCTCGGTCGCGGCGATGTGGCTCTCCGCCCTGGCGACGCGCGGGCGGGACTACGCGACCACGCAGCGCGGCGGCGGCGGTCTCGCGCGCCGCAATCTGTCGCGCGGCGAGAGCATGCTCGCCTGGACGGCCGTCGCCCTCATCCTTCTGCTCGTGCTGTCGCCGCATATCGGATTGCTGCTGCTGTCCGTCGCGACGATCTGGTCCTTCGCCCCCCTTCCCGACGACTATACGCTGGCGCATTACACACGCGTCTTCGGCGAGAGCTCGGTCTACATCAAGAACACGCTGGTCTACGCGAGCCTGGCAGGCATCATCGACGTCGCGATCGGAACGGCGATCGCCTATCTCGTCCTGCGCACGAACCTGATCGGGCGCCGGTGGCTGGACTGGACCGCCATGGCGGCGCTCGCCATCCCGGGGCTTGTCCTGGGGATCGGCTATCTGCGCTGCTTCTACGGCGTGCAGCTTCCCGGCGGACAGCCCCTGGCCACGTTGTGGATCATGATCGTGCTTGCCCTCGCCATACGCCGCCTGCCCTACGCGCTGCGCGCCTGCCACGCGGCCTTGCAGCAGATCTCGGTCGCGCTCGAGGAGGCGGCCGAGAATCTCGGCGCGGACAAGGCACGCACGCTGCGCCGGATCGTCGTGCCGCTGATGGCGGGCGGAATTCTCGCCGGCTTCGTCACCAGTTTCTCGACTGCGGCCGTCGAGTTGTCGGCGACGCTGATGTTGGTGCAGAGCAATTCCGACGCGCCCCTTGCCTACGGCCTGTACGTATTCATGCAATCAGCCTCGGGGCGCGGCCCGGGAGCCGCGCTGGGCGTCATCGCGGTGCTGCTGGTCGCGGTCTGCACCCTCGCCGCCCACCTGCTCGCGGAGCGCAATCAGCGGATGAAGGGAGACGTGTCATGAGCGCGGCGGGGATCTCGATACGCGGAATCGACCTCTCCTATGGCGACAACCGGGTGCTGCGGGACGTCGAACTGGAGATCGAGCCGGGCGAGTTCTTCGCCTTTCTGGGACCATCGGGTTGCGGCAAGACCACGCTGCTTCGGCTGATCGCCGGATTCGCGCGCGCGGATCGCGGCACGATCGAGGTCGGCGGGCGCGACATCACCGCTCTGCCGCCGTGGAAGCGCGACGTGGGGATGGTGTTCCAGTCCTACGCCCTGTGGCCCCACATGACGGTCCGCAGCAATGTCGCCTTCGGTCTCGAGGAGCGGCGCCTGCCGCGCGCGGAGATCGCGCGCCGGGTCGATGCGGCGCTCGATCGCGTCGGGCTCTCCGCCCTCGCCGACCGCCGACCGTCGCAACTATCCGGCGGCCAGCAGCAGCGCGTGGCTGTCGCCCGGACCATCGCGATCGAACCCAAGGTTCTGCTCCTCGACGAACCGCTGTCGAACCTCGATGCGAGGCTGCGCGTGCAGGTCCGTCGCGAACTGCGCGACCTGCAGCGACGCCTCGGAATCACCACGATCTTCGTCACGCACGACCAGGAAGAGGCGAACACCATCTGCGACCGCATCGCGGTGATGAACGAAGGCGTCATCCAGCAGGTTGGAACGCCGATGGAACTCTATGAGCGGCCCGCCAATCTCTTCGTCGCCGGCTTCCTCGGCAGCGCGAACATGCTCGAGGGCAGGGCGTTGGCGGACGGACGGGTCTTCGAAACGGCTGGCGGGGCGCGGATCGCAGTCCCTGCGGGCCGCTCCCTCCCGCCGGGCGCCAAACTCGTCTTCCGGCCCCAGGACGCGATCCTCGCGGATCCAGACACACCCCAGGCGGGGATGGATCTGCGCGGCACGGTCGCGCATCGCGAATTTCTCGGGGCGATGGTCCGCTACGCGATCCGGGTCGGGCGCGACGAGATCGCCGTCGACGCGCCGTTCCGCGCCGGCGATGCGCTTCTCGCGATCGGCGCGCCGGCAGCCGTGTCGCTGCCGCCCCACGCGACGCTGTTCCTGGCGCGCTGACCTCTCACGCCGCGAGGTAGCGCCGCTCGAGATGGCGGCGAAAGGCATCGACGCCGAGCGGCCTTCCCGTCGCGGCGGCGACGATCGCATCGGTCGAGTCCGACGATGCCTTGGCATGGACGTTGGGCCCCACCCACGCCATGAGCGGCGCGAAATCGCCGCGCGCGAGCGCCGCGGGGATCTCCGGGGACGCGGCGACGGCGGTCTCGAAGAACTGGGCCGCCGCGAGGGCACCCAGCGTGTAGGTCGGGAAATAGCCCCATGCGCCGCCGGGCCAGTGGATGTCCTGCAGGCAGCCGTCGCGGTCATCGGGTGGAACGACCCCGACCAGTTCGCGCATCCCGTCGTTCCACGCGGCCGGGAGATCGTCGAGCGACAGGTCTCCGGCGATCAACGCGCGCTCCAGGCGGAAGCGCAGGATCACATGGCAGGGATAGGTCGCCTCGTCCGCGTCGACGCGAATCAGGCCGCGCGACACGCGCGTATAGATCCGGTGCATGTTGTCGACTTCCCAGGCTGGCCCCGAGCCGCCGAAGGCGGCGGCCGCGCGCGGGGCCAGGAAGGACACGAATTCGCGGCTCCGGCTGGCCTGCATCTCGACCAGCAACGACTGGCTCTCGTGCAGCGTCATGCCCCGCGCGGTACCCGCCGGTTGCAGGCGGCGCGCGGCGGGCAAACCGCGTTCGTACATCGCGTGGCCGGTCTCGTGGAGCACGCCCATCAGGCCGCGCGTGAAATCGCGCTCGTCCCAGCGCGTGGTGATGCGGACATCCTCGGGCACGCCACCGCAGAAGGGATGATGGCTGGTGTCGAGCCTGCCATGCGCGAAATCGAAACCGACCGCGCGCATCAGCGACTCCGCGAGAGCGCGCTGCGTCTGCGCCGGGAACGGACCGGCGATCGGAACGATCGCGGGACCACGCGCCTGCCGGTCGATGATCTCCGCGATCATGCCCGGCAGGAAAGCCGCGAGTTGGTCGAACACGTCCGTGATCGCGGCGGCGCTGGCGCCCGGTTCGTACTCGTCGAGGAGCGCGTCGTAGGGATCCACGCCGAAGGCCGCGGCCTTGATCCGGGCGCCCTCGACCACGAGGTCGAGCACGTGCCGAAGCCTCGGCTTGAGCCCGGCATAGTCGTTCGCCGCGCGCGCGCTGCGCCACAGCATCTCGCACTCGGAGACGCTGCGAGACTGGGCCGCGACGAGATCGCCCGGCAGGACGCTGGCATGGCGCCAGGCCCGCCGCATCTCGCGCAGATTGGCACGCTCCCAGTCGTCCAGCGCCGCCGCCTCGTCCTGCTCGGCGCGGTCCAGGAGGTCGGAGATCCGGGCGTCGGTCAGCATCTCGTGGGTCACGAGCCGAAGCTCGGCGAGTTGCTCGCCCCGGATCGCCGCGCCGCCTGACGGCATCACCGCCGCCATGTCCCATTGCAGCATGCCGGCAGCCTCGCCCAGCAGGGCCAGGCGACGAAAATGGCGTTCGAGATCGCGATAGGCGGAGGTCATGACGTGCGCTCCTGGCGCTGCGACAGGAAGAAGATCGCGGCCAGGGCGATGGCCAGCGCAAACCAGGTGAAGGCGTAGCCAAGATGATTGTCCGGCAGCTGGAAGCGTGTCTGTCCGCCGAGCGGCGCCCCCTCCGGCGCCTGCTTGTCCACCGAAGCCTCGAGATAGAAGGGCGCCAGTTCAGAGACGCCAAGCGCGCGGCCCATCGCGGGCAGATCGTAGAAGAACCACACGTTCTTCGCCGGCTCGTTGTCGGGCATGAAGCGCGTGCGCTGCGGCGCGACACGCAGCACCGCCGCGACGCTCGTCTCGCCGGCGGTCTGGGCCGCCGGCCGGCGCGCAGGATCCTTGCGCGAGGGGGGAACCCACCCGCGATTGACCAGGACCGGCAGTCCGTCAGCGCGGTGCAGCAGGACGAGGATGCAGGTTCCTTCATTCCCGCGCTGCGAGCGGCAGGGCAGATGCAACTCGCGCGCATGATCGAGACGTCCGCGCGCTATGACGCGGCGGAATTCCCAGGCGGCCGGGTCGGCCAGCGATCCGGGCAGCGCGGCCTCGGCCGTCGCGAGCCGCTCGGCCCGCAACCCGTTGATCTCACGTTTCTCGAAGAGGCGGAGCACCTGCCACGTTCCGAGTGCAAGAAGCAGAATGACGCCGCACCCGGCGATCACGCTCGGCCAGAACCGGGGGCGGAAATCGCGCAAGAGCGCGTGCATGGGACTAGCCTCGGGGATCGCGGTGGCGGAACTGCAGGGCGATCGATATCGCCTTGACGGGCCGGAGCAGATCTACCGCGCCGGCCAGGATAGAGATGGAACACGACACCGCGTTGAACCAGAGCGGCGCGACGAATTTTGTCCCGACCGCGCGCAATGCCGCATGAATAGAGACCGCGCGCCGTGGCGCGGACAACACACTCGCTGCCCTGCGCGACAGGGCGAGACGGCCGACACCGATCGTCTCGCCCTTCGGGTTCACCCGATCGTCACGGCGGCGGCATACCACCAGTAGATGACGGCGAAGAGGAACAGCCACACCACGTCGACGAAATGCCAATACCAGGCCGCCGCCTCGAAGCCGAAATGCTTCTCCGGGGTGAACTGGTTCTTGATCGCGCGTACGAGGCACACCGCCAGGAAGATCGTACCGACGATCACGTGGAAGCCATGGAACCCCGTCGCCATGAAGAATACGGAGGGGTAGATCCCATCCTTGAAGCTGAACGGCGCGTGGCTGTACTCGTAGGCCTGCAGGATCGTGAAGATCACGCCCAACGCGACCGTGAGCACGAGGCCCCAGATCAAGCCGTTGCGGTTGCCTTCCTTCAGGGCGTGATGCGCCCAGGTCACGGTCGTTCCGGAGGTCAGCAGGATCACCGTGTTGAGGAACGGCAGCCCCCAGGCGTTGAAGGTGATGACGCTCTTCGGTGGCCACATCCCGGTTTCCGTGTGCTCCGGGTAGAGCGCGAAATGGAAGAACGACCAGAAGAAGGCGACGAAGAACATCACCTCCGAGGCGATGAAGAGGAACATGCCGTAGCGCAGTCCGAGCCGGACGACCGGGCTGTGAAGCCCAGGCGTGCCCGACTCCTTCACGACCGCGGCCCACCAGCCGAACATCGTGAACAGCACCAGGCCGATACCGGCGAGGATCTTCCAGGGGCCAAGCGCCTTCAGCAGCGGCTCGAGGCCGGTCCCGAACACCGAGGGATGCAGGAACGAGATCATCCCGAAGGACAGCACCAGCGCCGCCAGCGATCCGACGATCGGCCAGGGGCTCGGTTCGACGAGGTGATAAGGCGTCTTCATTCCCGCGCCGTGGCTGCTGCTCGCCATTTTGGTCTCCCCTGACTCGTGCTCTGATCTCGGATCGGTTGCGCTGCGTCGCTTCAGTTGACGGGCACCGGAACGGTTCCGGAGGCCGCCGTCCTTCCCGTCCCCGTCTGCGGCTTCGCATCGAGGGCGCGGAAGAAAGTGTAGGACAAGGTGATCGTCTCGACCCCGCGCATCTTCGGATCGCTGGCGATGGCCGGATCGACGAAGAAGGACACGGGCATGTCGAGGCTCTCGCCCGGGGCCAGTTCCTGCTCGGTGAAGCAGAAACAGGCGATCTTGTGGAAATACGGCGCGGCCTTGTGCGGCGTCACATTGTAGGTCGCGGTTCCGACCACCGGCGCGTTGCCGATATTGGTGGCGCGATAATAGGCGAGACGTTCCTCGCCCACCCGCACCTCGACTTTCCGCTCCAACGATTCGAAGCGCCAGGGCAGGTCGTTGCCACCGATATCGGCATTGAAGCGGACAACGATCCTGAGATCGCCGATCTGGTCGGGAGCGCGCTCGGCGCGCATCGTCGTGCCGCCGAAGCCAGTGACCTGGCAGAACCAGCGATAAAGCGGCACCGCCGCGAAGGAAAGGGCGCCCATCGAGGCGACAAGCCCGGCGAGGCAGAGCGCGACGCGCCCGTTGGATCGCGACCGTGACGCGCTCATCGCATGCCCATCCTGACGATCGTGATGACGAAGAAAAGAACACAGAAGCCGGCGACCGTGAAACCGACGGCGATGTTCTTGGTACGCCGCCTGCGCTCGAAATCCGCATCGGTCATGGTGGTGCTCACGAAGCGGCCGGCGCGCGATCGATCATGATCAGCGCGTAGAGCAGGAACAGGTAGAGGATCGAGTAGCCGAAAAGCGCCTTTGCGGCCCGGTCGCCATCCTCGCGCCAGACCGCTACCGCCCCGGCCAGGAACACGAGGCCGAGACCGACCGACGCCACCGCATAGACATAGCCCGTCACGCCGAGAAGGCTGGGCAAGGTGCCGAGAGGCACCAGAAGCGCCGAATACGCAAGAATATGGCGCTTGGTCTCGCGACGCCCCGCGACCACGGGAAGCATGGGCACCCCGGCCTTGGCGTACTCGCCGGCGCGGAACAGGGCAAGCGCCCAGAAATGCGGCGGGGTCCACATGAAGATGATCAGGAACAGCGAGATCGACGCCAGGCTCACATCGCCGGTCACCGCCGCCCAGCCGATCATCGGCGGAAATGCGCCCGCGGCTCCTCCGATGACGATGTTCTGCGGCGTGCGACGCTTCAGCCACATCGTGTAGACGAAGACATAGAAGGCGATCGACAGGCCGAGCAGCGCTGCGGCGACGAAATTGACCGCCAGCGCCATGGTCAGGACCGAGCCGATCGACAGCACCACGCCGAAAGCCAGGGTCTCCGCAGGGTCCATGCGACCGGCGGGAATGGGCCTGTCCTTGGTCCGGGTCATGATCGCGTCGATGTCGCGGTCATACCACATGTTGATCGCACCGGCCGCGCCCGCCCCGACGGCGATGCACAGCACAGCGATCACCGCGAGTACGGGATGGAGGTGTCCAGGTGCAGCGACCAACCCCGCGAACCCCGTGAACACCACGAGGCTCATCACGCGCGGCTTGAGCAGCGCGACGAAGTCGCCGACGCCCGCCTCGGCCTTCAGCCGGCGGGCGTCGGTTCCTTCCAGGGCGAGATCGCCGTCGGCCATGACAGCCCAGATCCCGGTGTCAGTGGTGGGAGTTGGCGCTCACGCGCGGCAGTTCCTCGAAGGTATGGAAGGGCGCGGGCGACGCGACCGTCCATTCCAGCGTCGGCTCGGGCTGGTTGTACGGATCGTTCGCCGTCACGAGCTTGCCCGAGCGCAGCACCTTGATCGTGTAGAGAATGAAGAACACGGTCGAGGCCGCCGCGATGTAGGCCCCCATCGACGACACCCAGTTCCAGCCCGCGAACGCGTCCGGATAATCCGGGTAGCGGCGCGGCATGCCCTGCAGCCCGAGGAAATGCTGCGGGAAGAAGGTCAGGTTGACGCCGATGAACGTCGTCCAGAAATGGAACTGGCCCGCCCATTCCGGATACTCGCGCCCGCTCATCTTGCTGAACCAGTAATAGAAGCCGCAGAAGATGCCGAACACGGCGCCGAGCGACAGCACGTAGTGGAAATGGGCCACGACGTAATAGGTGTTGTGGAGCGCGATATCGACGCCCGCATTCGACAACACGACGCCGGTCACGCCGCCCAGGGTGAACAGGAAGATGAACCCGATCGCCCAGACCATCGGCACGCGGAACTCGATCGAACCACCCCACATCGTGGCGATCCAGGAGAAGATCTTCACGCCGGTGGGCACCGCGATCACCATCGTCGCGGCGACGAAATAGGCGCGCGTGTCGACATCCAGTCCCACCGTGTACATGTGGTGCGCCCAGACGACGAA
>CAYSUY010000043.1:0-24869 GCA_964434345.1 uncultured Acetobacteraceae bacterium
TCTGCGAGTCGTTGAAGTCCTTGGCGAGCTTCTCGATGACGTCGTTGTTGACGCCCGTCATCGCGTGCCACCACTGGATCTCGGTCTGCGCGCTGGCATGGCCGGCGCCGAGCACGAGCGCGGCGGCTGTGGTTGCGAACAAGGCTGTGCGTCGGAGCATGCTGATCCTCCCGTGGGGTTGCGAGCCGCCTGCTTCTTGCCGGTCGCGATGTATGTCCCGCGACTTTTCCGCGAAGCTTTTGCGACAGAAGCGCAAGACTAGCACGCCACCGCCTACCGGCAACCGGCCAGCACAGCCGCCGGCCCCTCACCCGCGGGTCAGGACACGCCCGACCGCGTCGCGCCAGCCGGCATGACGCGCCGCGCGCGCCGCCGCGTCGCCCACCGGCTCGAAACGGCGCTCGCACCGCCAGCGCGCGGCGATATCGGCGGTCGAGCCGTAGACGCCGGTGCCGAGCCCCGCGAGGCAGGCGGCGCCGAGCGCGGTGGTCTCGGTCACGGCCGGACGCTCGACCGGGAGGCCAAGCTGGTCGGCGAGGAACTGCGCGAACCAGTCGTTGACGGCCATGCCGCCATCGACGCGGATCGCCTGGAGTTCCTCCATGCCGTCGCCACGCATCGCGCCCATCAGATCCTGGGTCTGGTAGACGCAGGATTCGAGCGCGGCGCGCGCGATATGGGCGATACCCGAATCGCGCGTCAGGCCCAGGATGGCGCCACGCGCGTCGGGATCCCACCAGGGCGCGCCGAGCCCGACGAAGGCCGGCACCATGTAGACGCCGTCATTGCCGGACAGCGAACGCGCCAGCGCCTCGGTATCGGGCGCGGCCTGGATGATCCGCAGCGCGTCGCGCAGCCATTGCACCGCGGCGCCGGAGACGAAGATGCTGCCTTCGAGCGCATAGGTCGTACGTCCAGACAGCCGCGCCGCCACGGTCGAGAGCAGGCGGTTGCGCGAGCGCAGGAATTTCTCGCCCGTGTTCATCAGCACGAAGCAGCCGGTGCCATAGGTGCTCTTGACCATGCCCGGCTCGAAACAGGCCTGACCGATCGCGGCGGCCTGCTGGTCGCCCGCAATGCCGGCGATGGCGACCGTACCGTCGATCAGACCGGGCGCGGTCATCCCGAAAGCGCCGGCGCAGTCGCGAACCTCGGGCAGCAGCGCGCGCGGGATCCGGAAGGCGCGCAGCAGGTCGTCGTCCCAATCCTGGCGCGCGATGTCGAAGATCATCGTACGCGACGCATTCGTGGCATCGGTGGCATGGACCGCGCCGCCGGTCAGGCGCCAGAGCAGGAAGCTGTCGATCGTGCCGAAGGCGAGCCGGCCAGCCTCGGCCGCCGCGCGCGCGCCATCGACGCTGTCGAGCAGCCAGGCGATCTTCGAGCCGGAGAAATACGCGTCGAAGAGCAGGCCGGTACGCGCGCCGAGCGCCTCGTCGCCGATCTCCGCCTTCATGCGCTGACACCAGGGCGCGGTACGGCGATCCTGCCAGACGATGGCGTTGTGGATCGGTCGGCCCGTGGCGCGGTCCCAGATCACCGTCGTCTCGCGCTGGTTGGTGATGCCGATCCCGGCGATGTCGGCGGCGCGTGCGCCGGCGCGCGCCAGGCACGCCCGCAGCGTCGCCTGGGTCGCACGCCAGATCTCCTCCGCGTCGTGCTCGACCCAGCCGGGGCGCGGATAGATCTGCGGCAATTCCTCCTGGGCGCTGGCCCGCGCGCGTCCGTCGGCGCCGAACAGGATCGTGCGCGTCGAGGTCGTTCCCTGGTCGATGGCGAGCAGCAGCGTCCTGGACATGATGGTCCCTCCTGGCCTCACAGCGCCGCCGCGAGCGCCGGCAACGTCGCGGCGAGGCGGCGATAATCCTGCGGCACGTTGAAGATCTGGGCTGAAATGCGCGCATGAAGCGCATCGCCGACCGGCATCACCGGCACCTCGACCCGATGCTCGCGCCACAGGCGCTGGCGCAACGCGCCGCCGGCCTCCCAGGTCGCCGGCGCCGACCCGGGCACGCGAATCGTCACCATGGCGCCGTACATGTCGCGGGGCGCGCCGAGCCCGGTGCTCCAGGCGCTGGCGATCGTCTCGCCCATCGCCATCGCCAGGACATGGTTGCGGTTGCGCACCCGCTCGACGCCAAGCGCCGTCAGGAAGTCGATCGCGGCCGGCACGGCCAGCCAGGCGCTGAGGTCGCGCGTGCCGATCCAGTCGAATTCCGCGACGAAGCCGCGTCCGTAGCCATGCGAGATCACCGGCGGGTGCAGCGCCTCCTGGGCGCCGCGGCGCGCCCAGAGGAAGCCCGCGCCGCGCGGCGCAAACAGCCATTTATGGCAATTGCCGACCACCCAGTCGGCGCCCAGCGCGGGCACGTCGAGCAGGATCTGACCCGGCGCATGGGCGCCGTCGACCAGGACCTGGAGGCCGCGCGCGCGCGCCATCGCGGCGAGTCGCGCCACCGGCAGGATCAGCGCGCTGCGCGAGGCGATGTGATCGACCACCAGAAGGCGCGTGCGCTCGGTGATGCGCGACTCGACGGCGGCGACCAGTTCGTCCTCGCCCGTGACCGGCCACGGCAGACGCGCCTCCACGGTCACCACGCCGTGCTGGCGCTCGAGATGGGTCAACACCTGGCGCACGGCGCCGTAGACATGGTCGGTGGTCAGGATCTCGTCGCCAGGCTCGAAACGCAGGCTGCGCAGCACGGCGTTCATGCCAGCTGTGGCGTTCTCGACGAAGACGACATCGTCGGCGGCGGCGCCCAGGAAGGCGGCGAGCCGCCCCGCCGCGGCCCGGATGCGCCGAGGCGCCTCGTCGGCGAAGAAGGCCACCGGTTGGCGCTCGACCTCGCGGCGGATCGCGTCCTGCGCCGCCGTCACCGGCAGCGGACAGGCGCCGAACGAGCCGTTGTTGAGGAAATCGGCCTCGGGATCGAGGGCGAAAAGGCGCCGCGCCGGATGCCCCAGCGGCAGCGCGCCAAGGTCGCCGATATCTCCTGCCCCGTCGTCCTGCATGGCCACCGCTATCCTCGCCGGTCGATGATCGTACGGCGATCATGACGAAATCCGCGGCGGAAGACAGCCCCGACGACGCGATGCGGAGGACACACGAAAACCCCCGCCCGGCCGAGCCGGGCGGGGGCCGTTTTCACCGCGCGCTTACTGGATCGTCTCGCCGTGCAGCGAGATGTCCAGGCCGTCACGCTCCTCGTCGTCGGCGACGCGCAGCCCGATCGTGGCGTCGACGATCTTCAGGATCACGAAGCTGACGACCGCGGTGTAGACGACCGTGAAGCCGACCGCGATCAGCTGCGTGATCATCTGCGCCGCGTTGCCTTCCAGCAGACCCTGATAGCCGGCCGGGGTCGCCTCGGTCGCCGAGAGCGCGCCGACCGCGAAGACGCCGGTCAGGATGGCGCCGACGATACCGCCCACGCCATGCACGCCGAACACGTCGAGCGAGTCGTCATAGCCAAGCTTGCGCTTCAGGCTCGTCGACGCCCAGAAGCAGATGAGCCCCGCGACCACGCCGATGATCAGCGCGCCGCCCGGCATCACGAACCCAGAGGCCGGCGTGATCGCGACCAGACCGGCGACCGCGCCGGAGATGATCCCGAGCACCGACGGCTTGCCGCGCATGCCCCACTCCGCGAACATCCAGGCGAGCGCCGCACCGGCCGCCGCGATCTGCGTCACCGCCATCGCCATGCCGGCACGACCGCCAGCCGCCGCCGCCGAACCGGCGTTGAAGCCGAACCAGCCGACCCAGAGCAGCGAGGCGCCGATCACCGCGAGGGCGAGGTTGTGCGGCGCCATGTTGTCGTGGCCGTAGCCGCGGCGCTTGCCCAGCACGATCGCCGCGACGAGGCCCGCGATGCCCGCGTTGACGTGCACGACGGTGCCGCCGGCGAAGTCGAGCGCGCCCGAGGCGAAGATCCAGCCGGAGGGATGCCAGACCATGTGCGCGACCGGCGCGTAGACCACCAGCAGCCAAGCGCCCATGAACCACAGCATGGCCGAGAACTTCATGCGGTCGGCGAAGGCGCCGCAGATCAGCGCCGGCGTGATGATCGCGAAGGTCATCTGGAACATCATGTAGACGACCTCGGGGATCGTGGTCGCCACCGCGCCGTCGCCGCTGCCCAGCGTGAAGGGCTTCTCCCACCCGATGCCGCCCAGCAGCACGCGCGAGAAATCGCCGACGACCGAACTGCCTTCCCCGAAGGCGAGGCTGTAACCGACGACCATCCACAAGATGGTCGCGAGGCTGCAGATGGCGAAGCACTGCATCATCATCGCCAGCACGTTCTTCTTGCGCACCATCCCGGCGTAGAAGAGCGCCAGGCCCGGGATCGCCATCATCAGCACCAGCGCCGTGGAGGTGAGCATCCACGCCGTGTCGCCGGAATCGATCTTGGCGTCGGCCGCCAGCGCGGGCAGCGCCGGCAGGATCGCGGCGAGGCCGGCCGCGAGACCGGCGCGCGCCGGTCGGGACATGATCGCAAACATCGGAAGTCTCCTTCTGTCGTGGCGCCGTCCGGCCCCCGGCCGGCGGCGCGGCTTCGCGCTTTCGTCCCGTCCACTCAATTTCCGTGCCAGCGATCCGCGCCCTGACGCGGCGATGGAGCAGCGTCGTTGCACAAGGATCGGGCAGAATCGGGGGCGGGGTGATGCCTTATTTTTAGGCAGCTCAATCAGAGGGCATCGCCATCGCGCTCGCCGGTGCGGATGCGCACCGCGCTGGTGAGCTCGTACACGAAGATCTTCCCGTCGCCGATCTTGCCGGTCGCGGCCGCCTTCTGGATCGCCTCGACCGCACGCGCCACGACCGCGTCCGCGACCGCGACCTCGATCTTCACCTTCGGCAGGAAGCTCACCTGATACTCGGCGCCGCGATAGATCTCGGTCTGCCCCTTCTGGCGGCCGAAACCCTTCACCTCGCTGACCGTCAGCCCCTGGACCCCGAGTTCGGTGAGCGCTTCGCGCACCTCGTCGAGCTTGAACGGCTTGATGATGGCCATGACCATTTTCATGCGACGACCCTTTCCTTGCGTCCGGCCGGCGCGAGGGCGCCGGGCTTCGATGGTCCGGTCCATTCAAGACGCGTGCCGCGGCGCACGATCGCCCGGCTGGACATCGCGGCGGCCATGCGGCATGCCTCCTGCGCGATGACCGGAGCGCATTCCATGTCCGACGACCGAAGCTGCGACGTCGCCATCGTCGGCGGCGGTCTGGTCGGCCTCAGCCTCGCCCTCGCCCTCGCCGGCGCCGGGCTCGAGGTGATCGTGGTCGACCGCGAGACCCCGGCCAACACCGCCGCCGACGCCGCGGACGGACGCTCTTCGGCGATCGCCTGGGGATCGCAACGCGTGCTCGCGGCGCTCGGGATCTGGGACGCGCTCGGATCGCATGCCGCGGCGATCGACGACATCCGCGTGTCGGACGGCACGTCGCGCCTGTTCCTCCATTACGACCATGCCGATGTCGCCGACCATCCGCTCGGCTACATCGTCGAGAACCGGTACACGCGCCGCGCGCTGCAGGCCGCCGCGGCGACACGCCCGCGGCTGAACTGGCTGGCCCCGATGGGCGTCGCCGCGATCGCGGACGGACCCGCGGCGCGGCGCCTCGTCCTCGCCGATGGCAGCCGGATCGCCGCGCGCCTGGTGGTCGGCTGCGACGGCAAGCGGTCCTTCGTGCGCGACGCGGCCGGGATCTCCACCTTCACCCATCGTTACGGCCAGAGCGGGATCGTCGCCACGCTGCGCCACGACTTGCCGCACGCCAACGTCGCCCACGAGCGCTTCCTGCCCGCGGGCCCCTTCGCGATGCTGCCCCTGCCGGATGTCGGCGGCGCGCATCGCTCCTCGATCGTCTGGACGGAGCGCGAGGCCATCGTCCCGCGGCTGATGGCCCTCGACGACGACGCCTTCGCCGCCGAGGCCGAGCGGCGCTTCGGCCCCTGGCTCGGCACCCTGAGGCCCGAGGGGCGGCGCTTCGCCTATCCGCTCGAGATCGTCCATGCCGACAGCTATGTCGCGCCGCGCCTCGCGCTGGCGGGCGACGCGGCGCATGCGATCCATCCGATCGCGGGCCAGGGCTTCAACCTCGGCCTGCGCGACGTCGCGGCCCTCGCCGAATGCGTCGTCGACGCGGCGCGGGTGGGGCTCGATATCGGTGCTCCGGACGTACTCGCACGCTACGCCGGCTGGCGGCGCGTCGACACGATGTCGCTGCTGGCGGTCACCGACGCGCTGAACCGCCTGTTCTCCAACGACATCCCCGCGCTGCGCCTCGCACGCGACATCGGCCTCGCCGCGGTCGACCGCATCGCGCCGCTCAAGCGCCTGCTCATGCGCCACGCCATGGGCGTCGTCGGCGATCTGCCGCGGCTGGTGCGCGGCGAGCCTCTCTGACCGGTCGCGGGCTCACGATCCGGAGAAGGCGCGGCGCAGGATCTGCGCGAGCTGCGGCGGCTCGGCCAGGAACGGCATCGGGCGGCAGGCCCGGAGCGTCGCGAGACCGAGGCGCGCGACCCGCGTCCCCGCGAACAGGCCCACGCCGAGCCGCGCCGAGACCGTACCCGCCACCTTGTGACCGAGCCCGCCCAGCATCTCTGCCGTGAGCTCGCCCGCGAGGTCGGCACCGGCCACGCCCACCGCCTGGACGATCACGCGGCGCAGCAGGCCGAGCGCGGCGAGCCCACCCGGCCTGAAGCCGTAGATCGCGGCGATCTCGCGGATCATGCGCAGCGAGCGTGCGACGACGAGCGCCGCGTCGAGCAGCGCGAGCGGGCTCGCGGCCGTGCCGAGCGCCGTGTCGCGGGCCGCGCGGCCGACCGCCGCCATCGCCGCGCGGTCGAGCGCGGTCAGCACCTCGCGCTCGAACAGGCCGAGAGCGTCGCGCGCGGCATAGGTCTCGACCGTCATCGCCTGGAACCGCGCGAGGCCGGGCATCGCCCCCGGGCTCCCGGCGAGCTGCGTCGTCATCGCGGCGAACCACGCGTCGGCGGCGCCGGCGCGATCCTCCGACAGCAGGCGCGCGCTCTCGTCCTGGAGCGCCTCCACCGCCGCGATGCGACGATATTCCGCGACTTCGTGGCGGACCCAGGCGATCCCCGCCGTCAGCGTCGCGGCCAGCAGCGTCGCCGCCACCCAGCCCAGACCGGGCGCGAGGGAGGCGGCCTCGGCCACGAAGCGCACCGCCTGCAGCAGCGAGACGAACGCGACCAGCGCGAGGCAGAGCCAGCCGAAGCGGCGACGCCAGGGCGTCGACCGCAGCGTCGGCTGGGGAACGGCATCGAGCGCGTCCGGCGCCTCCGCGCCGGCGGCGCGCGGCGCGCGTGCGACGAATTCGGCGGGATCGTAGAGGCCGGGCGCGATGGGCTGCGGATCGCGCGTGGTCATCGCAGCCGGTCCCCCACCAGATGATCGAGCGCCTTGTCGAGATTGATGCCCGGGAACGGCCGTTCGCGGTGACCCGACAGGTCGGGCGGCGCGAAATCGGCGTAGACGAAGCCGCCCGCCGGCCAATCCGCCGCGCGCGGCGCGACCGGCGGGACATCGCTCGGCACCAGCGTACGCAGCGCGCCCGCGTCACCGGCAAGAATGCCGCGCAGGGCCGCGCGCTGCGCCCCGTCGCGGCGGATCCAGCCATCCTCGGTGGCGCGAATGGCCGCCATGACGTCGAAGCGCAGGCGACCACGCGCCATCGGCGCCGCCCAACCCGTGCCCGCGAAGATCTCCTCGATGAGGGCGCGCGCGTTGAGATACTGGCCCGTGGTGACATGGTCGATCTTGGTCGCCACGACGAGCACGCGGTCGATGCGCGCGCGCACACGGTCGAGCAGCGGCACGCGGCGGTAGCGGAAGGCCTCCAGCGCGGCGAGCAGCGCGGCGCGCGCGTCGGCGAGGGCGGCTGGACCGCGGCCCAGCGCGCCGATGACGTCGAACAGCACGATCTGCCGGTCGAATGGCGCGACGTGGCGCGCATGGAAGGGCAGGACGACGCGCCGCCGGCAAGCGCGGCCGGCAGCGGCGCGGGCGGCGGAGGCGCGGCAGCGGCAGCGCCGGGCGGGACCAGCAATCCCCCCGGGGCGAGATGAAGCATGCCCGCCGCGCGCAGCCGCGCCAGCATCGCGCCATAGGCGGCGACGACCACGCCGGCGGCGGCGCCATCGGCCGCCACGGCCAGCGCCTGACCCAGCCACGCACCGGTCGCCTCCGCGGCGAGGCCACCCGGAGCCTGCAGCCGCGCGAGGACCCGCGCGCTCCAGGCGGCGTAGTCGTCATCGAGCATGTCGAGGTCGAGGAGCCACTCGCCGGGATAGTCGACGACGTCAAGCGTCACCCGGCGCGGCGACGCGGCGGCGGTCTCCAGGATCAGACGCACCCCGCACGAGGCGCGCGTCGGTTCCGGCCAGGCGGGCGGATCGGCGACGAGCCCGGCGAGATTCTCCACATAGGGGAAGGCCGGTACGCCGGGCAGCGTCTCGATGCGAGCGCTCCACCCGGTCGCGCCGAGCGCGCCGGCGAAAAGCGGCAGCGCGGCGGGGTTTGCTCCGCCATGGCGCAGCGCATGGATCAGGCTGGTCGTGAAGACGGTCTTGCCGGCGCCCGACAGGCCGGTGATGGCGACCCGCAGGTGATCGCGGCCGAGCGCCGCCTCGGCGGCGCGGCGCGCCGACCGGGCCCGCGCACCGACCCAGCCGGCGGCGCGGCGCAGGTCATCCACGACGGCGAAGGGACCGGCCATCGCGCCGCCCGTGCCGCCGCTCAGCCGGCTGGCGCGTCCCGCGGCTCGCGACGCAGGCCGCGCGCCTCGAGATTGGCGAGATATTCGGCCCAGATCCGGTCGCGGTCCTCGCCGAGCTCGCGCAGATACTGCCACGAGAAGATCCCGGTATCGTGGAGGTCGTCGAAGCGGATCCGGATGGCATAATTGCCGACCTGCTCCACCGCGATGATCCCGACATGGCGGCGGCCCGCGACGATCTGCTTCTGCGAGGCGCCATGACCCTGGACCTCCGCCGAGGGGCTCTCGACGCGCAGCAATTCGGCGGGATAGACGAAGCGGACGCCGTCGTCGAATGCGACCTCCAATTCCTTCTCCGCCTTGCGCAGGCGGATCTCGACCGGCCAATGCGCCGGTGCGAAGCCGCTCATGGCGCCGCGCCCTCAGGCGGCGTCGTCGAGGCGGCGCGCCTCGTCGACGAGCATGATCGGGATCCCGTCGCGAATCGGGAAGGCGAGACCGGCGGCGGCGCTGACCAGTTCCTGGCGCGCGCGATCGTAGTGCAGCGCCTGCTTGGTGAGCGGGCACACAAGGATCTCGAGCAGCTTCGGATCGATGCCCGAGGGGATGGATGGCTCGCTCATGCGGGGACTCCGGTCGCGGTCAATGACGGGGGCGATCGTCGCTCTCGCCGCCGCGCAGCGCTGCCATCTCCATCAGGGCGATGAGCGTCCGTGCGCGCGCCCCGGGATCGGGCGCCTCGAGGAGGGCCTGCTTCTCGTTCGCGGAGAAGGGACAGACCATGGCCAGGGTGGTGATCAGCCGGTCGTCGGGCGTGTCCGAGATCGCCTCCCAGTCGGCGGCGATGTCGTTGGTCTTGAAATAGCGCTTGATGGTGCGCAGCATCGCGTCACGGTCGACCCCCGTGACGCTTGCCTGGGCATCGAGATCGCCGCGCCAGGGATCGTAGTCGACCCGCATGCGCCGGTAGCCGCGCTGCTCCGCCATCTCCTCGCGGATCGTGAAGCGGCACATGCCGGTGAGCGTGATGAGATAGCGATAGCGCCCCGAATCGTGCTCGGCGAAGGAAGTGATCCGCCCGAGGCAGCCGATCGGATAGAGGCCGGGCGCGGTCTGCCCGCGTTCGGCGTCGAGCGGCTGGATCATGCCGATCGCGCGCTGCGGCGCGCCGAGCGCATCGTCGATCATCGCCACGTAGCGCGGCTCGAAGATGTTCAGCGGCAGGCGGCCGCCCGGCAGGAGCAGAACGCCCGGCAGCGGAAAGACCGGGATGATCTCGGGCAGGATCCAGGCCGGATCCTGCCCGCCGCCGGCCGCCATCGGCGAGGCACCCCGGGACATGATCAGGAAAACATCATCGACGACAGCCGGCGCCGACCGGAGACCGTCAGGGCGTGGGTGGGACCGAGCGCCTCCCAGAACTTGATCAGCTGCTTGCGTGCGGCAGCCTCGTTCCAGGCGCGATCGCGCTTGAAGCTCTCGAGCAACTGGTCCATCGCCGCCTCCTGCTGGCCACCGCCGAAGAGCGCGATGGCAAGGTCGAGACGCGACTGATGGTCATTGGGATCGTGGGCGATCTTCTCGAGCAGCTGGGCGACCTCGCCCTGGGCCTGCGCGGCCTGGGACGCGAGTTCGATCTGCGTCAGCAGCTGCTGGGCTTCGGCGGATTTGCGCGCGTCGGCGGGCAGGGCGTCGAGAAGCTGCCGCGCACGCTCGGTGTCGCCGCCATCGACATGGCAGCGCGCGAGGCCGATCGCGGCGGCGGCGTTGCCAGGCTCATGTGCCAGGATCTGGCCGTAGATCGCGCTGGCCGTGCCGGTGTCACCGGCCTCGGCCGCTTCCTTGGCCTGCTCCAGCGCCTGCTGGATCGGGGACGGCGCCGCGGCGCCGCCGAGCTTCTTCACGAATTGCCGGATCTGGCTTTCCGGCAGCGCGCCGACGAAGGCGTCGACCGGCCGGCCGCCCTTGAACGCGTAGACGGCGGGGATCGACTGGACCCGCAGCTGCTGGGCGAAATAGGGATGCTCGTCGGTGTTGATCTTGACGAGCTTCACGGCGCCGTTCGCTTCCTTCACGACCTTCTCGATGATCGGGCCGAGCTGCTTGCACGGTCCGCACCAGGGCGCCCAGAAATCGACGATGACGGGCGTCGCCTGCGAAGCGACAAGCACATCCTGCTCGAAGCTCTCGTCGGTGCCGTCCTTGATGAGGTCGCTCGGCGTGGCGGCGGCGCGGCCGCCGATCAGCGTTTCCATGTTGCCTCTCGAAACCGTTCTGTGTCGCGGTCGGTGTCGTGCCGCCGGCATCGGGTCCGCGGGCGCGGCGACGGTGCCGCGTTCGCCCCCCGGCGCGCACCGACAACACATGGACCGTCCCGGGCGCCATGACAACCCCGCGCGGAGATGTCCCGGGGACGCATGACGAGACACCACGCGCGAGCGCTTGCATTCCGATCGGTCCTGGCTATTATCCGCCCCGCTTCGCCGACGCGGTCCTGCCGCGGCGCGCGCGGCCCCGGAATGGCGCCCGCGGGAGTAGCTCAGTGGTAGAGCATCACGTTGCCAACGTGAGGGTCGAGGGTTCGAACCCCTTCTCCCGCTCCATTCCGATCACGAAGACCGTGACATGATCCTTTCCCGACGCACCGCGTTCATCCTCGCCGCCGCGATGGCCGCGTCGGGTGGCTGTGCGGTTCCGCACGAGCCCGACCACACGCATAGCGTCTTCTTCGCGCCCGATTCGGACGCGCTCGACCCGTCGGCCCGCGACGTGTTGCTGCGGCTGGCGGGAGAGATCGCCGCCGACCGGCCGAAAGCGGTCGCCATCGACGCCTTCGCCAATCGGCGCGACGACGGGTCGGAGAATGTCGTGCTTGCCGCCCGTCGCGCGAGCGCGGTGGCGGCGGCGCTTCAGGCCGCCGGCGTGGATCCGCGCCGGATGGCCATCGCCGTGCGCGGCGCGGCGGAGCGCGCGGGCGCCATGCCGCTCGAGGGACGACGCGTCGATATCCGGGTGCGGCGCTGACGCATCGGCGCCGCGGCGCCGGCGTCACGGTGTCGCGAGGAAGACCTGGCCCTTGTCGATCTCGCCCACGACCTCGCGGCGCGCGCGGAACTCGACTTCCTGGACCGAATAGCCATAGGCCTTGAAGAAATTCACGGCGTCCATGAGCTCCAGGTCCTGGCGGTGCCAGTAGCTGGGCTCGTAGAGGAAGAAGATCTTCGGCCGGTCGCGCTCGATCAGCCCGCGCATGCCGAGCAGCGCGTTGTACTCCTCGCCCTGGGCGAGCAGCTTGATGAGGTCGACGCGCGGCAACGGGTTCTGCGCCAGCCACTCGTCGATCGCCACCACCGGCATCTGGACCGACGGCGTGTCCTTGCCGACATTGGCCGCCACCAGGCTCGCATTGGCGAAATTGCCGATCGAATCGTCGTGCAGATAGAAGTTGCGCACCTCGCTGCGCGCCGAAACCGCGGCCTCGACCGTCGTGACCCAGTCGATCCCGTTCAGCGTAAGGTTGCGCCGCAGACGTCCCATCGGATGCGGGTCGGGTTCGAACACCACGACATGACCGGTCGGGCCGACGCGATTGGCCATGATCACCGAATGCATGCCGACATTCGCGCCGATGTCGAGCGCGACCTGTCCAGGGCGCAGCATGCGGTTGATCAGCTTCGACACCTCGGGCCGGAAGGCGCCGTAAAAAAAGATATACCACTCGAGGAAGGATTGGGTGTCGCAGTGGAACAGCAATCCGTCGTCGTAATCGACGACCGAGCGGATCGGTCGCGCGTTGCCCGGCGGATAGAGCATCCGCACGATCCGGTCGGTGCCCTTCGGATGGAAGCGCCGGGTGATTCGGGCCAGCAGATGCACCCATTCCGGGGCCTGTGGCGTCCTCTGTTCTGACATTTCGCCTCTCGGGACCCGCGCCTCGATGGCGGCGAGCGATGGTGAAGACATCCCTGATCTCCGGTTATCCGCTGCAAACCCGACCTGTCAAGAACGGGCAGCCCGACCGGTTTCTTCCAGGTCCCGCGAGAGGATCAGGCGCAGGGCGCACGGGACCTGCGCCACGGCAGCGGCAGGAGGCTGGTCGTCGTGCCGCCGCTCCTGTCGAGGGAGGGCGTCAGCCCTTCACGCCGCTCGAGACGAACGTGTCGACGATCCGCCGCTGGAACAGGAAGAAGAGAAGCAGCATCGGCAGGCTCGCGAGGACGGCCCCCGCCATCAGCCCGCCGTAATTGCCGAATTCCTCCTCGACGAATTCGCGCAGCCCGATCTGGACGGTCCGCGATGCGGGCTCCGTGCTCATCAGCATCGGCCAGAAATATTCGTTCCAGCTGTCCATCGCGAGGACGATGGCGATCGCGGCAATCGCGGGCCCGATATTCGGCACCGCGACGTGCCACAAGGTGGTCCAGCTTCCGGCACCATCCATGCGCGCGGCCTCGTAGAGTTCGCGCGGGATCGACAGGAAATGCTGACGCAGCAGGAAGGCCGCGTAGGGCATCGCGAGATGGGGAACGATCAGCGCCGTCCAGGTGTCGAACCAGTCGAGCTCCGCCATCAGCAGATAGAGCGGGATCATGGTCAGCTGCGGCGGCACCATCATGGCGGCCAGCACCAGGACGAAGAGCGCGTCGCGGCCACGGAAGCTCCAGCGCGCGAAGGCGTAAGCGGCGAGCAGCGCGATCACCAGCTCGCCGACGACGCGCAGCGCCGTCGTGGCGACGCTGTTCCAGACATAGGTGCCGAAGGCGCGCTCTCCGAAGAGCCGCGCGTAATTTTCCATGCTCGGCGCGTCCGGCCAGGGCTGCAGGCGATAGACCTCGTTCGGCACCTTGAAGGAGGTGCCGAGAACGATCGCCATCGGAACGACCACGCTGAGGCACAACGCCACGAGGACGGCATGGCCGGCGAGACGCCAGCCGGGCGAGGGACGGAATGCGGCCTCGCTCATCGCTCGTACGCGACGCGGCGGTCGAGCAGGGAGAACTTTGCCGCGACGAGCAGCAGGAGCAGCGCGAACAGCATCACCGTTCCCGCAGCGCCTCCGCCGATGTCGAAGCTGCGCATCGCCAGCTGGTAGACCATGTAGAAAAGGTTGGTCGTGCCGTTGCTCGGTCCGCCCTGCGTCAGGATGTCGATCGGCGTGAAGCATTGCTGCAGGGTGAACAGGATCGTCGAGATGAGGACGAAGAGCGTGGTCGGCCCGAGCAAGGGCCAGATCAGGCTGCGCAGGATCCGCCAATCCCCCGCCCCGTCGATGCGCATCGCCTCGACGAGGTCGCGCGGGATGGCGGACAGGCCGGCGACGTAGATCAGGACGTGGAAGCCCAGGACCTTCCAGGACGACAGGCCGATCACGAGCCAGATCGCGCGCTCGGCGTCGGCGAGCGGGTTCCCCATCGCGACGCCCGCCATCGCGAGCAGCGCGGGCACATGGCCACCCATCGGATTGAGGAGCCAGAGCACGACGACGGACACGACGACGAAGCTGATCAGGGTCGGCAGGAAGAGGATCGTCCGGTACGCCGCGCCACGCCCGCCCAGCGACCAGACGAAGACGGCGATCGGGATCGGCAACAGGACCTTCAGCGGGATCGACGCGGCGAGATAGATGACGGTGTTGTAGCTCGCCGCCGCGAAGAGGCTACCGGACGTGACCGACGCGAAATTGGCGAAGCCGACGAACGGCATCGCCGCGCCGGGGGCCATGTTCCAGCGCACGACGCTGAGATAGGCCGTATGCACCAGCGGCCAGTAGGTGAACACCGCCAGCAGCGCAAGCATCGGCGCCAGATAGAGGTAAGGCTCGGGATCGCGCCCCTGCCCCCAGGAAGACCGCATTGCGCCTACCGTCAGCGCCCGGCATTCGCGCGGGCGAGGATCTCGTTGACCCGCGCGACGGTGCGCGGCGCCAGGTCGGCCGCCGTCCCCTTCCCGGCCCACAGGGCGTCGATCATGTTCGCGATCTCGGTCTGGGCCTCGATCGCACCGAAGGCCGGCCAGCGATCGGTGTCGACCGTCTCCGCCATCTGGGCGATCGAGGGCTGCACGAGCGGAAACTCGCGCGCGTAGCGAGCCATCTCGGGATCGGCGAGCGGATCGACCGACAGCGGCATGTAGCCGGTCTCGCGCGACCAGCGATTGGCGATCTCGCGGCGCGAGAGGAATTCGAGCAGCCGCAGCGAGGCCGTGCGGCGCGGCCCCTCCGGCGCGAAGACCATGACCGCAGCGCCGCTGTTCGGCGTGCGCCGCGGCCGCTCGCCGAAGCGCGGATAGTTCGCGACGCCGAGTTCGAACCGACCCTCCGCGGCAGCCACGAAGCTGCGCAGCGCGGCGGAGGAGGTGATGTACATGCCGAGCTGACCGGCCTGGAACGCGGCGGTCCATTGCTGATCGTTGGCGATCGGCATGACCCGGTGGCGAACCGCGAGATCCTGCCAGAGCTGCAGGGCGGCGATACCCTCGGGGCTGTCGAACAGCGCCCGCATCCCGTCGCGCGCCAGGTAGGTCGCGCCTGCGTTCGTGACCATCAGCATCGTGCCGTAGTCCTTGTTGGCGGCGTGAAGCTGCGCCACGCCACCTTTCCCGGTGCGCTGGACGATCTGTTTCGCCGCCTCGACGACGTCGTCCCAGGTCCGGGGGCTACGCTCCGGATCCAGTCCGGCCTGCCGGAACAGATCCCGGTTGATGTAGACGAGCGGCGTCCCGTAGCTGTGCGGGATCGCGTAGATCCGCGTCCCCACCCGGCCGATGTCGAGGAACGTGGGCAGGTAGCGCGCCAGCCATGCATCCGCGGCAGGATCGGCGTTGATCTGCACCGCCGGCAGGTTGTTGAGATGGAAGATGATGTTCTTGCCGATGACCTGCGAGACATCGACCGGACGGCGCGCCGCGATCGCCGCCTGCAACTCGGCGGTGATCTGCTCCGACTGCCGGAACACGTCGCGCACCTCGACATCAGGGTTCTCGGCCTGGAAGGCGTCGAGCAACGCGCGCAGGATCTTGCCCGGTGTCCCGGTCTGGTAGTGCATGAAGGTGATCGCGATGCGCTGCTGGGCGCGCGCCGCCGTGGCGCTCCCGATCGCCGCGGCGCCCGCCGCGACCAGATGCCTGCGTCCGATGGACATGAAACGCCTTCCTTCCGCCGATGACCGTCGGGAGCGAGACATGCGCATGCGATGAGACGCGACGGCGTCGCGACCATGACGTTTGCGCGACGCACCCCGCGCCGCGACCGATGCGCCGTCACGAGGACGACACGACACGGTCTCCCGGCCGCAAAGGAAACCAGCCGATCCTGCCGTCGCGACTCACGTCAGGCGGGGAACACGCATGGCTTTCAAGGTACTGCAGATTTCCGACACGCATATCAGCCGGGAACGTCCCTTCTTCGTTCCCAATGTCGAGGCGATCCTTGGCCATGTCGGGGCCACGAGGCCGGATCTCGTCGTCAACACCGGAGACGTGGCGCTCGACGGCGTCGCCCGTCCCGACGACCTCGCCTTCGCGCGCGAACTCCACGACCGCCTGGCGGTGCCCTACCGGGCGATCCCGGGAAACCATGACATCGGCGACAATCCCTACCCCGGCCGCGCCCCCAAGCAGCCCGTGACGGCGGCGACCCTCGCCGTCTGGCGCGCGCTGTTCGGTCACGACTGGTGGTCGCTCGACATTCCCGGCTGGCGTTTCGTCGCCCTGAACGCGCAGCTGCTCGGCACCGGGCTGGAAGACGAGGACCTGCAATGGCGTTTCCTCGAAGCGGCCCTGGCGAATGTCGGCGCTCTGCGCGTCGCGCTATGGATCCACAAGCCGCTCTTTCTCGACGCGCCGGAACACGACATCGAACCCCTGTACCGCTACCTGCCGCGAGAAGGCCGGTTGCGGCTTTGTGGCATGCTCGACGGCGTGTCGACGCAGCTCGTCGCCTGCGGCCATTCGCATCAGCATGTCGCCCGTGACCATGGCGCGTGTCGCCATGTCTGGGCGCCATCCTCGGCCTTCATCCTGCCCGACGCCATCCAGTCGCGCGTCGGCGACAAGACCTGCGCAGCCATTCTCCACGAATTCGACCCGCAGGGGGTGCGCAGCAGCCTGATCCGTCCCGACGGGATCGTCGATTTCGACATCACCGACCATCCCGGCGCCTATGGTCGGATCGCACCCATCGACGGGGCGGCGGCGCGATGACCAGCCTCGCGGACACGACCATCGCAGCGGCGGATCCCGGTGGCCTGCGTGCGCTCGTCGCCGCGGCCAGCGCCTTCCGTCTCCATCGGGGCGTCGACGGCTTCCTGTTCCTGCGCCACGGGCGCACCGCCGGGAATATCGGCCGCGTCTACCAGCATCCCGACGATCCGCTGGCGCCGGAGGGCTTCGCGGATGCCGACCATGCGGCGCGGATCCTCGCGCGGCGGAACTTCGCGCAGATCGCGGCGAGCGACATGGCACGCGCCTGGCTGACCTCTGGCCGCGTGGCCGCCGCAACCGGAAAACCGGTCATCGCGGTCCCCGGCCTGCGCGAGCGCTTTTTCGGGGACTTGATCGGCACGCCGTCGGTGGGGCTGGACTGGCGCGCCGATCCGCCGAATGGCGAGACGCTCGGCGCGTTCGTGGCGCGCGCGGCGGATGGCGTCAATTGCGCCCTCGCGCGCGGCCCCGGCGAGACACTGCTCGTTTCGCATGGCGGCGTTCTGCAGGTGGTCGCGGGCATGCTCGACGTCGCCCTCGCCCCCGACCTGACCCGCAACGCCCTCCCGCTCGCGTTCCGGCGCTCCGGCGACGCCTGGACGGTCGCGCCGCTCGCGTGATCGCCGGCCGCCGCCGGCCCGCGCGGGGAGCGCATGATCCGCACAGACACAAGCGCAGACCACGCGCCACCGCCGCGAGCGATCGGGATCTCCAGGTCTGAGGCGTCTCAGCCCTCGGCGGTCACGCTTCAGGAGACCAGGAAACCGGCGCCGACCGGATCATCGCGATCGATCAGCCAGCGCGCGGTGCCCAGGATGTTCGCCGTGCCCTTCACGGTCGGCCGCAGGGCGCGCACGGCACCCAGCGTCGTCTCGCCGAGCAGGCAGCCCTCGAAGGTTCCGGTACCGAGCAGGCCCTCGCTGCGGATCGTCTCCTGAAGCCCCAGCCGCCCGCGGGCGTGGAACATGGCCATCATGGCGCAGGTGCCCGTACCGCCCGGCGAGCGATCGAGCTGACCGGCCGAGAAGACATGCACGTTCTTGTAGAAGGCCCCTTCGATCGTCGGCTCGTGCCAGAGCGTGACGAAGTTGAAATTGGTGATATGGCCCTGGGTCGGATGCTGCAGCTGGATCTTCTCGCGCAGCATCTCGCGCGCCGTGACACCGAGCTCGGACAGGCGCCGGCCGTTCTCCGGACCGATCTTCAGTCCCTTGCCGCGCAGGTCGACGATGCCGAAATAATTGCCGCCCCAGGCGATGTCCGCGCTCACCCGGCCGACATCCGGCAGGTCGAGCGGAATGTCCTGCGCGGCGACATAGGCCGGCACGTTCTCGAACCGGGTCCAGAGGTTGCGGTCGCCCTCATGCGCGACTTCGCTGATGACAGGCCCGGCGGTGGTCTCGAAACGGATCGTGGTGCGGCCATCGGGGCCCTTCGGCACCATGCCGAGCGCCACCATGGCCATCGACAGGGCGATCGTGCCATGGCCGCACATATGCGAGTACTGGGTGCCGTCCATCCAGATCATGCCGGCGTCGAAGCCCGGCTCGGAGGGCGGGGTCAGGAACACGCCGAACATGTCGCGATGTCCCCGCGGTTCGCGCATCAGCGCGCAGCGCAGCCAGTCGTAGTTCGCCTCGAGAAAGCGGCGCTTCTCGAGGATGCTCGAACCGGGCGGGTAGAGAATGCCCGAATGCACGATGCAGGTCGGCTCGCCCTCGGTGTGGGTGTAGATCACGTCGATGGCGGTCTGGCTACGCATGGCTGTACTCCGTGAGGTGGATCATTTGCGTTCGGCGAGCAGGTCGAGGCCGAAGACGACGTCGATCGCGACGATGGCCGCCGCGGCGGCGAGGATGGTGATCCCCGACACCGCCGCGATCAACGGGTCGACCTGATACTGGACATGGTTGAGCAGCTTCACCGGCACCGTGGTCATCGACGCCGTGGTGCCGAACATCGACAATTCGACGTTGATCCAGGACGAGATGAAGGCAAACAGCGCGCCGCTGACGACGCCGCCTCGCACCAGCGGCAGGGTCACCCGGCAGAAGGTCTGGAACGGCCCGGCGCCGAGGTCCATCGACGCCTCCTCCAGCGCGCGCTGCTCGGCGGTCAGCAGCGGCAGGACCGCGCGGATCACGAACGGGGCCACGATCACCGTGTGACCGACGAGGAGCGCGAGCGGGGTGCGTGCGATGCCGACCTGCACGCAGTATTGCAGCAGCGCCGCTCCAAGGACGATATGCGGCAGCAGCAGCGGCGACATCAGGAGCGCGGCGAGCGCCGCCTTGCCCGGAAAATCGTGGCGAGCGATCGCCAGCGAGGCAGGAAGCCCGAGCACGACCGCGCTGGCGGCGGCCAGCACGGCGAGCCAGGTGCTGGTCCAGAACGCACCGACATAGCTGGGATCGGCGACGACGCGGCCGTACCAGGCAAGCGTCAATCCGCGCGGCGGAAAGGCGAGGAACTCGGTCGCGGTCAGCGACGCGCCGAGAATGACGACCAGCGGGAACGCCAGATAGGCGAGCGTCAGCCATGCGACAGCGCCGAGGGCGACGCGCGTGATCATGTCCGCCGCCTCGTGGGGTCGATGGTCGCCGCCGCCCAGAGCAAAAGCAGCGTAGCCGCCAGCAGCACGACCGACAGCGCGCCGCCGTAATGAAAGTCGAAGACCGACGCGTATTGCTGATAGATCAGCATCGAGAACACCGTCACGCGACCGCTGCTGAGCAATGCCGGCGTGACATAGGCGCTGACCGCCAGGGTGAAGACGATGACGGCGCCCGACAGCAGGCCAGGAAGGCTGAGCGGCCAGACGATCGTGAAGAAGCGCTGGGCCGGACCGGCGCCCAGATCGGACGCTGCCTCTTCGAGCCGGCGGTCGATCGCGGCGATCGCGTTGCCGGTCGTCAGCACGACGAAGGGCAGCAGGATGTAGACGAGCCCGATGACGATTCCGGTTTCCGAGCCGAGGAAGCGGATCGGCCGGTCGATCAGCCCCGCGCCCTGAAGCGTCTCGTTGACGATGCCGACGCGACCGAGCAGCACCATCCAGCCGAACGACCGCACGATGTTGCTGGTGAAGAGCGGGATCACCAGAAGGACGACGCAGACACGCCGCAACCAGCGGGCCTCGACGACGCGCACGAGGTAATAGGCCAACGGATAGCCGAGCAGCATGGCGATCGCCGTGGTCACGAACGCGATGCGCAGCGTGAGCCACAATATGTCCCAATGATAGGCGTCCAGCAGCACGCGGGCATAATGCGCGAGCGTCAAGCCGCCGCCGTCGGCGGCGGTCGCGCTGGCCACCAGGACGACGGCGAGCGGAAACGCGAAGAAGGCGGCAAAGAACAGCAGCGGCGCCGCCAGCAGCGGCCAGGGCATGTCGCGCCGTAATGCGCCGAGGAACGCGGGCAGTCTGGTCATCCCGCCTGCTCGGGAAGGACATGAAGTGCCTCGGGCGACCAGGCGACATGGATACGCTGGCCCGCCGAGAACGCGGCCCGCGCATCCCCCAGCCGGCGCATCATCAGCGCGGTGCCGGCGGCGTCGAGATGGACGAGCACCTGGCCGCCCGTATCGACGACGTCGGTGACGGTCGCCGCGACGGCATCGGGAACATCGGCGGTCGCGGGGCGCAAAGCCTCGGCGCGGAGCATGCCGACGCGCGAGAGGCCGACGCCGGACCCGGAGCCCGCGAGCGGCGCCACGATCGCGGCGCCGCCGATCCTGGCGCGCAGCCGGCCGTCTGGATCGGCGACGAGGTCGAGCAGATTGGCCTCGCCGATGAAGCCCGCGACGAAGCGCGAGCACGGGCGCGCATAGATCTCGGCCGCCGGACCGGCCTGGGCGATGCTGCCGCCCTCCATCACCACGATGCGGTCGGCCATGGTCATGGCCTCTTCCTGGTCGTGGGTCACGAACACGAACGTGATCCCGAGCCGCGCCTGCAGCCGCTTGAGCTCGAGCTGCATCTGCTTGCGCAGCTTCAGATCGAGCGCGCCCAGGGGCTCGTCGAGCAGCAGCAGCCGCGGGCGGTTGATCAGCGCGCGCGCCAGGGCGACACGCTGCTGCTGTCCGCCCGACAGCTGGTTCGGCCGCCGCGGACCGAACCCGTCAAGCCCGACCATCGCCAGCGCCGCCGCGACCTCGCGCGCGATCTCGGCGCGCGGGACACCCCGTCGCGCCGGCCCGTAACCGACATTCTCGGCGACGGTCATGTGCGGGAAGAGCGCGTAGTTCTGGAACACGGTGTTGAGCGGACGACGATGGGGCGGCAACGCCGTGACGTCGGCGCCGTCGATCGCGATCACGCCGCGATCCGGCGCGACGAAGCCGGCGATGCAGCGCAGCAGCGTGGTCTTGCCGCAGCCCGAGGGACCGAGCAGGGCGACGAACTCGCCCTGCCCGATCTCGAGCGACACGCCCGCGAGCGCCGCGACGCGGCCGTACCGCTTCGCGACGTCCCGTATGTCGAGGAGCGGCGGCGCCGCGCCCGCGACGGGCGCCGTCACTTGCGCGCGATCTCGCGGTTCCAGACGTCGACGATGCGCGGCCGCAGGGCGTTGACCTCCGCCCAGTCGGAGAGCTTGAGATCCTTGACCGACCCCTTCTCGCCCCAGGGCAGCTTGGCCGCGGTACGCGCGTCGACGACCACGCCGGTCACCGCCGGGCCGAGATAGAGTTTCTCGGCGAGGCAGGCCGCGCTCTCGCGCGTCATGGCCTGGTCGATGAAGGCCTCGGCCATCGCCCGCTTGGGCGAGCCCTTGACGAGATGCAGGCGCGCATCGGTCGCCCACACGCCCTCCTTGGGCACGACGAAGCCGAGCGGCAGGTTCGTGTCGATGCGGTCCCAGGCGGCGGCGTTGAAATGCGCGCCGACGATCATCTCGCCGGTCTGGAAGGCGTTGGACGCGGCGCCCGAGGCGTCGAAATAGAGTCCGGCGTTGAGCGCCTTGTAGCGCGCGACGGTGGGCGCGAGGTCGCCGGGAGGATGGCCCCACATCTTGTGCAGGAACAGGAAGAGCGGAACGCCCGCGGAATTCGACGGCGAAGGCAGGGTGACCGCATCGCGGAATTCCGGCTTCCACAGGTCGTTCCAGGACTCCGGTGCCGCCTTGACCTTGCTCTTGTTGTAGACGATGCCGACGGCGTAATAGCCGGTGGAAACCGCAAAATTCACGCCACCGGCCTTGTAAACCGCGGCCGATTCGACATTGCCGAGATTCTTGAGCCGCGCCGGATCGAGATGCTCGACGACGCCGTTGTCATGCGCCACCTCGCTGATTCCGCCGTCCATCCAGGCGGCGTCGATGCTGGGCGCCGCCTTCTGCGCGTTGAGCTTGCCCAGCGTCACGGTCGAGGTGCCGATCTCGGCGTTGACGCGGATGCCGGTCGCGCGGGTGAACGGATCCGCCACGCAGGCCTTGAACGCGTCGCCCCAGTTGCCGCCATACCAGGCGACAGTGATGCTGCGCTCCTGCGCCGGCGCATGCCCGGCGATGGTCGCGGCCATCACGGCCGCGAAAGCCGCGATCGTCGTGCGTGTCGTCATGTCGGTTCCCCCCGAACAAAGTGGACGGGGATGTGAGCAAATCCCATTCCGCGGTTCAACCCTGCGGTGAGGCCAGGCGTCGCCGACGGCGCACCGGCGACGCCTGGACGGTCGCGCCGCACGTGTGATCGCCGGCCGCCTCAATGGCGGAAATGGCGCATCCCGGTGAAGACCATCGCGAGGCCCTGGGCGTCGGCGGCGGCGATCACGTCGGCGTCGCGGATCGAGCCGCCCGGCTGGATCACGGCCGTGACGCCGGCCTCGGCCGCGGCCAGCAACCCGTCCGCGAAGGGGAAGAACGCGTCGGAGGCGACGACCGAGCCGATGGCGCGGCTCTGCGCCTCGCCGGCGGCCTTCGCGCCCTCGGCCGCCTTCCAGGCGGCGATGCGCGAGGAATCGATGCGGCTCATCTGACCGGCACCGATGCCCACCGTCGCGCCGTCCCGGGCATAGACGATCGCGTTCGACTTCACATGCTTGGCGACCGCGAAGGCGAAGAGCAGGTCGTCGCGTTCGCGCGCGTCCGGCGCGCGCTTCGTCACGACCTTCAGCTCGGCGTGGCCGATGCGGCCCGCGTCGCGGTCCTGCACGAGATAGCCGCCGGCCAGCGTGCGCAGCGACAGCCCGCGCGCCGCGGGGTCGGGAACGCCGCCGGTGACGAGCAGGCGCAGGTTCTTCTTCGCGGCGAGGACGGCCCGCGCCTCCTCCGTCGCGTCGGGCGCCACGATGACCTCGACGAAGAGCTTTGCGAGGTCCGCCGCGGTCTCGGCGTCGAGCGTGCGGTTGAACGCGACGATGCCGCCGAAGGCGCTCACGGGATCGCAGGACAGCGCCTTGAGATAGGCCTCGCGCGGCGTCGCGCCGAGCGCCACGCCGCAGGGATTGGCGTGCTTCACGATCACGCAGGCCGTGTTCGCGAACTCCGCCACCGCCTCGAAGGCGGCATCGGTGTCGTTGTAGTTGTTGTACGACAACTCCTTGCCCTGGAGCTGGCGCGCGGTGGCGACGCCCGGCCGCGCCGGACCGCCGGCGTAGAACGCGGCCGTCTGGTGCGGGTTCTCGCCATAGCGCAGCAGCTCGCGCCGTTCGCCCGCGACCACGAGGCGCGCGGGCCAGGCGTCGCCGGTCTGCGCCGCGAACCAGGACGAGATCGCCGCGTCGTAGGCGCCGGTGCGCGCATAGGCGGCGGCCGCGAGCCGCCGGCGCAGCGCCAGCGTCGTCGCGCCACCGGACGCGTCCATCTCGGCGATCAGGGCGGCGTAGTCGGCGGGCTCGACCAGAACCGCGACGCCGTCATGGTTCTTGGCGGCGGCGCGGATCATCGCCGGACCGCCGATGTCGATATTCTCGATCGCAGTCGCGAAATCGGCGCCGCGCGCGATCGTCGCCTCGAAGGGATAGAGATTGACCACCAGCAGGTCGATCGGCGCGATGGCGTGCGCGGCCATCGCGGCGCCATGCGCGGGATCGTCGCGCCGCGCGAGCAGCCCGCCATGGATCTTCGGATGCAAGGTCTTGACGCGCCCGTCCATGATCTCGGGGAAGCCCGTGTGCTCCGACACGTCGACGACGCGATTGCCCGCCTCGCGCAGCGCCTTCGCCGTGCCGCCGGTCGAGAGGATCTCGACGCCATGCCGTGCGAGGCACGCGGCGAGCTCGGCGAGCCCCGTCTTGTCGGACACGGAGACGAGGGCGCGGGCGATCTTGATCTTGTCCATGGATGGAGCTCGCAGGTCTCGGAGGAAGGAGGACGGCGCGGCCTGGCCGCCATGCGCCACCCTCTAGCAAGAAACGGGGGCGCGGGGCCAAGCCCGCATCACGTCGCCGCGGCGAATTCCGGGATCAGGCGGCGCAGCACGGCAAGCAGCCCGGCCTCGTCGCCCGCGCGCGCCAGCGCCTCGAGCTCGTCGAAGCCGCGGGCCAGCGCCGCGGCGTCGGCGACGCGCGGATCGGCCAGCTGGATCCCGGCGACCGTGGTCGCGGCGAGCGGCTCGGCGGCGTGGAAGAGCTGCTCGGCCAGCTTCTCGCCGGGGCGAAGTCCGGTGAAGACGATCTTCACGTCATGGTCGGGCTTGAGCCCGGCGAGGCGGATCATGCGCCGGGCGAGATCGGCGATTCGCACCGGCGCGCCCATGTCGAGCACGAAAAGCTTGCCACTGGTGCCCGCAGCGTCGCCCGTGCCCAGCGCCGAGGCCTGGAGGACCAGTTCCACAGCCTCGCGCACGGTCATGAAGTACCGCTCCATCCGGGGATGGGTCACCGTCAGCGGCCCACCCGCGGCGAGCTGGCGCTGGAACAGCGGCACCACCGAGCCGGTCGAGCCGAGCACGTTGCCGAAGCGCACGGTGACGAAGCGCGT
>CAYSUY010000044.1:0-24203 GCA_964434345.1 uncultured Acetobacteraceae bacterium
GCGTCTTGACGACGTCGGCGCCGCGCTCGGCCATGCGGTTGGCGAGCTCCTGCACGGTGATCGCCTCGGGAATGACGACATCGCGCACGATCTTCGCCTGCGATGCCAGGGCGCCCATCATGCCCTGGCGGTCCTTCGCGGCGCGGCGCTTGATCGCGGCGAGCGACCGCGCGCGCACCTGGTTGTCGTCGGACAACGCCTGCTGCAGCGAGACCTTGCCGATCGGGCGGCGCTGGTCGTCGGCCCGCTTGGGGGCGAGGGTGGGCTTCTTGGCCGGTACCATCGGCATGCCGGGGCGCCGCGGACGCGGCTTGTCCTCTTCCTCGGCCGCGCCGGCGGTGCCGAGCTTCGCGACGGCGGCCTTGGCGGTCGCGTCGGCGGTCTTGCGCCGCTGCGCGTCCTCTTCGGCCTGCTTGCGGCGCGCTTCTTCCTCGGCCTTGCGCTTTTCGTCTTCGGCCTTGACGCGGAGCGCGGCTTCGACGCGCTGGCGATCTTCGTCCTCGGCGCGGCGACGTGCCTCGTCCTCGGCGCGGCGACGCGCCTCGTCATCGGCGGCACGCGCGGACTCGCTGTCCTCGCGGCGACGGGCTTCCTCGGCACGTTGCAGCGTGTGTGCGGTCTTGAGGGCGCGCTGGCGCGCCGCGCGCTCCTCTTCGGTCAGGACGCGCAGCACCGCGGGCTTCGAGCCGGGCGCCGGACGTGGCGGCGGCATCGGCGTCGGGCCGGATGCGGGCCCTCTGCCGGTGGCACCCATGCTCGTGGCGGGCCTGGGCGCGGGGGGCGGGCTTGCGGGTGCAGGGCTTGCGGGCGCAGGGCTCGCGGCAGCCTGGCTTGTGGCAGCCTGGCTTGTGGGAGCTTGGCTCGCAGGCGGCTGGCTTGCGGCCACCGCCGGACTTGCGGTCACCGGGCTTGCAGGTGCCGGGCTTGCAGGTGCCGGGCTCACAGGTGCCGGGCTGGCGGGCGGCGGGCTGGCTGGCGCCGGGCTCACGGCGACCTGGCTGGCTGGCACCGGGCTCGCAGGCGCCGGGCTGGCGGGCGCCGGGCTCGCAGCAACGGGGCTCGTGGACGCCACGCTCGCACCGGCCCTGAGCGCGGGCGCCGTGCTCGCGGCAGGTGCCGCCGGCGCGAGGCTCGCGGATGGCCCGGGAAGGGGGGGGCCGATCCGCTTCTTCTTCACCTCGACCTGGACGGTCTTGGTCCGGCCATGCGGGAAGCTCTGGCGTACCTGTCCCGCCTCGCCCCCTGCCGGCGCGCGCAGCTCGAGCCGCGTGCCGGGCTTGGCGAGGCCGAGCCGCTTCTTGATGTCCTGGTCCTTGCTGTCGGTCATCGTCGGTCCGATCGGGTGATTGGCGTCTGGTTGTCGGGTCAGTCGGTGGTCGCGGCTGGGCGGAAGCCGGCCAGGCGCGCGTGTTCGGTGGTGAGCCTCTCGGCCCAGCCGGCATTGAGGATGCCGATATTGACGAGGGCGTCGCGGCCGAAGGCCTGGCCGAGCTCGTCGCGTGTCAGCAGCCCGAGACGCGGAATTTCCGGTCCGGCGAGGCGGGCGCTCTCGGCGGGGCTGGCGTCGTTGGCGGCGACGATGAGGACCAGCCGTCCCCGCGCCAGCGCCGCACGCGTCTTCTCGAAACCCGCGACGGCGGCACCGGCGCGGCGCGCCAGCCCGAGCCAGTCGACGAGCCGCCGGACGAGCCCTGCCTCGACGCGCGCAGCCAGGTCGGGCGCGATGCGCAGCGGTCCGCGCGCCGCGCGGGCGAAGGCGTTACGGGCCAGGGCGCGCTCGAGGGCGGACCGGTCCGCGCTCACCCACAGGCCGCGGCCCGGCAGATCGCCGGCCAGGTCGGGGACGAGCCCCAGCGCCGGGTCCGGCGCCACCACGAAGCGCAGCATGCCGGCGCGCGGACGCACCTCCCCGGTGCCGAGGCAGCGACGTTCGCTGTCGGCCATCGGGACGTCGTCGTCGAGCGCTGCGGCTGCGGCTGTCATCGGGTCAGGTCTGCTCCTCGCCGGCGAACCAGTGCTCGCGCGCCTTCATGATGATGGCGTTGGCGGTCTCCTCGGACATCTCGTCCTTGCCCAGGATCTCGACCAGCTCGTCGCCGGCGAGATCGGCGAGGTCGTCGAGCGTCAGCACGCCCTTCTCGCCGAGCGCCACCAGCATGGCGGGCGACAGGACCTCGAAGGCGGCGATGTCGTCGGCGACGCCCATCTCGCGGCGCTTGGCGTCGTAGGCGGCGTCGCGGCGCGCGATCCAGTCCTGGGCGCGGTTCTGCAGCTCCTCGGCGATCGCCTCGTCGAAGCCTTCGATCGCGCCGAGATCCTCGACCGCGACGGCCGCGACTTCGTCGACCTTGGTGAAGCCCTCGGTCACGAGCAGTCCGGCGATCACGTCGTCGACATCCAGTGCCTCGACGAACAGCGCGGAGCGGGTACGGAACTCCTCCTGCCGACGCTCGGATTCCTCGGCCTCGGTCAGGATGTCGATCGCCCAGCCCGTCAGCATCGACGCGAGGCGGACATTCTGGCCGCGGCGGCCGATCGCCAGCGACAGCTGGTCGTCGGGCACCACGACCTCGATGCGATGGTCGTCCTCGTCGAGCACGACCTTGGCGACCTCGGCGGGCGCCAGCGCGTTGACGACGAAGGTCGCGGGATCGGGCGACCACGGAATGATGTCGATCTTCTCGCCCTGGATCTCCTGCACGACCGCCTGGACGCGGCTGCCGCGCATGCCGACGCAGGCGCCGACCGGGTCGATCGAGGAGTCGTTCGACACCACGCCGATCTTGGCGCGGCTTCCGGGATCGCGGGCGACCGACTTGATCTCGATGATGCCGTCGTAGATCTCGGGAACTTCCTGCGCGAAGAGCTTGGCGACGAACTGCGGATGGGTGCGCGACAGGAAGATCTGCGGCCCGCGGGCCTCCTTGCGCACGTCGTAGATGTAGGCGCGCACGCGGTCGGAGACCTTGAAGGTCTCGCGCGGGATCGTCTCGTCGCGGCGCAGCACCGCCTCGGCGCGGCCCAGATCGACCGTGACGTTGCCGAACTCGACGCGCTTGACGATGCCGTTGACGATCTCGCCCACGCGGTCCTTGTACTCGTTGAACTGGCGCTCGCGCTCGGCGTCGCGCACGCGCTGCACGATCACCTGCTTGGCGGTCTGCGCGTTGATGCGGCCGAGGTCGATCGCCGGCAGCGCGTCGGTGAGGAAGTCGCCGACCTTGGCGTCGGGATGGATGTCCTGCGCCGCCTCGAGGCTGATCTGCGTGAACTCGTTCTCCACCGGGTCGGCGACCAGCCGGTAGCGGAAGAGCTGCGTCTCGCCGGTCGTGCGGTCGATGATGGCGCGGATGTCGTGCTCCGGCCCGTACTTGGCCTTCGCCGCCTTCTGCAGCGCCATCTCCATCGCCTCGAGCACCTGCTCGCGGTCGATCGACTTCTCGCGCGCGACGACATCGGCGGCCTGCAGCATCTCGATGCGGTTGTAGGCTGTCTTGGTCTCGGCCATGGCGGCTAGGTCCCTGTGGGGTGGTTCAATGCGTGACGTGTCCCGCCTGCGCGGCGCGCAGCAGTTCGTCGGTCAGGACGAGCTTGGCGCGGGCGATGGCGGCGATCGGCAACTCGATCTCGCCGGTCTCGATGGCGAGGCGCAGCGTGGTGTCGTCGGCACCCAGGATGCGGCCGGTGAAACGGCGCTGGCCGGCGACCGGTTCGCGGCTCTCGACCTTGGCGACATGGCCGGCGAAACGGACGTAGTCGGCGGGGCGCACCAGCGGGCGGTCGATGCCGGGCGAACTGACCTCGAGCGTGTAGGCGTCGGGCAGCGGATCCTCGACGTCGAGCTTGGCCGAGATGGCGCGGCTGATCGTCTCGCAATCCTCGACCGTCATCGCCTTGCGGTCCCGCCGCTCGGCCATGACCTGCAGCGTCGGGCGCTGGCGGCCCGAGACCACAACGCGTACGAGATCGTAGCCGAGCCCTTCGACGGTCGGCTGGATCAGTGTCTCGAGGGTCGCCTGACGTTGGTCCATGCGTTGCGAACGACGATCTTTCTTTCCGGTGCGGGCGCGCTGGGCGCCGGGCCAACAAAAAAGCCGGCCGCTTGGCCAGCTTTCTTCTTGCGCAGCGCTGGCCTAGACACGGCCTAAGCGTTATTGCGGCGGACTATATGCATCGCGCGCGTCCAGGCAAGCGGAATCGTGACGCGCCGCATGGCCGGCTTCGTCCGCGCCCTCACGCGGGCTGCGCGGACCATGATGCGTACCACGCCTTGAACAGCCGGAGCTGGGTCTCGGCGTGGTGGCGCTGGCTGCGCGACAGCGCGTCGCGCGGCTCGAAGTTGAGCGCATATTCCGGATGGCCCTCGAGCACCAGCAGGTACTTGTAGAACAGGACGAGATCCGTCCCCTCGTCGTAGGAGGACAGGACGCCCAGCGCCTCGTCCAGTTCGCGCGCCCGGCGCCGCGCCGTGGCGTCGCCGGTGGCGGCGCGCTCGCACAGCGACACCAGATGGAGCACTTCCTTCGGCAGGACGTTGCCGATCCCGGTGATCGCGCCGACCGCGCCGCAATTGACGAAGCCGTGATAGACCTGGGTGTCGACGCCGACCAGCAGCGTCAGCGACGGATCGCCGCCGGTGATGTGCTCGGCCGCGTAGCGCAGCGCCGCCGCGCCGCCGAATTCCTTGAAGCCGACGAGATTGGGATGGCGCGCGCGCAGCGCGAAGAACAGGTCGGCGCGCGTCTCGAAGCCGTAATGCGGGCTGTTGTAGATGACCGCCGGGAGATCGCCCGCGGCCTCCAGGATCGCCTCGAAATGCGCGCGCTGCGCGATCGCCGATGTCCCGCGCGACAGGACGCGCGGGATCACCATCAATCCCCGCGCGCCGGCCGTCTTCGCATGCGCGGCGAGGGCGACGGCGCGCGCCGGGCTCTGCGCGCCGGTACCGACGATGACCGGGATGCCCGCGCCGACCAGGCGCTCGACGCCCTCCTTGCGCTGCGCGTCGTCCAGCAGCGGCCAGTCGCCCATGGAGCCGCAATAGACGACGGCGGACATGCCGGCGTCGACCAGCGCGCCGGCGCGGCGCACCAGCGCGTCGAAATCCGGCGTGCGATCGGGCCGGCATGGGGTCATGAGGGCGGGGATCGTGCCCCTGAAGACGCTGGACGCCATGGCTGCAACCTCCGCTTGGGCGACGGCATGCCGCCGCGACGAGCGATAGACCGGCGGCCGTCGCGCGGCAAGACGCAAGGCTGCGGCTTGACGGTCGGGAGCAGGAATTTTAACGTTCAATTATGGGGCCCGGTGCGTCGCGGAGCGGTCATGCCCGCAGGCGCGCACGGTTCCCGCAAGCTCTGGGGAGGGACTATCATGATGCATCCATCTTTCCTGCGCCGCGCTCTGGCGGCGACGGCTCTGGCGGCGATCGGCATCGCGGCGGTCGGATTGGCGGCGTCGCCCGCGGCACAGGCGCAATCCGTGCTCAAGGTGCTGATCGACGGCAACGTCACGACCGTGGATCCCGTGGTCACGACCGAGAGCATGGCGATCCAGCATGGCTTCATGGTCTACGACCAGCTTTTCGCGCTGGACGCGCAGAGCCGGCCGCAGCCCCAGATGGTCGCCAGCTACGAGCGCGCGCCCGACGGTCTCAGGTGGCGCTTCGTGCTGCGCGAGGGCCTGAAATTCCATGACGGCTCGCCCGTCGAGGCCAAGGACGTCGTGCCGTCGCTGCGCCGCTGGGCCGCGCGCAAGGCCAGCGGCGCCGCGCTGTTCCGCCATGTCGAGGCGGTCGAGGCGATCGATGCGCGGACCTTCGAATTGCGCCTTTCGCGGCCCTTCGGTCCGGTCCTCGAGATGATGGCCGATCCGCTCAACGCGCTCTTCGTCATGCGCGCGGCCGACGCGTCGACCGATCCGGCGAAGCCGCTGACCACGTCGATCGGCTCGGGCCCCTTCCGCTTCGTGCAGGAAGGCTGGAAGCCCGGCGATCGGGCCGTCTACGTGAAGAACACCGAGTATGTGCCGCGCGCCGAGCCGCCCAGCGCCATGGCCGGCGGCAAGGTGGTCAAGGTCGACCGGGTCGAGTTCTCGCATATCCCCGACGCCACGACCTCGGCGCAGGCGCTGATGTCGGGCGAGGTCGACGTGCTGGTCTTCCCGCAGCTCGCCCTGATGCAGCTGCTGGAACGCGCGCCCGGCGTCGAGGTGCAGATGCTCAACCCGATCGGCGAGCAGGGCATCCTGCGCGTCAATCACCTCGTGCCGCCGTTCAACAACCCGAAGGCGCGCCAGGCGCTGCTCTACCTGCTCGGCAATCAGACCGACCATCTCGCCGCGATCGTGCGCCTGCCGAAGCTGCAGAAGCCCTGCTGGGCGGTGTTCGGTTGCGGCACGCCGCTCGAGAACACGGCCGGGATCGGCGACTGGGCCAAGGGCACCGATGTCGAGAAGGCCAAGGCGCTGCTGCGCGAGGCCGGTTATGACGGCCGCCCGATCGTCATCATCGACCCGCCCTCCAACGACCGCATCCACGCGATGTCGCTGGTCACGGCGCAGAAGCTGCGTCAGGCCGGCGTGACGGTCGATGTCCAGGCGATGGATATCGGCGCCTGGGCCTCGCGGCGCAACGAGCGCGGCGATCCGAAGACGACGCCCAATGGCTGGCACATCTTCCATACCCACGGAAAGATGATCTCGCAGGGCGACCCGCTGGCCAACAGCGCGGCGGTGGCCACCTGCGATGGCAAGAACTGGGTCGGCTGGCCTTGCGACGAGGACCTCCAGAAGCAGCTCGAGGCCTATGCCTTCGTCGCGCCGGAGGGACGTGCCGCCTGGGTCCAGTCCTACCAGGCGCGGTTCTTCCAGGCGCTGCCCTATGTGCCGGTCGGCCAGTTCCTGCTGCCGACCGCCAGCCGCACGGTGGTCAGCGGGCTGCTGCCGGTGCAGGGCTATCCCGTGATGTGGAACGTGCAGAAGCGCTGAAACACGACTGCGACGGCCCGCCGCCTGCGGTGGGCCGTCGCGTGCGAAGACCGCGCGATGCTGCGCTACATTCTCAAGCGTCTGCTGATGGTCATCCCGGTGATGGGTGTCGTCACCGTGGTGGTCTTCGTGCTGTCGCGCGTCGGGCCGGGCGATCCGGTGACCATCATGCTGGGCGAGTTCGCGACCGCCGAGCAGATCGCCCGCACGCGCACGGCGCTCGGCCTCGATCTGCCCTTGCCGGCGCAGTATTTCGCGTGGCTGGCGCAGACGCTGCAGGGCAATCTCGGCCTGTCGCTGTTCACCCGCAAGCCGGTGCTGGAGCTGATCGCGCAGAGCGCGGCGCCGACGGTGCTTCTGACGCTCTGCGCCATGGTCTACGCGGTGCTGGTCGCCGTCCCGCTCGGCGTACTGGCCGCCGCGCGCGCCGGCTCGCTGGTCGACCGCGCGGTGATGGCCGGCGCGGTGCTCGGGTTTTCCACGCCGGTCTTCGTGCTCGGCTACATCCTGGCCTATGTCTTCGGCCTGCGGCTGGGCCTCCTGCCGGTGCAGGGCTTTCCCGGGCTCGAGGCCGGTCCCGTGGCGGTGCTGCGCGCGCTCACGCTGCCGGCGCTCGCCATCGGCGCGACCTTCGTGGCGCTGATCGCGCGCGTCACGCGCGCCAGCATGCTGGAGGTGCTCAACGAGGACTACATCCGCACCGCGCGCGCCAAGGGGCTGCGCCGGCCGGTCGTCCTGCTTGTCCACGCGCTCAAGAACGCGGCGGTTCCGGTGGTGACGATGATCGGCATCGGTTTCGGTATCCTGCTCAGCGGCGTGGTCGTGACCGAGAGCGTCTTCGCCATCCCCGGGATCGGCCGGCTCACGGTCGATGCCATCTTTCGCCGCGACTTCCCCGTCATCCAGGGCGTCGTGCTCGTGATGTCGGCGGTCTACGTGCTGCTCAACCTGCTCGTCGACCTGTCCTACATGCTCTTCGATCCGCGGATCCGCTACTGATGTGGGCCTGGACCTCCGCCCTGCGCCGCCTCGCGCATGAAAGCCCGACGCTGACCCTCGGCGGCGGCACTTTGGCGCTGATCGTCCTGCTCGGCCTCGTCGCGCCCTGGATCGCGCCGCACGATCCGCTGGCGATCGCGCCGACAAACAGCCTCGAACCGGCTTCGGCCACGCATCTCCTTGGCACCGACCAGCTTGGCCGCGACCTGTTCTCGCGCATCCTGGTCGGCACGCGGATCTCGATCCTGGTCGGCGTCGCCGTCGCGGCGCTCGCGACCATCGGCGGCCTCGCGATCGGCCTGCTGGCCGGCTTCGTGCGCGTGCTCGACGGGCCGCTGATGCGCGTCATGGACGGTGTGATGTCGATCCCCGGCGTTCTCTTCGCGATCGCGCTGATGGCGGTCTTCCGCGCCAGCGTGGAGACCGTGGTCATCGCGCTCGCCATCGTCGAGATCCCGCGCGTCGTGCGGCTCGTGCGCTCGGTCGTGCTCACCTTGCGCGAGTTGCCCTTCGTCGAGGGCGCGATCGTCTCGGGCGCCACCACCTTCGGCATCGTCCGCCGCCATATCCTGCCCAACACGCTGGCGCCGCTGATCGTGCAGGCGACCTACATCGCGGCGTCGGCGATCATCATCGAGGCGGCCCTCAGCTTCCTCGGCGCGGGCACGCCGCCCGAGGTCCCGAGCTGGGGCAACATCATGGCCTCGGGTCGTGCCTTCTTCCTGATCGCGCCGATGCTCGTGCTCATGCCCGGTGTCGTCCTCACGCTGACCGTGCTCGCGATCAATCTGGTCGGCGACGGTTTGCGCGACCGGCTCGATCCCAAGCTCCGTGCGGCGCTCAAATGAGCGGCTCCTCGCCTCCCGCGCTCGAGGTCGCCGATCTCGCCGTCGAGCTGCGCTCGGGCGGACGGACGATCCGCGCGGTGGACGGCATGTCGCTGACGCTGGAGGCGGGCGAGACGCTCGCCATCGTCGGCGAATCCGGCTGCGGCAAGAGCGTCACCGCGCTCGCGATCCTGCGCCTGCTGCCGCAGCGCATCGCGACGATGCGTGCATCGCGGCTGCGCCTGGGCGGCGAGGATCTCGTCGGGCTGTCGGAGGAGGAGATGCGCCGCCTGCGCGGAAACCGCATCTCGATGGTGTTCCAGGAGCCGATGACCTCGCTCAACCCGGTGCTTTCCGTCGGGCGGCAGATCGTCGAGACGATCCGCACCCATCGCGGCCTGGATCGCGCCGCGGCGACGGCCGAGGCGCTCGACCTGCTGCGCCTCGTGCGCATCCCCGATGGCGAACGCCGTCTGCGTCAGTATCCGTTCGAGATGTCGGGCGGCATGCGCCAGCGCGTGATGATCGCCATGGCGGTCGCCTGCCGACCCGCCGTCCTGCTCGCCGACGAACCCACGACCGCGCTCGACGTGACCGTGCAATCGCAGATCCTCGACCTGCTCCAGGACCTGCAGCGGCGCATCGGCACGGCGATGGTGCTGATCACGCATGATCTGGGCGTGGTCGCGCAATCCGCGCGCCGTGTCGTCGTGATGTATGCCGGCCGCAAGGTCGAGGAGGCGCCGGTGGGGCGGCTCTTCGCCGATCCGCGGCATCCCTACACGCTGGGCCTGCTGGCGTCGATGCCGCGCCTCGGATCCTCGGCCACGCCCGGGCCGCGCGGCCGCCTGCGCGAGATGTCGGGCAGCGTGCCGGTGATGGACGGGCGCGTCGAGGGCTGCGCCTTCGCCGCGCGCTGCGCGCATGCGCTCGATCTCTGTCGGCGCTCCGCGCCCGAGCCGGTCGAGATCGCGCCCGACCATCGCGTCGCATGCTGGCGCGCGCAGGAGCGGCTGGAGGTGGCGCATGGCCGGGTCTGAGATCGCGCTCGAGGTCGAGGGGCTGGTCAAGCATTACGCGATCCGCGGCGCCGCCGCGCGCGGTGCCGTGGTGCGTGCCGTCGACGGCGTGTCGTTGCGCATCGCCGCGGGCGAGACGCTGGCGCTGGTGGGCGAGAGCGGCAGCGGAAAGTCGACCGTGGGTCGCATGATCCTCGGCCTGACGCCGCCCACTGCCGGAACCGTGCGCCTGTTCGGGCAGCGCATCGACGATCTCGGGCACCGGCGCATGCGTGCGCTGCGGCGCGACCTGCAGCTGGTGTTCCAGGACCCTTACGCCTCGCTCAACCCGCGGATGCGCGTGGCCGACATCGTCGGCGAGCCGCTGGCCAATTTCGGGCTGGTGCCTGCGGCCGAACGGCGCGACCACGTCACGGCGATCCTGCGCCGCGTCGGGCTGGGGCCGGAGCATCTCGACCGGCTGCCGCACGAGTTTTCCGGTGGCCAGCGTCAGCGCCTGGGCATCGCGCGGGCGATCGCCTCGCGGCCGCGCGTGGTGGTCTGCGACGAGCCGGTCTCCGCGCTCGACGTCTCGGTCCAGGCGCAGGTGATCAATCTGCTGCTCGACCTCCAGGCCGAGTTCGGGCTCGCCTATCTGTTCATTGCGCACGACCTCGCGGTCGTCGAGCATGTCAGCCATCGCACCGCCGTCATGTATCTGGGTGCGCTGGTCGAGGTCGCGCCGACCCGCGACCTGTTCGCGGCACCCCGCCATCCCTATACCCAGGCGCTGCTCGCCTCGGTGCCGGTGCCCGATCCCACGGTGCCGCGGCGGCCGCCGATCGAGGGCGAATTGCCGAGCGCGGTCGATCCACCGCCCGGCTGCCGTTTCCATACGCGCTGCCCGCTGGCCGAACCGCGCTGCCGGACGGTGGCGCCACCCTTGCGCATGGTCGCGCCGGGCCACGAGGCGGCCTGCCACCTCGCTTGACGGGAAGTCTATTTTAACGTTCAAATAAGGGAGAAGGGCGGACGCAATGCGGGCGACGATCAAGGACATCGCGAGGCTGGCCGGCGTCTCGACGCAGACCGTTTCGAATGTCGTCAACGACCGGCCCGTGGTCGGCGAGGCGACGCGGCGCAGGGTCCTCGATGTCTGCCGGCAGCTGTCCTACACGCCCAACGCCGCGGCGCGCGGGCTGGTCACCGGCAGCCGCAAGGTGATCGGCCTTGTCGTGCCGCATATCGGCAATCCGTCCTATGGCGACCTGATCGCCACGCTGACCCGCATCGCCGGCGCCGCGGGCTATTCGGTGGTCGTCGGCGATACCGGCTGGAACGCCGGGCCAGAGCGCGAATTGCTGCGCAGTCTGATCCGCCAATCGGTCGACGGCGTGATCCTGGCCAGCGGCAACGACGCCAGCGGCGTGCAGGCCCTGCGCGACGCGGGCGTGCCGACCGTCCTCGTGTTCAACTATTTCGACGGCTGCGATGCCGATGTCTTCCGCATCGACAATCTCGCCGCCTTCCGGATGGTGACACGCCATCTGATCGGGCTCGGCCATCGCCGCATCGGTTTCGTGCGCGGCCTGATGAGCACGGTGGTCAAGGCACGCGAAGATGGCTGGCGCAGCGCGCTGGCCGAGGCGGGGCTCGCGGCCGGCGACGAGCTGGTCTCCGCCTCGACCTTCGACCAGCATGGCGGTCATGCCGCGGTGACCGCCCTGCTCGGTCTCGCCGATCGTCCCACCGCGGTCGTCTGCACCAGCGACATCATGGCCTGCGGTGCGATGGACGCCGCGGCGGATCTCGGCCTCGACGTGCCGCGCGACCTCGCTGTCACCGGTTTCGACGACATCTTCGTCGCCGGCATGCGCCGCGTGCGTCTGACGACGCTGCGCTACGACCGCGCGCGTCTGGCGCAGCAGGCTTTCGACAGACTGCTGCAGATCATGGCGGGGCCGCCGGGCCAGTCGCCCGGCCCGCGCCAGTCGATCGCGCTGCCGTGCGAACTCGTCGTGCGCGGCAGCTGCGGCAGCCCGGCCGGTGCCGATCCCGCCGCCACGCGAATACGGACCCCAAAGGAGGTCGCCCGATCATGAGCCTTCGTCTCCTCACCGACGCCCAGATGCGCTCCTTCGTGGCCAATGGCGTCGTGCATGTCCAGCCGGCGCTGCCGCCGAGTTTCCATCGCGCGATCTACGAGGCCTTCGACAAGATCGTTCCTGCCGACCATGTCGAGCATCCCGGCAAGGCCAAGCCCAACAACCCCGGCAACAACATCCTGCCGCTGCTGCCGCAGCTGGGCGAGTTGTTCGAGGATCCGGTGGTCAAGGGTGCGCTGACCAGCCTGCTCGGGCCCGGCCACATGCTCGACCCGCATCGCGCGCTGCACAACAACATGCCCCATGACGGGCCGCAGCCCCTGCACAAGGACAGCTTCTTCGCGTTCAAACGCCATGTGCGCACGCACCGGCCCTGGTCGCTGCTGCTGTTCTACTATCCGCAGGACACGCCGCGCGAGCGCGGCCCGACCGGCGTGGTGCCTGGCAGCCAGTACGCGCTGCGCAATCCCGGCATCGAGGCCGACGACGCCTTTGCCCTGGGCGGCCCGGCCGGCAGCATCGCCATCGGCGCCTTCGACGTCTGGCATGCGCGCATGCGCAACTTCACGAACCAGAAGCGCTTCATGCTCAAGTTCCTGATGAATCGCATGACGCTGCCGACCGGCCCCAGCTGGGATTGCGCGGATGATCGCTGGCAAGATCCCCAGGATGCGCCGGCGCGCTTCGCGCTGTCGCCGCTCTGGCGCGGCACGTGGAACTGGCTCGCGGGCAAGCCGGTCCCGGGCGAGGCCACCGGGGGACAGAGCGCGGCCGAACTCGAAGCGGCGCTCGGTGGCGCCGACGAGGAGCGCTCGCTCTCCGCAGCCTACGAACTCGCCGGCCGTGGCCCTGCCGGCGTGGCCAGTCTCCGCCGCGCGCTGCTGTCCCCTCCGGGCGAGAACCTGCCCGAGGATCTGACCTCGACCGCCGAGCGCGGCGACCGCTACGCCGAGGATCCAGCCGCGCGCGCCGCAGCTTTCGGCCTCGCCGCCGCCGGAGCCGCGGTGGCGGGCCCGACCTTGGCCGAGGCCACACGCGCGCCGTCCGGCGTGGTCCGCAAGATGGCGAGCTTCGCGCTGGGCGAGATCGGTGCCGACGCGGCCAGCGACGAGGCGCTCTCCCGCGCCGCCTTCGATGCCGATCCGCAGGTGCGCATCAACGCCCTCTACGCCATCGGTCGCCGCTGCACGATGAACGGCTTCGCGCCGGCGCTGCGCAACGCGCTGACCGACCCGGAGGACGAGATCCGCGTCCATGCCGCGCTCGCCTTCGTGCGCTGCGCGCCGCGCGGCGACGACAGCCTGGTCGATCTCGCACAGGCGGGCCTGCGCGACGCCAACCGCTACGTCGTCGGCTACGCCACCGAGACGCTCGAGCGCATCGGGACGCCGCGCGCGATGAGCGTGCTGCTGCCCTTCCTCAAGACCGCGCGTTGGTGCCATTTCACGAAGTCCGGCGAGAGCATCTACTGACCCGCCCGTCCTGCGGCGAGGCGCGTCTTGAGCGCCTCGTTCGCCAGGACGTAGAGGACGACGAGCACGGCGGTCGCAGCCAGCAGCGTCGGCGACAGGGGCACGAAGCCGAACGCGGCGGCGACCGGTCCGAGGACGGGCAGCACCAGCGCCGCCGTCGCGACCAGCGCCAGCGTCGCGGCCAGCAGGCGGCTCGGCCGGCTGGCGAATAGCGGCCCGTCGGTGCGCAGGACCAGGATGATCGCGAGCTCGGTCAGCAGCGAGATCGTGAACCAGGCGGTCTGGAACTCCGCCTCGCCGGCGTGGAAGACCAGCAGCAGGATCGCGAAGGCGGCGAGGTCGAAGGCCGAGCTGAGCAGCCCGAAGCCGAGCATGAAGCGATGGATCGCGGCGCCGCTCCAGCGGCGGGGCGACGCGATGCGCGATGCGTCGACGCGGTCGCCCGCCAGCGCCATCATCGGCAGATCGGAGAGCAGGTTGTTGAGCAGCACCTGCTTCGCCGCGAGCGGCAGGAAGGGCAGGAGCGGCGTCGCCAGCGCCATGCTGACCATGTTTCCGAAGCTGGCGGAGGTGGTGATGGCGACGTAGGTGAGGGTGTTGGCGAAGGCGCGGCGTCCGTCCTCGATGCCCGCGCGCAGCACGTCGAGACCGCGCGCGACGAGCACGATGTCGGCGCTTTCCCGCGCCACGTCGACCGCGCCCTCGACGGAGATGCCGACATCGGCCGCCAGCAATGCCGGCGCATCGTTGATGCCGTCGCCCATGTATCCGACCGCATGGCCCGTATGCTGCAGGGCGCGCACGATGCGCGCCTTGGCTTGCGGGTCGATTTCGACGAACAGGTCGGTGCGCGGTGCGCGGTGCCAGAGCGCCTCGTCCTTGAGCGTGGCCAGCTCCGCGCCGGTCATGATCGCCCCCGGGTCGAGGCCGACCGCGCGCGCGACATGGATGGCGACATGGCGGTTGTCGCCGGTGACCATCGCGACGCGGATGCCGAGCGCGGCGAGATCGGCGATGGTGCGTGCGGCGTCGGCGCGTGGCGGATCGGCGAAGAGCAGAAAACCGCGGAACACCATCGCGGTCTCGTCCTCGCGTCCATAACGAGGGCGCGCCGTCATGCGCCGCGTGGCAAGCGCCAGGACGCGCAGCCCGGCCGCGCCATGCGCCGCGCCGATCGCCTCCAGCGTGGCGCGACGCGGTGCGTCGAGCGGCTGCTCCGTATCGCCGGTCGCGACGGTCGCGCAGGCGTCGAGGACATTGGCGAGCGCACCCTTGGTGACGACCAGATGCGTCGCGCCGTCGTCGGGCACGGCAAGCACGATCGTCAGGCGTCGGCGCTGGAAGTCGTAGGGGATCTCGTCGATCTTCGTCACCCCCGCCGTGGTGAAGTCGGCTGCCTCGCCGGCGGCGACGAGGGCGGCGTCGAGCGGGTTCTCGATCCCGGTCTCCAGCGCGGCGTTGAGGAAGGCGAGCCGCGCGACCTCGGCCGCGGCTCCGCCCGCGGGATCGAGCGCGGCGTGCAGTGCGACCCTGCCCTCCGTCAGCGTGCCGGTCTTGTCGGTGCACAGCACGTCGATCGCGCCGAGATCCTCGATCGCTTCCAGGCGGCGGACGATGACGCCGCGCCGGCTCATCGCCCGCGCGCCGGCGCCCAGCGTCACGGCGACGATCGCCGGCAGCAATTCCGGCGACAGCCCGACCGCGAGCGCGACCGCGAAGAGCAGCGAATCGATGGGCGGCCGTTCGAGCAGCAGATTGGCGGTGAGCACGAACAGAACGACCACCGTCATCACCCGCACCAGCATGGCGCCGAAATCGCGGATGCCGCGCATGAAGGCGGTCTCGGGCTGGGCGGCGGCGAGGCTCGCCGCGATCGCGCCGTACTCGGTGCGCCGTCCCGTGCGCACGGCCAGCACGCGCGCGGTGCCGCTGCGCACCGAGGCGCCGAGGAAGACGCAGTTGCCGCGCCGTGCGAGCGGTGCGTCCGCGGGGACGGCGCCCGGTCGCTTCTCGACCGGGAACGACTCGCCGGTCATCGCGGCCTCGCTGACCAGGAAATCCTGCGCCGCCAGCACGACGCCGTCGGCGGGGACCAGATTGCCGGCCGCCAGCAGCACGATGTCGCCGGGTACGACATGCTCGGCCGGCACCAGCGTCTCGGCACCGTCGCGCAGCACCCGCGCGCGCAGCGCCAGCCGCCGTTCCAGCGCCGCGACGGCGTGCGCCGCGCGATGCTCCTGCACGAAGCCGATCAGCGCGCTGCCGAGGACGATGGCGAGGATGATCGCGGCGTCAATGAATTCCCGCAGCGCCAGCGACACCGAGGCCGCGACGATCAGGACGAGGACCAGCGGGCTCTCGAATTGCCGCAGCAGCAGGCGCAGGCCGCGTCGCCGCGCGCTCTCGCCGACGCCGTTCCCGCCGAGCCGCGCCAGCCGCGTGGCCGCGACCTCCGTGGCGAGGCCGCCAGGGCCGGTGCCGAGCCCGGCGAGAAGCGTCGCCGCATCGCGGCTCCAATAAGGATCGTCTGGCTGCATCCTGCGGATCAGCCTAGTCCCGGGCCCGCGCCGCGGCGCCGCACGCGATGCGGGGCGTCTTGACGCAGGGCGTCCCGGCGCGCGGTCCCGACGGGCCGGCCGGTCGCGAAGATCCTGTCGCTGGCGGCCGTTCCGCGTTACGCCTCTCTGCCGTCGGTCCGGCATGGGCCAGCGACGTCACGCAGCGACCCAACGAGGCGACGATGAGCCTTCAAGCCGTCCTGGATTTCTGGTTCGAGGAGATCGAGCCCGCGCGCTGGTGGCAGACGTCGCCCGAATTCGATCGCGTTGTCGCCGCCCGCTTCGGCGCGCTGCGCGACGCGGCCGCGCGCTGCGAATTGAGCGCGTGGCGGGCGACGCCCGACGGGCGCCTCGCCGAGATCGTCCTGCTGGACCAGTTCTCGCGCAACATCCATCGCGACCGGCCGGAGGCCTTCGCCTGCGACGCGCTGGCGCTGGCGCTCGCCCAGCACGCGGTCGCGCTGCAGGTCGATGCCGCGCTGGCGCCGCCGCGCCGCGCCTTTCTCTACATGCCCTACATGCACAGCGAATCGCCGCTCATCCATGTCGAGGCGCTGCGGCTGTTCGACCAGCCCGGGCTGGAGCGCGCCCTGGAATTCGAGCGCCGGCACAAGGACGTCATCGACCGCTTCGGGCGCTATCCGCACCGCAACGCCATCCTCGGCCGGACGTCGACGGCCGACGAGACCGCGTTTCTCGCGACCCCCGGCGCGTCGTTCTGAGAAGGCCGTCGGGCAGGAACGGCAGCCCCGCAAAGCATCGGCGGATGCAGACGATGTGCAAACCTCCCCAGGTTTGGTTTTGCGGATCAGGCGGCTGTGGACGAGTCGGGCAGCGGCAGGCGGCGAAACCAAACCGGCGGCGAAACCAAACCTGGGGAGGTTTGGAGGTCTTCGACGCCATCGGCGGGGACCAGGTTGTCGGCCGCCAGCAGCACGATGGCGCCGGGAACGACGTGATTGGCCGGCACCAGCGTCTCGGCGCCGTCGCGCAACACGCGTGCGCGCAGCGCAAGCCATCGTTCCGGCGCTGCGACCGCATGCGCCGCGCGATGTTCCTGCACGAAGCCGATCAGCGCGCTGCCGAGCACGATGACGCGGATGATCGTCGCGTCGATGAGTTCCCGCAGCGCCAGAGATACCGACGCCGCGACCGCCAGGACGAGGACCAGCGGGCTTTCGAACTGCCGCGGCAAGAGGCGCAGGACGCGTCGCCGCGCGCTCTCGCCGATGCCGTTGCCGCCCAGCGCAAGCCGTCGCGCGGTAGCCGCCGCAGCAGCATCGTGTCGCCGGGCCCCCTTATCCCGCCCCTACCGCCGCGCGCCGGGATCTGCCACAACCCGTCGCCATGACGTCCAGGGAGCCGAATCGATGAAGTACCTGCATACGATGATCCGCGTCTCCTCGATCGAGGACACGATCGCCTTCTTCGAGGTCATCGGCCTCAAGGAAGTGCGGCGCTATTCGAGCGAGAAGGGCCGCTTCACGAATGTCTTCCTCGCCGTGCCCGGCGAGGCCACGCAGATCGAACTGACCTACAACTGGGACCCCGAGGTCTATGGCGGGGGCCGCAATTTCGGCCATCTGGCCTATGCGGTCGACGATATCTACGCGACCTGCGCGGCGCTGCAGGCGCATGGCGTCGTCATCAACCGGCCGCCGCGCGACGGGCGCATGGCCTTCGTGAAGACGCCGGACGGCATCTCGATCGAATTGCTCCAGGACGGCGCGGCGCTGCCCGTCGCCGAGCCCTGGGCCAGCATGCCGAACACCGGTTCCTGGTGACCGCGCGTCCCGCCGGCCGCGTGCCGGCGGGGCTCAGCGTCCATAGGCGGGCAGCGGCGTGCGTCTGCCGAGCGCAAGCGCGTCGAGGGTCATGCGCAGCGGCGCCAGATCGGCGTCGCAGCGGCCCTCGCGCACGAGCTCTGCGAAGCGGGCATAGAGCATCGGGTACTCGGCGCGCTCCTCCCTGACCGCCACCGCGCCGTCGATCGTCAGCGTTCCACAACTGTCCAGCAGCTCCAGCCGGTGTCCGCAGGCGGTCGTGAGACGCAGCTCGCGTCGTTCGGGACCCGGCTGGTCCCAGTCGGTGTGCAGCTCCATCGGGCCGGCACCGTCGTCCAGGGTGCCGAAGCGCAGCACGGCGGAGAGCGGCGCCGCATGATCCGCCGCGATGCGCAGTTCGGCGTCGCGCACGAAGGGCGGGGTCTCGAACAGGCGGCTGATCACCGAGAGCGCGTTGATCGCCATGTCGAACACGCCGAGCCCGTCCGCCTCCCAGATCCAGCCCTGGTCGGGATGGAATGTCCGGAAATCCTCGTTCCAGTCGACGCGCAGCGTGGCGACGCGCCTGCCGGTCAGGAAGCGTCGCGCGGCCTCCACCGCGGTGTTGTATTGCGAGTGCCAGGTGGCGAACAGCACGCGCCCCTCGCGCGCCGCGAGCGCGACCAGCGCTTCGGCCTCGCCCATCGTCGCGGCGGGCGGCTTTTCCAGCAGGACATGCATGCCCGCGCGCAGCGCGTCGCGCGCGATCGCGAAGCGCGCGGCCGGCGGCGTGCAGATCGCCACGGCGTCGGGCCGGCATGCGGCCAGCATCGCCAGGTGGTCGTCATGCACCGGCAGCCCGCCGATCTGCGCGCCGCCGCCGAGGCTCGCGAGACCCGCCAACTCGAAATCCGGATCGGCCGCGATCGCGGGCAAATGCCGCTTGCGCGCGATCTGTCCCAGTCCGACGACGCCGATACGTATGGCCATGTGGCTACTCCCTCACTCTCGTCGCGATGACCGGGCCGATGGTCGCGCCCCGGTCCGGGCGGGTCACAGCTGTCCCGAATCGTCCCAGGTCTCGAGCAGCTTGCGATAGCCTGGATCGTCGTAGCGGTTCGGATGGAAGGCCGGCGCGTAGCCGGGCAGCGCGGCGCCGGTCACGTGCTTGGCGAGCAACTCGCCGGCCGCGCAGGACGCCATGATGCCGAAGCCGGAGAAGGCCGAGCAGACATAGGCACCGGGTACGGGCAGCGGTCCGATCAGCGGCCGGTTTTCCGGCGTCTTCGTGTAGTAGCCGCCATCGACATAGGGCTTCGGCATCGGGTCGAAATAGGCGGCGAGGCCGGGGACGAGAACCGCCATGCCGCGCAGCGTGATCTCCGGCAGATACGGATCCCAGGTCAGCGGAAAGACCGGCGCGTCCTCCTGCGGGCAGTCATAGGTCCAGTACATCAGGACCTGGTCGCCCGCGCCGACCGGCCGTCCATGCACGCCGGCGGGAAACTCGGCGAGCAGCCGGCGCGTCTCGTCGTCCTGGTCGAGCGCCTCGCGCTCCTCCGCGCTCCAGGGCAGCCGCGTCGGATCGCACCAGATGATCAGCGGCGCCGTGCGCGGTACGACGCCCAGCGGATCGGGCAGGCTGATCTTGATATGCCGCTCGACGATGACCGGCAGGGATGCGCCGAGCAGCGCCGCCGTCGCCTTGACATGCGGACCGGTCGCGAGGACGAGCGCATCGGTATCGACGGCGAATTCCCGTTCGCCCGCGCGCAGCCGCGCGCCGCTGACACGGCCCGCGGCGGTCTCCGCGCCGAGAAATTCGGCGGCGATCAGGTCGACGCCGGATGCGCGGGCGCTCTCGAGCAGATGCATGCCGAGCTGCTGCGCGCTGAGCGAGCCGCAGCGCCGCGCATGGAGCACGGCGACCGTGTCCGGGTTGAGATAGCCGAAATGCGTGCGGATGAGGTCCTTGTCGAGGATCAGGTCGGCGCCGTCGGGCCCGTCCTCGAAGCCCTCCGGTGCGGCGGGACCATAGCCGGCGCCCGATACGATGCGGCGCAGCGGCCCCGCACCAAGTGCCGCCGCCTCGAGCGCCTGGCTTTCGAAGCGTTCGACCATCTCGCGGCGCGCGGTGGCGTAGACATAGCCGCGGCGGTTCATGACGAAGCGGTTGCCCGAGCGTCGCGCATGCTCCGTCATCAGGTCGATGCTGCGGTTCATCAGCGCGACCATCGCGTCGCCCGGACCGGGCCACCAGTTGCGGTAGCACTCCGTCGACTTGTCGCTGGTCAGGCCGAGCACCGGTCCCGGCTCGACCAGCGCGACCCGCGCCAGCCCGGCCTCGCGCAGAGCATGGGCGGCCGCAATCCCCGCGATGCCCGCGCCGCACACGACCGCGTCGTAAAACTGCCTCGCCATGCCAGCGTCCGATCCCCTGCCACGCCTGGGGGTCCTCTACCACATCGAGAATTTGATCCAGACAACCATTTCGGCCGTCCTTGGCTGTCTGGATCTGATCCTCCCCGGCGGGAATAAATTGTCTGGATCCGATTCGCGCGGCTTGCCCTGGCCCGTGCGCGCAGCGACGTGGCAGTCTGCGACGCGGGCGACCGCCATGTCGCCGGTTCGGGGGCCGGATGCATTCATTGACGGGATATGTCGATCGCTGGAGCGTGCGCGCCGGTGCGCGGATCGCCTTCCACGTGTCGAGCGCCGCGGACGCGCCCTACGATCTGCGTTTCGTGCGTCATCTCTGCGCGGATCCGAACCCGGACGGGCCGGGCTATCGCGAACGCGTCATGCCGACCGACCTCGACGGCATCCGGCCAGGGCGTTTCCATGCCGCCCATCCGGGAAGCCATGCCGTCGTCGATGCGCTCGCGCTGCCGGAGCCTGGGGAGGCGATCGAACTGGCGTTGTCGCTCTGGCCGACGCTGCCTGGCAGCGGCCGCCAGGTTCTGGTCGCGATCGACGCGCCGGGCCTCGCGCTGTGTCTTGAACTGGCGCCGCATGGTGGTGCGGCCCTGGTGGCGGGTGACGCGCGAATCGAGATCGCGGCCCCGATGCTGCCGCGACGCTGGTACCGGCTGCACGCGCGGATCGACGCGGCGGCGGGAACGCTCTCGCTGTCCCAGGATCCTTGCGCGCCCGTGGCGACGATCGCCGATTCCGGTCGCATGCGCCGCCGTGCTGCGCTGCCGTGCCTGACCGGGATGGCGCGTGTCAGCCTTGCCGCGGCGCTCGACGATCAGGGTGTGGCGACGGGGCATTACGACGGCAAGCTCGAAGCGCCGGAGATCCGCGCCGAGGCTGGTGGGGTGATCGCCGCCTGGGATCTCTCCATCGGCATCGCGACGCAGCGGGCGGTCGACACAGGCCCGCAGGCGGCTCATGCGCGCCTCGTCAATCTGCCGACGCGCGCGATGACAGGGTCGACGTGGACAGGCGAGGTCCATGACTGGAAGGCAGCGCCGGACCAGTACGGCGCCATCCATTTCCATCGCGACGACATGGGGGATTGCGGTTGGCCCGAGGCCTTCGCGCTCGACGTTCCAGCGGACTGGCCAAGCGGGTTCTACGCCGCCCATCTGCGCAACGGATCGGGAGAGGACTACATCCCGTTCTTCGTGCGGCCCGCCGTCGAGGCGCCGACCGCGGACGTCGCCTTTCTGGTGCCGACCTTCAGCTATCAGGTCTATTCGAATCATGTGCGTCCGGGGCGGGGCGCGGAGATCCGCGATCGGGCTCTGGCCTGGGGGGCGCTCGTCGAAACCCCCGATATGAACCGGCAATTCGGCCTCTCGACCTACAATTTCCACGCCGATGGTTCCGGCGTGGCGATTGCTTCGATGCGGCGTCCCCAGCTCGACACGCGGCCACGGCAGATCAGCCTGATGGATCCGGCGCCCGGCGGGTCGGGAACCGGACGCATCTGCTGCGACAGCTACGTTGTCGACTGGCTCGACCGCGCCGGAGTCGGACACGACATCGTGACCGACCATGATCTCCATGCGGAGGGTGTCGCGGCGCTTGCCCCCTATCGTGTCCTGATCTGCGCCCAGCATCCCGAATATCATTCACGGCGGATGCTGGAGGCGCTCGAGGCTTTCCTCGCGCGTGGCGGCAGGCTGATCTATCTCGGTGGCAACGGCTTCTACTGGCGCGCCGAACCGTCGATCGACGCGCCGCACGCGCTCGAGGTGCGGCGTGCGGAGGGCGGCATCCGCGTATGGGGGACGGATCCGGGCGAAAGCTGGCATCAATTCGGCGGTGGATATGGCGGGCTCTGGCGTCGGATCGGAAAGCCGGCACATCGACTGGTCGGCAACGGCTTTTCCGCGCAAGGACGGCATCTGGGCTTTCCGTACGCCTTCACGCCGGCGATCGCGGATCCGCGCGTGCGCTTCATGGCTGAGGGCATCGAGGAGGCGGCGCGCGATGGCGCTGTCTTTGGCGACAGCGGCGTCATGGGTGGCGGGGCGGCCGGGTTCGAGCTCGACAGCGCCGACCCGCGCCACGGGACGCCTCCCAACGCGCTGGTGGTGGCCAAGGGCGTTGTGATCCATGAGGATTTCTGCTGGGTCAACGAAGACATGCTGGTCCATCGTCATCCGCGACGGCGCGAGGAATGGTCCTGTGCCGACATGACGTTCTTCGAGACGCCTGCGGGTGGCGCGGTGTTCAGTGTCGGGTCGATGACTTTTGTCGGCGCGCTGCCGCCCGGCGGCTACACCAATACCTGCGCGCGCCTGACGACGAACGTTCTGCGCCGCTTCCTCGATCCCCGACCCTTCGGCCAGCCGTGAGGGATCGGACCCAGCCAACCAACCTTGCCAGGCCCTGCGCGAAAAGGTTGTCTGGATCCGATTATGGTGGATGCGCGCCATGATCCGGCCATTCAGCGAGGAACTCTCCATGCCAGCTCCCCTGCGCCTCGGCATTGTCGGTGCCGCCAACATCGCCCGCCAGTTCTGCACGGGCGTCGCCGGATCGCCCGACATCGCTGTCGTCGCGGTGGCCAGCCGTAGCGGCGAAAAGGCTGCCGCCTTCGCCCATGCCTGCGGCATCCCGCGGCATCACGCGAGCTACGAGGCCTTGCTGGCCGATCCGGAGATCGAGGCGGTCTACAACCCGCTGCCCAACGACATGCACAAGATGTGGACCGTCCGGGCCCTGCAGGCCGGCAAGCATGTGCTGTGCGAAAAGCCGCTGTGCATGAGCGGCGCCGACGCGCGCGAGATGTACGATGCCGCGCGTGCGGCCGGTCGCCATCTGGTCGAGGCCTATCCCTACATGTCGCAGCCGCAGACGCTGCGTACCCGCGAGATCCTCGCCGCGGGCGAGCTTGGCCGCGTCCAGGTGGTCACCGCCAGTTTCGGCTTCGGCATCGCGACCCCGGATGGCGAACCGGTCGCCGATCCGCGGAACATCCGCCTCCTGCCGGAGCGGGGCGGGGGTGCCCTCTACGACGCCGGCACCTATGCCGTCAGCTTCGTGCGTCTCGTCGCCGGTGCGCGCCCGCGCCGCGTGCTCGCCACCGGGCGCTTCACCCGGGCCGGCGTCGACCAGACCGTCGCGGCCACGCTCGAATTCCCCTGCGGACTGATCGGCCAGATCACCACCAGCCTCTCGACCAGCTTCCATCGCCACGCCGTCGTCATCGCGGAACGTGGCGTGCTCGAGACCGGCTATTCCAATCACGCCCCGGCCGGCACGCTGACGCTGCGGGTCAAGCGCGGCGTCCCGAACACGGTGCCCTTCGCCGTCGAGGAGATCCCTGGCGGCGACGGGTTCCGCCTGGAGGCAGAGAGCTTCGCGACGCTCGTGCGCACGGGTGCCGGCTGGACCGGCGCCAGCGAAGCGGAATCGATCGACACGGCGCTGGCGCTGGAGGCGATCGCGACCAGCCTGCGCGCCGGCGGTACCTGGATCGACATCCCGACCTGACGGCGCGGTTTGGAGGAACCGGGCCGGAGCCTGGATCAACTCCCGGTACCGGTCGTGATTCGGGCTCCGTCCCCGTCCCCCGCGCGGGAACTCGCACGCCCGTCCGGGTGAAGCACCGCAATCGACTCCAAGCACCGCAATCGGATCCAGACAACTATTTCCCGCCGGAAAGCGTGTCTGCATCCAACCTCTGGGACGCAAACGCGGGACGGCCCCTGGATTACTCCCTCAGGCCGATGCAAATCCCTGCTCCATCCTTCTGCGCACGGCCCCTGGGCGCTTGCTCCAGACCCAGGCCTTGGGAACATATGGCCGTCGCGGCTCACCGTACCCGGCCGTTGCGGAGCCTCTCTATCGCGTGCCGCGCAGCAGCGCCCCGTAGCCTTCCACCGCCGGCCGTACCCCTGCCTGGCGCAGACCATGCCACAGGCTCGCCTGGTTGGCGGTGACCACCGGCCGGCCCAGGTCCTGCTCCAGCGCCTCGATCAGCCCGACGCAGCGGAACCCGGTGCCGGCCAGCAGCACGCCATCCGCGTCATCGGGGC
>CAYSUY010000045.1:0-13229 GCA_964434345.1 uncultured Acetobacteraceae bacterium
AGATCTGGCCGTCGGTGATCGAGATCACGTTGGTCGGGATGTATGCCGACACGTCGCCGGCCTGCGTCTCGATGACCGGCAGCGCCGTCAGCGATCCCGCCTTCATCGCGTCCGACATCTTCGCGGCGCGCTCGAGCAGACGGCTATGCAGATAGAACACGTCGCCGGGGAACGCCTCGCGACCCGGCGGACGACGCAGGAGCAGCGACATCTGGCGATAGGCGACGGCCTGCTTGGACAGATCGTCGTACACGATCACCGCATGCATGCCGTTGTCGCGGAAATACTCGCCCATCGCGCAGCCGGTATAGGGCGCGAGGAACTGCAGCGGCGCCGGATCGGACGCGGTCGCGGCGACGACGATCGAGTATTCGAGCGCGCCGTAATCCTCGAGCGTCTTGACGATGCGCGCGACCGTGGAGCGCTTCTGACCGACGCAGACGTAGATGCAGTAGAGCTTCTTCGACTCGTCGGTGCCGGAATTGGCGGCCTTCTGGTTGAGGAAGGCATCGATCGCGACGGCGGTCTTGCCGGTCTGACGGTCGCCGATGATCAGCTCGCGCTGGCCGCGCCCGACGGGCACGAGCGCGTCGATCGCCTTGAGGCCGGTCTGGACCGGCTCATGCACCGACTTGCGTGCGATGATGCCCGGCGCCTTCACCTCGACGCGGGCGTCGACGACATCGACCAGCGGCCCCTTGCCGTCGATCGGATTGCCGAGACCATCGACCACGCGGCCGAGCAGCCCCTTGCCCACCTTCGTGCTGACGATCGCGCCCGTGCGCTTGACCGTGTCGCCTTCCTTGATGTCGCGGTCGTCACCGAAGATGACGATGCCGACATTGTCGGTCTCGAGGTTGAGGGCCATGCCCCTGACCCCGTTGGCGAAGGCGACCATCTCGCCCGCCTGGACCTTGTCGAGGCCATAGACGCGAGCGATGCCGTCACCGACGGAGATCACCTGACCGACCTCGGCCACGTCGGCCGACGCGTCGAACTTGGCGATCTGCTCCTTGAGGATGGCGGAGATTTCGGCGGCGCGGATTTCCATCACGCAGTCCCTTTCATCGCGAGCTGTAGACGGCTGAGCTTGGCGGCGACCGACGCGTCGACGAGACGCGAGCCGTACTTGATGCGCAAGCCACCAATGAGTTTCGGATCCACCTTGAGGCGCAGCCGGACCTTGCGGCCGGTGGCGCCCGGGATCGCGGCGGCGATCGCCCGGTGCTGGTCGGCGGTCAGCGGGATCGCCGAGACGACTTCGGCCTCGATGTCGCCACGACGACGCGCGACCAGCGACTCGAAGCTGTCGATCAGCTCGGGCAGCTTCGCGAGCCGGCGATTGCTGGCGACCACGCCGACGAAGCGACGCGCGAGATCGCCTAGCTCGGCCTTCGCCACGATCGCAGCCATGGCCTTGGCCTGCTGCGCGCGCGGAATGAGCGGGCTCGCGATCAGATGGCGCGCGTCGGCGCTGGACTCGAGCAGTTTCTTGAGGCTGGCGAGGTCGGCGGACACCTGATCAAGGGTTCCCGCGTCATGCGCCAGGTCATAGAGCGCTGCTGCGTATCGGCCCGGAAGGCCGGCTGTCTGTGAGGTCTCGGATGCCACGGCGACCCGAATTCCTTGGATGATTCGGGACCGCCCGTCCGGGCGGAACCCATTGATCCGACATGAAACCTGTCGGTCCGGACGGACGCCCGTTCCGACAAGCGGCGGTTAGCTAGCATGCCCCAGCGTCGCGATGCAACAAGGCCTCCGCTTTTTTATGCGCGGGACGCCCCATCGCCCGGCGGTCAGGACCTCGCCAGCAGCGGTTCGATCTCACGCAGGATGGCGGGCGCGTCCGGCTTGACCTGGCTTGGCCAAGCACCGGCGAGGCTGCCATCGGGGGCCACGAGATATTTGTGGAAGTTCCAGCGTGGGGCGCCGGCCTCGCCCAGCTCGGCGACGACCCAGCGGTAGAACGGGTGGGCGCCGGCGCCCGACACGACCTGCTTGTCCGCGAGCGGGAAGGAGACATCGAAGGTCTCGCAGAACGCCTTGATCTCCGCCGCCTTGCCCGGCTCCTGGCCGCCGAAATCGTTCGAGGGCACGCCGAGCACGACGAGGCCGCGATCCTTGTAGCGGCGCCACACCGCCTCGAGATCGCGATACTGGGACGTGTAGCCGCAGAAGGAAGCCGTGTTGACGACCAGGACCGGCTTGCCGGCCCAGGCCTTCAGCGGGAGGTCGCCGCCCGCGATCGCGGGAAAGGTGAAATCATGCGCACTCATGGTCGTCCGTCGTCCTTTCGGTCTGATCTGGGCGATCGCCCGACTTCCCGGTCCCAGTAGCGCCGCCGCCATGGATGCGGCGGCGAGAAAGAGGCGCCGCGACAGCGCATGCTCCAGCACCAGCCGCCGCCATCCCGTCAGTCCGGCCTCAGCCATAGCGCTCTTCCTTCCACGGATCGCCGCGCATGTGGTAGCCGCGGACCTCCCAGAAGCCGGGTTGGTCCTCGGCGACGAATGTAAGCTTCGTGAGCCACTTGGCGCTTTTCCAGAAATAGAGCTTCGGCAGCACGAGACGCACCGGCCCGCCATGCTCGCGCGCGATCGCCTCGCCTTCCCAGCGATGGGCCAGCAGCACGTCCTCGCCGGCGAAATCGGCGAGCGGCAGATTGGTCGTGTAGCCGTCATAGGACGTCTGGATCACGAAGCGCGCCTCCGGGCGCGGACGGACCCGCGCGAGCAGCTCGCGCGTGGCGACGCCCTGCCAGGCGTTGTCGAAGCGCGACCACTGGGTCACGCAATGGATATCGGAGAGCGTCTCGACTTGCGGCAGCGCCATGAAGGCGGCGAAATCGAGTGTCGTGGGCGCCTCGACGAGGCCGTCGATCTCCAGTTTCCAGTTGGCGGTCGTCACCTCGGGCTGGATGCCGAGATCGAGGATCGGCCAGTTCTTCACCTCGCGCTGGCCGGGCGGCAGGCGGACCGTCGGCGCCGCGCTCTCGCCGGTCAGCAACCGGCCCTCGCCCGCCCATTTCTGCTTGGTCTCGATCAGCTTCGCCTTGACCTTGTCGAGCATCGCATCCTCGTTCCTGGAGCGCCGCAATATAGCGGCGCCGGCGCCCGCGCAAAGCCCGCGCGCGCGTCAGCGCCAGCGCGTGGTGGCGCGCTCGATCGCACCGATCGCCGCCCCGATGCCGAGACCGAGCCCCGACAGGACGACGATGCCCGCAAGGAGATCCTCGGGGATCATCAGATTGCCGGCCTGCAGGACGAACTGGCCGATGCCGCGCTGCGCGCCGATCATCTCGGCCGAGACGACGAGGATCAGCGCGATCGAGGCCGTGATCCGGAACCCGGAGAGGATTGCGGGCCAGGCCCCGGGAAGAACGACCTTGCGCAGGATGGCCGCCGGGGGCACGCCGAAACTCTGCGCCATGCGGATCAGGTTGCGCGGCACGGCGTCGACCGCCGCGTAGACGGCGATCACGGTCGGGAAGAACACGCCGAGTGCGATGGTCGCGACCTTCGACGCCTCACCGATCCCGAGCCAGAGGATCATCAGCGGCAGCAACGCGATCTTGGGAATCGGGAACAGGGCGGACACGATCGGGATCCCCGCCGACCGCGCCAGCGAGAACAGGCCGATCGCAAGCCCGGCCACGAAGCCGAACGCCGAGCCGAGCGCCCATCCCGCGGCGATCCGGAACAGCGACGCGCCGAGATGTCCGGCCAGCGCGCCGCTGCGCACCAGGTCGCCGAGCGCGGCGAGGATCATGCCCGGCCGCGGCAGGAAGATCGGGCTGATCCAGCCGGCCCGACCTGCAAGTTCCCAGGCCCCGAGCAGGATCGCGAACGCCGCCAGCGCCACGAACCGGCGGCGACGCGGTGCGAAGCCGCCGCCGCGAAAGGGAACGGGACGCTCAGGCGTCATGGGCGAGGATCTCCCGCTCCGCGTCGCGCGCCTCGTCCCGGATCAGACCCCAGAGCCGCTCCTGGATGCGCGCGAGGGCGGCATTGGCCTCCGGCGTGCCGCGCGCATCGGGATCGAAAGGCACCTCGACGACTTCGCGCACGCGACCCGGGCGCCGCGAAAGCACCACGACGCGATGCGCCAGACGCAGCGCCTCGGCGAGGTTGTGGGTGACGTAGAGGGCCGTGAAGCGCGTCGCGCGCCACAGCGCGATCAGATCCTCGAGCAGCAGGTCGCGGGTCTGCGCGTCGAGCGCGGACAGCGGCTCGTCCATCAGCAGAACCGCCGGTTCGACGACGAGCGCGCGGGCGATGCCGACGCGCTGGCGCATGCCGCCCGAGAGTTGCCGCGGCCACGCGCCGCGGAACTCCGCGAGACCGATCTTCTCCAGCGCCGCGTCGACGCGGCGCGCGATCTCGGCCCGGCCGATGCCGTGATGCTCGAGCGGAAGCGCGACATTGGCGGCGACGTCGCGCCAAGGCAGCAGAGCGAAATCCTGGAACACGTAGGTCAGCGCGTTCAGGCAGCGCGGCGGCGCCTCGCCGCGAAGCCGCACCGCCCCCGCGCCAGGCTCGATCAGGCCACCGGCGATCCCGAGCAGGGTCGACTTGCCGCAGCCCGACGGTCCCAGCACGGCGACGATCTCGCCGCTCGCGACATGGAGATCGATCCCCTCGAGCACCGGTAGCGCCCCGAAGGCATGGCCGACGCCCGAGACGACGAGATCCATCGCGGGCGATCAGCCGCGCGGGATGTTGAAATGTCCGGCGACGAAGCTGGTGTCGACGATCGCCTTGGCGTCGACCTCGCCGCGCAGCTGCTTTTCGGCCGACCAGAACGCGACCTGGCTGTGGATGTCGCCGACATCGAGCCGCGCCTGCGGGTCGACGAAGGGCAGGCCATCGGCGACGCGCGCGGCCGGCTGCTCCACCGCCTTGGCGAGGACATCCAGCAAGTCGTCATAGCCCGGCCCCTTCGCCGGCTTGCCCTGCGGATCGCGGGCATTGAACGCCGCGTGGTAGTCGGCGCAGCCCATCGCCCAGGCACGCGTGAATTTCTCGACCGTCGCGCGGCGCTGCTCGATCGCCTTCGGGCTGGTGAAAAGCGCGCCCAGTTGCCACGGCGTCTCGTCGCCGACCCAGCCGAGGATACGACCTCCGGCCTCGGCCTCGAGCTGGCGCGCCAGCGTCACCGGGATCACGATGCCCTCGACCTGGTTGCCCTTGAAGGCGGCGGCCATCGCCGGCAGCTGCTGCAGCCCGACCATCGTCACGCTCGCCAAGTCGAAGCCGTATTTGCGGGCGAGCAGGCCAAGCGAATAATGAAATGTCGACCCGGTCGTGGTGATCGCGATGCGCTTGCCCGCATAGGACTTGAGATCGCGCAGCCCCTCCTCCCAGGCCTTGGCCGTCGCCATGTAGGCGTTGAGCTGGAAGCCGGGCTCCTCGCGGCTCTGCCCGGCGATCATCTTCAGCGCACCGCGTCCAGCCAGATTGTAGAAACCGGCCGTAAGCCCGGTGACGCCGAAATCGGCATCCCCCGAGGTGACGGCCACCGGCACCTGCGCCGCGGCGGTGAAGTATTTCGGCTCAACCTCCAGACCCTGGGCGCGGAAATGCCCACGCGCCATGGCGATGAAGAGCGGCCCGGAGGACGCGAGCTTCAACACGCCGATGCTGACCTTCTCGAGCGCCTGGGCGCTGCCGCGCGACGGGCCAAGGACCGGAACGGCGATGGCGGCGGCGGTGGCGGAGCGGAGCAGGTGGCGGCGGCGCATGGGCGTCTCCCGGTTCGTTTTCCGCCGCGACAATAAGCGGAAACGACGCCGGGTAAAACGCCCCCGCGCCTGGCGTCACTCCGTCGTGCGGCCGTCGAAATGCTCCTCGTTGGCAAGCGCCTCCGCCTTGGTGCGGTGGAGCGTGCCCTCGACATGCTCGGGCGGACCATAGAGCGTGTAGAGGTGGAGCGGCGCATCGCCGGTGTTGGCGACGTTGTGGCGCGCGCCCGCCGGGACGATGATCGCGTCGTCGTCCGCGACATCGGTCCGCACGCCGTCGATCCAGACGGTGCCGCGCCCCTGCTCGACACGGAAGAACTGGTCCCGGTCGTCATGGACCTCCGCGCCGATCTCCTCGCCGGGCTGCAGGGTCATCAGCACCAGCTGCAGGTTCCGGCCGGTGTAGAGGACACGCCGGAAATGCGTGTTCGCAACGGTCAACGCCTCGATATCGCCGATGAAACCCTTCATGCATCCTCCTCACGTACCGATCGCGGCGGCAGCCGGCGCGGCGCGGCGCGCGAACTGTGCGTCTGTCCCCCTCCGGCGGCAAGCCCCCGCGGTGTCGCGGCCTATCCGGTCCCGCGACGCGCGCGCAACGTCAGCAGCACGCCCGACCCGGCCCGCTTCGCGAATTTCGGGATCGCGGCGATCGTCTCGGCGTCGGCAAGGATCTCTTCGATGAGGGGCGGCTCGAAGCCGCAGGCGCCGAGCGCGGCGACGAACTCCGCCTGACCATGGGGATGGCTCGGCAGGGCGTAGGCGATGCCGTCGCGCTCGAAATGGCCGCCGAGCGTCGTGCGCAGCATGTCCGGGTGAATCTCGGCGACGAAAAGCAGGCCGCCAGGCGCGAGATGCCGCGCGGCCTGCGCCAGGATGGGCTGCACCTCGGGCGAATGCTCGAGCACGAGCGAGATCAGGGCGATGTCGAAGGCCGCCTCCGGCAGATCCCAGGGACGGGTCAGTTCACCGCGCAGCAGGTTCACGCGCCCGGATGCCAGCGGCGCTGCGAGGCGCTCCGCGGCGCGGGCAAGCATCTCGGCCGAACCGTCGATCCCCGCGACCTCGGCCGCGCCGCCGGCGAGCGCATATGCGATCAGCCGCCCCGTGCCACAGCCGATATCGAGCACGCGCGTCCCGGCGAAGCCGAGCGGGCGCGCACAAAGATGGCGGTCGACCGCCGCGATCATCGGATTGTCCTGCGTGTCGTAGCCCGCTGCCCAGGCGCGGTAGCCGGCGGCGACATCCGTCTCGACGAGGGGCGCCCTCCCGGTCATGCTGCGCTCCGCGCGCGGGGGCCGCTCAGGGGGAGTTCGACATGCCGGGTCACAGGATCGCCAAATTCGATATCCATCTCGTCGCCTCTCCCGTGCCGGGAAACTTTGCGGACTCCACGCGCAAGGTGGAGACCATCGGGCTGCTGGTCCTGCGCGTGACCACGGACCAGGGACTCGAAGGCATCGGCATCACCTATCACGAGGTCGGTGGCGAGGCGACGCGCGAGCTGATCCGGCATGACATCGCGCCCCGTCTGATCGGGCGCGATCCCTTCGAGACCGATGCGCTCTGGCACGAGCTGTTCCACTACCTGCGCGGTGTCGGACGCAAGGGGCTGACCTTCTGCGCCCTCAGCGCCGTGGACATCGCGCTCTGGGATCTCAAGGGCAAGATCCTCGACATGCCGCTGCACCGGCTGCTCGGCGGCAACCGGACGCGCGTACCGGTCTACGCCAGCGGCGGCTGGACCTCCTACGACGACGACCAGCTGGTCGACGAGATGAAGGGCATGGTCGCGCGCGGCTTCCGTCACATCAAGTTCAAGGTCGGGGTCGATGGCGGGCGCGACACGCGGCGCGACGCGATCCGCGTGCGCAAGGTCCGCGACGCGGTGGGGCCCGAGATCCATCTGCTGGTCGACGCCAACAACTGCTTCGACGCGGCGCGCGCGGTACAGCTGGCGAACGAGATCCGCGAGTGCCGCATCACGCTGTTCGAGGAGCCGGTCTTCGCCGACGACATTCCCGGGCTGGCGCGCTTCCGCCGCGGCACCGACATTCCGCTCGGCACCGGCGAGCACGAATACACGAAGTTCGGCGTGCGCGACCTTCTTCTCGCCGAGGCCGCCGATTTCGTGCAGGCCGATGGCGCGCGCGCAGGCGGCTACACCGAGATGCTCAAGATCGCGGCGCTGACCCAGGCCTTCAACGTCGCCTTCGCCCCGCATGCGATGGAGAACATCCACCTGCCGCTCGCCGCGGCGCTGCCCAACGTCCCGTTCCTCGAACGGCTGCTGATGTTCGAGCCGGTGCTGGCGCTCGTGTTCCGCGGCGCGCCGGTACCGGTCGACGGGTTCATGCATGTCAACGATCGGCCCGGGCTCGGACTCGAACTCGACCTGGATTTCGTGCGCGCGGCGGACGCGCGCGGTACGTGACGCCGCAAGCCTGAAGGGGGCGCCGATGTGCCGATGGCTCGCCTATCTCGGAGCGCCGCTGCGCATCGAGGAATTGCTGTTCCAGCCTCAGAACTCGCTGATCCGGCAGAGCCTGCAGGCGCGGCTCGGAGCGACCACCACCAACGGCGACGGCTTCGGGCTCGGCTGGTATGGCGAACGCGGCTTTCCCGGCGTCTATCGCGACATCCTGCCGGCCTGGCACGACGCCAATCTGCGCAGCCTCTCCGAGCAGATCCGCGCGCGCCTGTTCCTTGCGCATGTGCGCGCCTCGACCGGTACGTCGACCAGCCGCGAGAATTGCCATCCGTTCCGCTTCGACAACGCGCTGTTCATGCATAACGGCCAGATCGGCGGTTATGCGCGCATCCGTCGCGAGATCGAGACGCTGATTCCGCACGACGCCTATCGGCATCGTCATGGCACCACCGATTCCGAGGCGTTCTTTCTGCTCGCGATCGGCAACGGCCTGCAGGAAGAGCCGGCGGCGGCCCTCGCCCGCACGATCCGCCAGATCGAGACCGTGATGGCGGCGCATGGCATCGCCGAACCGTTCCGGATGACCGCCGCCTATGCCGACGGCGCCAGCCTCTTCGCGCTGCGCTACGCCTCCGACGACCGGCCACCCAGCCTGTTCTACGCCGAGGGCAGCGAGGTCGTGATCCGCCAGGAACAGGTCGAGATGCTGCCCGGGCGCGGCAGCATCCTCGTGCTCTCGGAACCGCTCGACATGCATGACGGGCCGTGGCGCGAGGTGCCGCCCGGCCATGTCCTCGAAAGCCGCGGCGGGGTCGCCCGCGTCTCCGCGCTCGCCTTCACCTGACCCTGCCTCCACCGCAGACCGGCCCCACCGCCGCCGTTGCGCACGGCGTGACGTCCTGTAAGATCCAACATGATGAACTATTGATCCACATAGTGGACCTTTGGGGGAGACGATGCTCACGGGAATGTTCCCGGTCCTGCCGACACCGTTCCACGACGATCGCGCGATCGATCCGGCGGGCCTGCAACGCGTTGCCGAATTCGCCATCGCCGGTGGTGCCGACGGTGTGGTGTTTCCGGGCTTCGCCAGCGAGGTCGACGACCTCGATGGCGCGGAGCGGCGCACCCTTCTGACGGCGCTCACCGAAGCGGTCGCGGGACGGGTGCCCATCATCGCGGGCGCGAGTTCGCCCACGGTCGCCGAGACGGTCGCACGTTGTCGCGAGGCCGAAAGCCTGGGGATCCGCCATGTCATGATCCAGGCGCCCAAGAGCGTCGGGGCTACGACCGACGATGTCTCGGCCTTCTATGCGGCGATCGCGCGCGCGGTTCCGGGGCTCGAGATCGTGCTGCAGAACGCGCCTGCGCCGCGCGGCTCGGATCTCGCGCCGGCGACCGTCGTCGCCATCGCGCGCGACAATCCCGCGATCCGCTACGTGAAGGAGGAGACGCTGCCCTCCGGCGCGGCGATCTCCCACCTCGTCGCAAATCGTCCGGCCAGCGTCGCCGGGATCCTCGGCGGCGGCGGCGCGCGCTACATCGTCGAGGAATACAGCCGTGGCGCCTGCGGCGCGATGCCGGCGGCGGAGTTCACCGACCTGCATGTCGCGCTCGACCGCGCCTGGCGCGGCGGCGACATCGCGCAGGCGCGCCGGATCTACGAACTGCTTCTGCCGCTGCTGGTCATCCAGGCCTTCTCGCGCATGCGTTTCACGAAATACGTGCTGACCCGCCGCGGGATCCTGCGCAACGACGTCGTGCGCGCGAAGATCGCCCCGCTCGATGCGCATGACCGCGCCGAGATCGACGCGCTGCTCGACCGTATCGCCGACCGCATGCACGTCGCGCCGCTCCGGGCGACTCCATGAGCGCGCGCGTCGCCAAGGTCGAGGCGTTCTCGATCACCATCCCGCGCGAAGAGGTCTATCTCGGCGCGCTGCGACCGGGCGAAGTCGCCAATGCGCGCGGCTATTTCGTCCGCTCGGGCAACCGCACCGTCTATCCCGTCTATGACCGCTCCGTTCTCGTGCGCATCGAGACGACGGACGGCGCCGTCGGCTGGGGCGAGACCTATGGCATCGTCGCGCCCGGTGCGCCGATGGCGATCATCGAGGACCTGCTCGGCCCCTTCGTGGTCGGACGCGACCCGCAGGACCCCGTCGTGATCCACGAGGATCTCTACGACATGATGCGCGTGCGCGGGTACACCGGCGGCTATTACCTCGACGCGCTGGCGGCGGTCGACATCGCGCTCTGGGATCTCGCCGGCCAGATCGCGGGGCTGCCGCTCGCGAAGCTCCTGGGCGGACAGCGCCGCTCCGAAATCCCCGCCTATGTCTCGGGGCTGCCGAAACCCACGCGCGAGGCCCGGGTCGCTTTCGCGCGCGCCTGGCAGGACAAGGGCTTCGACGCCTTCAAGGTCGCAGCGCCGATGCTCGTCGGCGACATCGGCGAGGAGATCGCGGCGCTGCGCGCGGGCCTCGGCCCCTCCGCGCGCATCGCGGTCGACATGCACTGGGAATACAGCGCGGCTGGCGCGGTGCGCGCGATCGACGCGATGGCGCCGCATGGTCTCTGGTTCGCCGAGGCGCCGGTCGCGCCCGAGGATGTCGACGGCCTCGCCACCGTCGCCGCGAAGGCGCGCGTCCCGATCGCGGCCGGCGAGGAATGGCGGACCGTCTTCGAGGCCCGCGGTCGCATCGACCGCCAGGCGGTAACGATCCTGCAGCCGGAGATGGGCCATACCGGCGTCACGGAATTCATGCGCATCGCGCGCTATGCCGAGGCGCACCACCTCGAGATCATCCCGCATGCGACGATCGGGATCGGCATCTTCCTGGCCGCGAGCCTGCAGGCGACCGCCGCCCTTCGCAATGCGCCCTTCCACGAATTCCAGCATTCGATCTTCGGCCCGAATCTCCGCTTCGTCGATGGCGACATGAATTGCGAGGCGGGCCGCTACCACGTGCCGAGCGGCACGGGCATCGGCGTTCGGCCGTCGGCCGAGGCCCTGCGCCTGCTCGAATCCTGAACCAAGCTCCGAACCGAAAGACAGGGAGGATCAACATGAGACCAATCGCGAAAACCCTCGCCGCCGCCGCCTTTGCCGCCGCCCTGCTGCCTGCCGGTGCGCAGCTCGCAGCGGCCCAGCAGAAGGTCATGAAATTCGTCTCCTGGCAGAAGGACGAGCGCGGCGTCGGCGACTGGTGGGCAGCCGTCATCAAGGAATTCGAGGCCCGCAATCCCGGCGTCAAGGTCGAATGGACCAAGGTCGAGCGCGGTGCCTATGCCGACACGATGACGACGCTCTTCGCCGGCGGAAAGCCGCCGGAGATCGTCCATCTTGCGTCGTTCGAATTCCAGAAATTCGCCGACGAAGGCTGGCTCGAGGACCTCGCGCCGTTCATCCGCGCGGGCGGCCTGGATCTCAAGGGATGGGCCGGACAGGATGCCTGCATGTGGAAGGGCAAGCCCGTCTGCATCATGATGCTCTATTTCGGCAACATCTTCGCCTACAACGAAGAGATGCTGAAGAAGGACGGCGTGGCGCCACCGACCAACTGGGCCGAGTACATCGCCGCCGCGCGCAAGCTGACCCGGGACCTGAACGGCGACGGCATCCCCGACCAGTTCGGGACCGGCCACGAGACCAAGGGCGGTGGCGGCCAATATCTCAGCGAACTCATGAACTACACGCTCGACGCCGGTGGTCGCTGGACTGACGCGAACGGCAAGGTGACGATCGACACGCCGCAGATGATCGAGGGACTCGCGCGGTGGAAGGACATCGTGCGGAACGGACTCACCCCGCGCGACCTGTCCGCCGGCGAGACGCGCCAGATGTTCGCCGACGGGCGCATCGCGATGAAACTCGACGGACCGTGGCTCTATCCGATCATCCAGCGCGGCAAGGCCAAGGACCAGATCCGGATCGCCAAGGTGCCGTTCGACCCGCCGCTCGGCGGATCGTCCAATATCCTGGCCATCCCCTCGGAGATCCCGGCCGACCGCAAGAAGCTGGCCTGGGACTTCATCGCGATCGCGACGTCGGACAAGTTCCAGACCGACTACGCCACGCTCGCCGCCTCGACGCCGCCGAGCCCCCGCGCCAAGACCGACGGCGCGAAGGCCGCGACGCCGCATTTCGATCTTCTGGTCGAGATGGCGCAGGCCGCGTCCAAGGCCGGCGTGGACCGCATCCCGCGCGGCCTCGAGATCCAGTACAACGAGTTCGCGAAGATGGTCATGGAAGAGGTCCAGCGCATGATCATCCAGGATCTCGATCCCGCGGCGGTCGCCCGCACCATGCAGGCCAAGGCCGTGGCCCTGCAGAAGCGGTGAGCGTGGACGGAGACCGGCGACGATGATCCGCCTCGACCTCGCGCGGCCGAGCCGCCAGCACTGGCTCGGCTACGCGCTGCTGGCGCCGGCCGTGCTGCTGATCGCGGCGATCATCGTCTATCCGCTCTTCGTCTCGGTCGACCTGTCGTTCCAGAACGTGGGGATCGCGCGGCTCGACCGGCCGCGCCGTCCCTTCACGCTGGACAATTACGAACGACTATTCGCGTCGCCCGATTTCTGGAACGCGTGCTGGGTGACGCTCAAGCTGACGATCGTGGTGACCGCATCGTGCTTCCTGCTCGGCCTGGGCACCGCGCTGCTGGTCGACAATCGCTTCCGCGGCCGCAAGATCGCGCGGATGATGGTCGCCATGCCCTGGGCGGTGCCGGAGGTGATCGCGGTCGTCATCTTCGCCTGGATCTTCGACTCGTCCTTCGGACTCATGAACTGGATCTTCCTGTCCCTTGGCCTCGCGGACCGGACGATCAACTGGTTCTCGGATCCCACGGCCGCCTTCGCGGTCGTCGCGACGACCATGGTCTGGAAGGGCTATCCCTTCGTCTCGATCATGTCGCTCGCCGGCCTTCAGTCGATCCCCGAGGACTACTACGCCGCTGCGCGCGTCGACGGCGCCAACGCCGTCCAGCGCCTCGTCCACATCACCATTCCCAGCCTGATGCCGGTGATCGGCGTCACCACCGTCCTGGTGATGCT
>CAYSUY010000045.1:13329-23553 GCA_964434345.1 uncultured Acetobacteraceae bacterium
CCGATCTACTGGCTGTTCGTCACCGCGCTGTCGCAGCCCGACCAGCTGCGCCAGCTGCCGCCGAAATTCTGGCCGGACATGCCCAACTGGGACGTCTTCGGCCGGATCCTCGCTGAACGTCCGATCCTGCTCTGGCTGTCGAATTCGGCGCTGGCCGCGCTCGGCGCGGTCGCGCTCTCGATGTCGGTCTCGGTGCTCGCCGGATATTCGCTCTCGCGCTTTCGCGTACGCGGCGGGCAGAGCCTCGGCCTGTTCATCCTCGCCGCGAAGATGCTGCCCGCGACCCTCCTCGTCATCCCGCTCTTCGGGATCTTCCGGATGACCGGGATGATCGGATCGCTGTGGTCGATCGTGCTCGCCCACGCGACGCTGATCATTCCCTTCACGACCTGGATGCTGAAGGGCTATTTCGACACGATCCCACGCGAGCTGGAGCAAGCCGCGATGGTCGATGGCTGCTCGCCCTTCGGCGCGCTTTTCCGCGTCATCCTGCCGGTCGCGGCGCCCGGCCTTGCAGCCACCGCGCTCTACGGCTTCGTCCTGTCCTGGTCGGACTATGCCTATGCGCGCACCTTCCTGACCAACGCGCAGGACAATTGGACCGCCAATCTCGGCATCACGACGATGAAGGGCGAATACATCTCCAACTGGGCGGACATCTCGGCGGCGTCGATCCTCGTCGCGTTGCCGATCCTCGCGATCTACCTGTTCCTCGAACGCTATCTCGTCGGCGGATTGACCGCCGGCTCGGACAAGTGAGGCGGCGATGGCCGGCATCCGCATCGACAATGTCCGCAAATCCTATGGCCCGGTCGAGGTGCTCAAGGGCTTCTCGCTCGACATCCGGGACGGGGAATTCGTCGTCCTGGTCGGTCCGTCGGGCTGCGGCAAGTCGACGATGCTCAAGATCCTCGCCGGACTGGAGGCCGCGAGTTCCGGCACGATCCATATCGGCGCGCGCGACGTCACCGACGTCGCTCCGGGCGCGCGCGACATCGCGATGGTCTTCCAGAACTACGCGCTCTATCCGCATCTGACGGTCGCCCGGAACATGGGCTTCGGTCTGAAGATGCGCGGCATGCCGAAGCCGGAGATCGAGCGGCGGGTGCGCGATGCCGCGCGGATCCTCGACGTCGAACATCTGCTCGACCGACGGCCGCGACAGCTCTCCGGCGGGCAGCGGCAACGGGTGGCGCTCGGACGCGCCATCGTGCGCGAGCCGCAGGCCTTCCTGATGGACGAACCGCTGTCCAATCTCGACGCCAAGCTGCGCGTCCACATGCGCGCGGAGATATCGGCGCTGCACAAGCGCCTGGGCGTGACCACGATCTACGTCACCCACGACCAGGTCGAGGCGATGACGATGGCCGACCGCATCGTGCTGATGCGCGACGGCGAGATCCAGCAGATCGCCGATCCCGACACGATGTACGCGCGACCGGCGAACATCTTCGTCGCCGGCTTCATCGGCGCGCCGGGCATGAACTTCCTCTCCGCGCGGCGCGTGGGCGAGGATCGCGCCGTCCTGTTCGGCCAGGAGATCCACCTGCCCGCCCTGCGCGGACATGCGACCGGCGCCGCCGATCCGGTCGTGCTCGGCATCCGTCCGGAGAGCATCTCGATGCAGGCGGGACCGACGGCGTTCGAGACGACGCTTCTGCTGGTCGAGAGCCTCGGCAGCGACAAATACGTCCACGTGGCCGTGCCCGAGGACAACCGCGCGCCGCGTAGCGCCCTGTCGGGGCAGGATCATGCCCGCCGCGGCGATGCCCTGGTCGCGCGGCTGATCAATCCCGGCCCGATCGGTACCGGCGGATCGATCAGGCTGTCCTTCGATCCGGCCGACCTCCACGTCTTCGACCCCGGGACGGGCGCCGCGCTGCGATGACGCGTGCGCATGGTCCGGACGACGAGGCGCGCGTCCCGCCGCCCGACGAGCGCGACGTCCCTGCCGGGGCGGCGGCGCTGGCGAAGGGTCTTTATCTCCTCGACGTGATCGGCGAACGGGCCAGGCCGCCGCGCTTCAGGGATCTGCAGGCGGCGACGGGGCTTCCCAAGGGGACGCTCGCGCGGCTTCTCAACACGCTCGTGCTCTACCGGCTCGTGCGGCATGAGGAGAGCGACAACACCTATCGCCTCGGCCATCGCGTGTTCGAGCTCGCGCATCGGGTCTGGGATTCCTTCGACCTGCGCGGCGCGGCGGCCCCTGTCCTCGACCGCCTCGCCGAAACGATGCGCGAGACCGTCGCCCTCTGCGCAATCGACGGCAGCCATATCCTCTATATCGACCAGCGCACGCGCGGCGGGGCCTTCGGGTTCCGCATCGAAGTCGGCCGTCGCGCGCCGCTGCATTGCACGGCGGGCGGCAAGGCGCTGCTCGCCTTCGCGTCGCCCCAGTCGCAGCGTGCCCTGCTCGACGCCACGCCACTGGAGCGGTTCACCGAACGAACCCTCGTCGACCGGGATGCCCTGCTCGCCGATCTCGCGCTGGCCCGCGCACGCGGCTATGCGGTGTCGATGTCCGAGCATGTCGCCGGCGTCGCCGGCGTGGCGGCACCGATCTTCGACCATACCGGGCGCGCCATCGCCGCGATCGGGATGTTCGGGCCGTCGGAACGCGTGACTTCCGATCAGTTGCATGTCGCCGGTCGTGACCTGATGGAGCAGGCGCGCACGATCTCCGGGAATGCCGGCGCGGCGGCGATGAACATCGACTCGTATCGCCGGCCGGCGCCGCATTCGGATGCGCGGCTCCGCTGCGTGCTGCCATGGGGCGCGCAGCTTGCGGAGGGACCGCTCTGGTCGGCGCGCGAACAGCGGCTCTACTGGGTCGATATCCTCGCCCCCACCGTCTACCGCTTCGACCCGGCGACCGGCGCCAACGAGGCATGCCCCCTGCCCCGGCTCGTCAGCGCGGTCGCGGAGCGACGGTCCGGCGGGCTCGTCGCGCTCACGCAGCAAGGTCTGGAGACCCTCGATTTCGCGACCGGTCGGCTCGTGCCCCTGGCCCGGCCGGACGCGCATCCACCGGAAAATCGATTCAACGACGGGAAATGCGACCCTGCGGGACGCCTGTGGGGCGGCACGATGCGGCTGGACGCCAGCGCGCCGGCGGGATCGCTGTACCGCATCGACGCGTCCTTGACGGCGACAGCGATGGATGACGGGTTCACCGTCTCCAACGGCCTCGACTGGAGCCCTGACGGGCGCCACCTCTATTTCGCCGACTCCGCCGCGGGTCATGTCTACGTCTACGATTTCGATGCGCGGCGCGGCACGGTGTCGAACCGGCGCGTCCTGGTCGCGCTGGCGGCGGAGGACGGTCGGCCCGATGGCCTTGCCATCGATGCCGAGGGCGCGATCTGGATTGCGATCTGGGACGGCTGGTCCGTGCGCCGCTACGCGCCGGACGGCACCCTGCTCGAGACCGTCCGGCTTCCGGTACCGCGTCCGACCAGCGTCTGCTTTGGCGGCCCGGATCTGAAGACGCTCTTCGTCACCACCGCGCGCGTACGTCTGCCTGCCCGCGTCCTGGCGGAGGCGCCGCTTTCGGGCAGCCTCTTTGCCATGCGCACGGAACGCCCCGGCCTCGCGTCACGGCTCTTCGCCGGCTGACCGGCGTCGCGCGGCCTCACACCACGGGATCGGGATCCAGCGGCGCGATGGGACGACGCACGCGCGTATAGGTGACGCGGGTGGGATCGGGCGGGAACGGGCCCCCGGTATCGAGATGATGGATCGCCGCCGCGATCTTCGAGAAGGCGGCGTGGAAATGGTTCGACGACTTCACCACCACGATCTTCTTGCGCGACAGGTCGACGCCGAGATTCGTGAAGGCCTCGGGACTGAAGGTCTGTGTGCGCTTGGTGGCGAGCACGATGTCGAGTTGCCCGATGGTCACCGCAGCGGCCGCGCCCATGGAGACCTGGCTCTGCTCGAAGGGGATCACGAGGTCGGGCGTCACCGCACGCACGACGACATGGGCGTCGACCGGCCGTCCCGAGACCGGCGTCGACTTGCCGCCGATCCGCAGCCAAAGGTTCCCGCCCGCGCCGGCGGAACGGCAGAACTCGACCGCGATCGGATCCCAGAGCACGCCGACCGCCGACGGGATCTCCGGATGGCGCAGCAACGTCTCGATCATGATCGCGCCATCGCCCGGCACGCCGCCGCCCGGATTGTCCCAGCGATCGGCGAAGACGACAGGCATGCCGGCTTGGGACTTGGCGGTCGCGACCACGTCGTCCGGCTTCACATGCGGCGGAATGCCGGCGCGGCCCATGGCGATGAAATCGAGACCGATGCGCCGCGCGAGCGCGTCCGCCTTCGCCTGATCGCCATCCGTGACGACCAGCACCTTGCTTCCGACCTCCGGTACGTCCGCGGCATGGAAACCATGACCGATCGAGATCGACAGGATGCCGTCGCGCCCCTCCATCGCGGCGATGCGGTCGACGAAGGCGCGCCCGGCCGGATGGCTCGTCATGTAGCCGCCACCGATCCGCCGGCAATCGAAGAGCCCCATCCGCGGCGCGATCTCGCCGCGCGCGGCGCGCAGGGCGAGATCGACGAGTTCCTCTGCCCGGGCGAGGAAATCGGTATGCGGGAATTCCTTGAACAGCACGATGAGATCGCAGGCCGCGACACGCTTGGGCGTCAGATGGCAATGCAGGTCGTGCTCGCAGCCGAGGATCGCTTTCGGTCCGACGATCTCGCGCGCACGAGCCAGCATGTCGCCCTCGCAATCCTCGTACCCGTCGGCGACCATCGCGCCATGCATGCCGAACAGCGCGATGTCGACCGGCATTGCCGCGCGCAGCTGATCGAGGATCTCGTCGCGCAGGCTCTCATAGGCGCCGCGCGCCACGAGGCCGGCGGGCTCTGCCCAGGCGGCCGTGCCCTCGATCAGGGTGAAGCCGTCGCGCGCCGCCCGGGCCCGCGCGGCGACGACCGGGGCCGTGGTGAGGGTCGGCGTCGGCGGATGCGCGCCGGGAGACGCGTAGAACGCTCGTTCGAAAGCGTCCCGGTCGACGGGGAGCGGCGCGAAGGTGTTGGTCTCGGTTCCGAGCGCGGCGACGAACATGCGCATGGCGACGGGTCCTTCAGCGGGTCTTGTAGGCGACGAAGCCGGCGATCGCGTCGAGCATCTTCTGCGGCTCGTCGGCCCGGATCGAATGGCTGCTCTCCTCGAAGATCCGCAGGTCTGAGCCCGGGATGAGGCGGTGGATCTCCTCGGAGAATTCGGGCGGGCAGATCCAGTCATGACGCCCCGCGAGGATCAGCGTCGGCGCGGTGATGGCGCGCAGCTCCGGCCTGAGGTCGTAGCTCTGCAGGAAACCGCCCGGCGCGAAGGCGCGATTGAGCGCGTCCGGCGACAGGATGCCGCGATCACGCCCGGCCTTCGCGGCGACGGGATCATGGCGTCGCGCATAGAGCGGGCCCATCACCTCGTAGTAGCGGCGCAGCTTCTCGGGCGTGTCGAGCGTGCCCGCCCAGAGCTGGGCCGCGACGTCCTTCTGCTCGTCGGTCCCGCGCGCGGCGACGATCTCCCGCGCACGCGCGTTGAAGCCGGCATGCGCAGCCGTGACGACCAGCACGAGATGCGAGACCGACGCGGGATAGCGCGCGGCATGCGCCATGGCGACCATGCCGCCATAGCTGGTGCCGATGCTGACGATCGGTCCGAGCCCGAGATGGAGGCGCAGCGCCTCCATGTCCTCGACGTTCTCGTCGAGCGTGTAGGTCGCCGGATCTCCCTTCGCCGAGCGTCCCTGGCCGCGATGGTCGAAATAGACGAGTTGCATGCGCTCGGCGAGAGGCGCGAAGCCAGGCTTGAACCCCGTATGGTCGCCCCCCGGACCGCCATGGATGACGAAGGCCGTCGGTCGCTCGACCATACGGTTGCCGTCGGGCACCAATCCGCACCCTTCGACGTCGAAATAGATCTCGGTCCCGCGAATCCTGGCGCGCATGCGATCCTCCCCCAAGCGACGCGCGATTCTAGCCCATCCGCGGCGACGCACGCAGCGGTGGCGACGCAGTCCCCGCCGCCGGCTTCCCGGCGCCAGCCGTTCATGGCATCACACCGCGTGAGGCGCCGGCGCGGCCGCCATCCGCAGCGAGGGACCAGACCGTGACGACGACACCCGCATTGCTGACGCCGATCGCGACGGGACCGCGGCTCGCGATCCGACCAGGCCTCGCGGATGCATCACGCCGGCTGCGCGCCGACGTGCATGACCGGCTGCAGCGTGCGGCGGCGGCCCTTCCCGACGGCCATGTCTTGCTCGTCCTTGACGCCTTCCGCACCCAGGCTCAGCAATTCGCGTCCTGGAACCGGCGCTTCGCCGCGCTCGCACGCGCCCGTACCGATCTCGATTGCGTCGCGCTCGCCGAATTGTGCCGCCGCGACGTCGCGGACCCCGTCAACAAGCCGAGCGGTCATCAGAGCGGCGCGGCCGTGGACGTGACATTGCTGCGCGACGGCGCCGAACTCGACATGGGCAGCGCCTATGGCGATTTCTCGACGCGGGGCACCGACGCTGATCGCGTGCGGACCGACTGCCCCGCGCTCACGCAGGCGCAGCGCGCCAACCGCGAGTTCCTGGCCCGCGTCATGGGCGAGGCCGGTTTCGTGAACTACCCCGAGGAATGGTGGCATTTCTCCCACGGCGACCGGCTCTGGGCGCAGATCTCGCGCTATGGTCACGACGACGGAACGCGCAGCGGCGAACAGGTCGCGCGCGAGGCCTATGCCCATGTGGCGGTGATCGACAGCCCGCTCTTCGAGACCGGACGCGCCGGATGAGCGCAATCACCCTGGTCGCGCCGTCGCAGGACTGGCTATCGGCCTACGAGGCGGCACTGGCGCGCGGATGGTCGCCCAACACGGAGCGCGACGTCAGCGCCGAGCAACGCGCCGAACTGCGCGCCGATCCGGATGGGTTCATTGCCGAACTGCTCACCCCGCGACGGCGGCTGATCCTCGACGACGGAACGCGCGTGCCGAAGCTTCCGGGGCTCGTGCGCTGGATCGTCGACGGCGAATTCTGCGGATCGATCAATTTCCGCCACGTCCCTGGAACCGAGGAACTGCCGGCCTATTGCTCCGGCCATGTCGGCTATGCCGTCGTTCCCTGGAAGCGTCGGCGCGGTATCGCGACCGCCGCCCTGCGCCTCATGCTGCGGGAGGCACGGGCGGCGAGCGGATTGGCGCGCGTGCTGGTCACCTGCGACGAGGACAACATCGCCTCGCGCGGCGTCATTCTCGGCTGTGGCGGCCTGCGCGCCGCCGACCAGCCGCCGCTGCGACCGGGCGGGCGTATCAAGAACGCCTACTGGATCGCGACATCCGCTCCCGCGGATCTCAGTGCGACTGCACCGGCGAGATGACGTCGACGACGCGCAGCAGCCCCTGGCACACGCGCCAGATGCATGCCGTGCCGAGCAGCAGTTCCAGCGGCCTGTGCAGATCGCCGAATTGCAGCCGGTAGCCGTTGGCCAGCACGTCGATCGTGATGTGCATGGTCTCGGAGATCGCATGCTGGGTGCGTGCCTGGTACACGGCCATCGTCAGGCAGCGCGCAAGCACGGCCGCGTCGTCGACCGCGAGCACGGCGAGGCGCGGTGCAAGACGCGTCTGGTTGAACGGGAAGGTAAGGTCGATCGCGACGCTCGCGCCCGTCGCCGTGAAGATCAGCTGCGAGACGCTCTTGCCGGCCGGAAACAGGAAGGCGCGTTCGTCGAGATCGACCTGGACGACATGCGGCGCGGCAGGCGAGTTCGGCATCGGAGGTGCGGACATGGATCTGGATCGGCCTCGGGTCAGATATGGATGGGCCGGCCATCGACGGCGAGCGCAGCTTCCTTGACCGTCTCGTTGAGCGTCGGGTGGGCATGGCAGGTGCGCGCGATGTCCTCCGCCGAGGCGCCGAACTCCATCGCCAGCGCCAATTCGGCGATCAGGTCGCCGGCGTTCGGGCCGACGATGTGGACGCCCAGCACGCGATCCGTCGCTGTGTCAGCGAGGATCTTCACGAAGCCGTCGGTCATGTTCATCGCCCGCGCACGCCCGTTCGCCGTGAATGGGAACTTGCCGACCCGGTAGGCGACGCCCGAGGCCTTGAGCTGTTCCTCGGTCGCGCCGACCGCGGCGATCTCCGGCCACGTGTAGACCACGCCCGGGATCGCGTCGTAGTTCACATGCGGCTTTTGTCCGGCGAGGATCTCGGCGACGGCGACGCCCTCGTCCTCGGCCTTGTGCGCCAGCATCGGCCCGGCGATCGCGTCGCCGATCGCGTAGATGCCCTTCACGCTCGTCTCGAAATGCGCGTCGGTGGCGATGCGGCCCTTGTCGTCGAGCGCGACGCCCGCTTCCGCGAGGCCGAGCCCGTCCACATGCGGCCGGCGACCGACCGCGACGAGAACGATGTCGACGGCGAGTTCGCTCGCCTCGCCGCCGGCGGCCGGTTCGAGCGCGAGCGTCACGCCCGACGTCGCCACCTTCGCCCCGGTCACCTTCGTCGACAGACGGAACTCGATCCCCTGCCGCGCAAGGATGCGCTGGCTCTGCTTCGACACCTCGCCGTCCATCCCCGGCAGGATACGGTCGAGGAACTCGATCACCGTCACCTTCGCGCCGAGGCGTTGCCAGACCGAGGCCATCTCGAGCCCGATCACGCCGCCCCCGATGACGGCCATCGCCTTGGGAACCACGCCCAGCGCCAGCGCACCGGTCGACGAGACGATGCGCGTCTCGTCGATCTCGATACCGCGCAGCGGCGCCACCTCGGACCCCGTGGCGATCACGATGGCCTTGGTCGCAAGGGTGCGGTCGCCGACGACGACCTGGCCGGCGCCGGCGATGCGCGCCGCCCCCTTGACCCATTCGACCTTGTTCTTCTTGAACAGGAATTCGACGCCCTTGACGTTCGCGTCGACCACCTTGTCCTTGTGCGCCATCATCGCCGCGAGGTCCAACTCGACCTTGCCGACCTTGACGCCGAACGCGGCCAGACCGTGGCCAGCCTCGTGGAACTTCTCCGACGCCTGCAGCAGCGCCTTCGACGGGATGCACCCGACATTGAGGCACGTGCCGCCCAGCGTCGCGCGCTTCTCGACGCACGCGACCTTCATGCCGAGCTGCGCCGCGCGGATCGCGCAGACATAGCCGCCCGGTCCCGCGCCGATGACCACGAGGTCGTAGGTCTCACCAGCCATGATCGATCTTCTCCGCGATGAGGCGCCGCGCGCCGGTCACATGTCCAGCAGGAGGCGCTGCGGATCCTCGATCGCATCCTTGATGCGCACGAGGAAGGTCACCGCTTCCTTGCCGTCGACGATGCGATGATCGTAGGACAGCGCGAGATACATCATCGGCCGGATCTCGATCCGGTCTCCGACCGCGATCGGGCGATTCTGGATCTTGTGCATGCCGAGGATGCCGGATTGCGGCGGATTGAGGATCGGCGTCGACATCAGCGAGCCGTAGATCCCGCCGTTGGAAATCGTGAAGGTGCCGCCGGCGAGATCCTCCAGCGAGATCTTGCCGTCGCGCGCCTTGCGGCCATAGGCGCCGATCGCCTTCTCGATGTCGGCGAGGCTCATCGCGTCGCAGCCGCGCAGGACCGGAACGACCAGCCCCTGCTCGGTGCCGACCGCGACGCCGATGTCGTAATGGTTCTTGTAGATGATGTCGTCGCCGTCGATCTCGGCGTTGACTGCCGGGATTTCCTTGAGCGCGGCGACGCAGGCCTTCACGAAGAACGACATGAAGCCGAGCTTCACGCCGTGACGCTTCTCGAAGGCCTCGTTGTATCTGGTCCGCAGCGCCATCACCGCGCCCATGTCGGCCTCGTTGAAGGTCGTCAGCATGGCAGCGGTGTTCTGCGCCTGCTTGAGGCGCTCGGCGATCCGCTTGCGCAGGCGGGTCATCTTGACCCGCTCCTCGCCGGCGCCGAGTTGGCGCGGCGCGGTCTGCGCCGCCGCCGGGGCGGCGGCCGGGGCAGGGGTCGCGATGGCCGCGAGGATGTCGGCCTTGGTGACGCGCCCATCCTTGCCGCTTCCCGAGGCCGGGACGACTCCGGTCTCGGCCATCATCTTGCGCGCGGCCGGGCCGGGCTCCTTGGCGGGCGCGGCCGGCACCGGCGCGGCGGCGGCCTCGACGGCCGGCGCGGCGGCGGCGGGCGCGGCGGCCTTGGCGGCGGCCTTCGCCGGGGCGGCGCC
>CAYSUY010000046.1:0-2243 GCA_964434345.1 uncultured Acetobacteraceae bacterium
GCTCGGCGCGTCGCGCTGGCGGGTCTTCTGGCGCATCAAGCTGCCGATCCTGCTGCCGCCCGTGCTGATCGCCGCCGCCGTCGCCTTCGCGGTCAGCGCCGGGCTCTACCTGCCGACGCTTCTCGCCGGTGCCGGGCGCATCGCGACGCTGACCACCGAAGCGGTCACGCTGTCCTCGGGGGCGGATCGCCGCGTGATCGGCACCTGGGCGATGCTGCAGGCCGCGTTCCCGCTCGCCGCCTATGGCGCCGCTGTGGCCTGGCCCGCCTTGTTCCGCAGGCTTCGCAGATGGCGATGAGCACCCTTCATCTGAAGCAGATCGCGATCGCGATCGGCGGGCGGCACCTGATCCACGATCTATCGGCCAATATCTCGCCCGGCGACTGCCTGACGGTGATGGGGCCGAGCGGTTGCGGCAAGAGCAGCCTGCTGGCGTTCGTTTCGGGCACGCTGGATCCGGCCTTTGCGGCGAAGGGCAGCGTGGCGCTCGACGATCGCGTGCTCGACGCCGAGCCGCCCGAACGGCGGGGGCTCGGCATCCTGTTCCAGGACGACCTGCTGTTCCCGCATCTCACGGTCGGCGGCAACCTCGCCTTCGCCCTGCCTGCGTCGGTCCAGGGGCGTGCGGCACGACGCCGACGTATCGACGCGGCGCTGTGTGATGCTGGGCTCGAGGATTTCGCGGACCGCGACCCCGCGACGCTGAGCGGCGGCCAGCGCGCGCGCGTCGCGCTGCTGCGCACCCTGCTCGCCGAGCCCAAGGCGCTGCTGCTCGACGAGCCCTTCGCGAAGCTCGACATGGCGCTGCGCGAGGAGTTCCGCCGCCTCGTCTTCGCGCATGCCCGGATGCGCGGACTGCCGACGATCCTCGTCACGCATGACGAGGCTGATGCCCGCGCGGCCGGCGGCAGCGTCCTGAAACTCGCTACGATCTGACCGACCGGCATTGCACCCAGACGACGAGACCAAGCATCCTGGCGCGGTGTAACCAGTGGACCCTGACCAGCGACATGAATGCCGATACCGGCCCCGACGACTTCGAATCCAGGCTGAAGCCAATCTGGCTGCGCGCGCAGGCGGGCGACGCCGCGGCCTACAGGCTCTGCTTGGACATGCTGTCGGCGCGGCTGCGCGGTTTCTTCAAGCGCCGCCTCGCCGGCTTGCCGGATGCGGTGGAGGATCTGGTCCAGGAGACGCTTTTGGCTCTGCATCTACGACGCGGCACCTATGATCCGAGCCTGCCCGTGACCGCCTGGGTGCTGGCCATCGCGCGCCACAAGCTGGTCGATCTCTGGCGGCGGCGCGGACGACGCGACGCGCTGCATGATCCGATCGACGACGTCGGCGAGCAGTTCCTCGCGGTCGCCCCCGAGGATGCCGGCGCCAGGCGCGATCTCGATGTGCTGCTCCGCGAATTGCCCCCGGCGCAGCATCAGGCCATTGCGCTCACCAAGATCGAGGGCCTGTCCGTGGCGGAAGCGGCGGCGCGCACCGGCGCCTCCGAATCCGCCATCAAGGTCCAGGTGCATCGCGGGCTCAAGCGCCTCGCCGCGCTGGTGCGACGCGACGACGCGACGTGAAATCCCGTTTCCAGGACACCCGATCATGAGAACCGATACGCTGATCGAGATGCTGGCCCGCGATGCGGGTCCCGCGCCACGCGCGCTCGCGGCGCGCCACCTCGCGCCGGCGGCGCTGGTCGGGCTGCTGGCGAGCGCCGCCGTCGCGGTCGCCATTCTCGGCGCGATCCCGGCAACGATGTTCGCGTCGCACATACCCTGGACGAAGATCGTCTATGCCGGAATGCTCGCGCTCGCCGCGGCCTGGTTGACTGCGCGGCTCTCGCGCCCGGCCGCGCCGCTCGACTGGCCTCTCCGTGTGACGCTCGCAGTGGTGGTCGCCATGGCGACGATCGGTGCCGTTTCGCTATGGGCGGAGCCGGCCGCGCTGCGGCTGCCAGCGCTGCTGGGACGTTCATGGAAGACCTGCCCGTGGAGCGTGCTTCTCCTGTCGCTGCCGGCGCTTGCCGCCACGCTCTGGGCCGTGCGCGGCCTTGCGCCGACACGCCCCCGCGCGACCGGATTCGCCGGCGGATTGCTCGCCGGCGCGATCGGCGCGATCGGCTATTCCCTCCACTGCCCCGAAGCCGCGATCGCCTTTGTCGCGATCTGGTACACGGCCGGGATCGTGCTCGCGGGTGCCCTCGGCGGTGCATCTGTCGTGGACGCTTTGGAGATGGAGCA
>CAYSUY010000046.1:2253-19356 GCA_964434345.1 uncultured Acetobacteraceae bacterium
GCGCTGGTGAGCGGAGAAAAAGCCGATCCAGAGCACTATTTCGCCCCAACGTCCCCAGGCGATATCGGGATTGGCGCGGCGAAATCGTACTCTGGATCCGATTTGCCGCGCCCCACCTGTCGGATCAGTCGTCCAGCCCCGGCGTGAGCAGCAGCGGTGCGTCCGCGACCTCGATGAGATGCGCCCGATCGAAACCGTTGAACGCGGTGCGCAGCGCCGCGCCATAGGCGCCGAGTTGGCCGATCTCGATCCAGTCGCCTTCCCCGATGTCGTCGGGCAACGCGAAGGGTCCCGTCATCCGGTCCGCCGAATCGCAGGTCGGACCGAAAAAGACGAAGTCGCGCAGAGGTGCCGCCGAGACGCGCAGCGCGCGGACCGGGAAACGAAAGGCCGGTACACCGGCATCCGACAGGGATCCGTAGACGCCGTCGTTGATGTAGAGCGCGTCGCCACGGCGCCCCTGCACCTGCACGACCACGGACCCCGCGCCCGCGACCAGCGCGCGGCCGGGCTCGGCCCAGAGCCGCGCCTGCGCGAGATGCAAAGCACCCGCATGCGCGCTCGCGATCGTCGCGAAGAACGCACCGAGCGGCGGCACGTCGGTGTCCGGATATGCGACCGGGAATCCGCCGCCGACATCGAGCACGTCGATGGCGACACCGGCCACACCGGCGACCGTGTCGGCCAGCGCGATCGCGCATGCATAGGCCTGCGGGTCGAGGCATTGCGAGCCGACATGGAAGGAGATGCCGAGCGTCGCGGCCAGCGGGCGACAGCGGCGCAGCAGCGCCACCGCCTCGTCGAAACCGGCGCCGAACTTGCCCGACAGGTCGTAGCGCGCCGCCCCCTTCGGCAGCGCGATGCGCACGACCAACGCGAGCTCCTCCGGCTTCGCCCGGGTCTCGTCGAGGAGCTTGTCGAGCTCGGCCGCGGAATCGAGCACGAAATCGCGGACCGCATGGCGGGCATAGGCCTCGCGGACCGCGGTGCGCGCGCGCACCGGATGCATGTAATGGATCGCGGCCTCGCGCCCGAACATCGAGCGCACGAGCGCGATCTCGGCCGGCGACGCGCAGTCGAAATGGCGCACCCCGCCCTCCCACAGCGCGCGCAGCACGCGCGGATCGGCGTTGCACTTCACGGCATAGAGCGTATCGCCAGGGAACCCCTCGACGAAGCGCCGCGCGGTCAGCTGCAACGTCCGCGGACGCAGCGCGTGCAACGGCTCCTGCGGACGCTCGCGCGCCACGATGTCGTCGAGCGCAGGAAGCGCAGCCGGCGCAGGAATCTCCCGGCCGCGGCGCAGCGGGGAGACGGCGATGCGAAGAAGCGACTTGGTCATTGCGACGACATCCTCAAGCGACAAGGCGCTCAGAGGAGGATCCGGATGATGTCGACGCGACTGGCTTCGGAGCGGTGGCCCCGAGGTCTGCGGCAGGCGAGATCCCGTTTCCCCTCGAGCGCACCGGCCCATCGATGGCCGGCTCTTCCCGAAAGGACGCGTGACGTCGTTGCTTGACCTCGAGCGCTCGGTGGTCGAGAGGCGCGAATTCCGATGCTGGAATTCCACCCTGCCTCTTAGCGCTGCCTCGTGGGCCTGGGGCACGTGCGACTTGCGTCTGGCGCGCTAAGTACGCGCACCGCACAGGAAATCAAGTGACAATTCAGGACGCGCGCGCCGGGTCTGCCAGGAGCGACAGGTATTCCCAGACGATCGTCGCAGCCGCGAGCGCGGTGATCTCCGCATGGTCGTAGGCGGGCGCCACCTCCATGACGTCCATGCCGACGAAATCGAGCCCGCCGAGCGCGCGCAGGATCGCCTGCGCCTGCCAGGTCGCGAGCCCACCGATCTCCGGCGTACCGGTGCCCGGCGCGAAGGCCGGATCGAGCGCGTCGATGTCGAAAGACAGATAGGCCGGCGCGTCGCCGACGACGCGCCGGATCTCCGCCGCGACCGCAGCCGGCCCGGCTTCATGGACACGCTGGGCGTCGAGGATCGTGACGCCGCGCGCGAGCGTCCAGTCCCAGGTCTCGCGGTCTACGGGGCTGCGGATGCCGATCTGGATCATGCGGCGGGGATCGACGAGATCCTCTTCGATCGCGCGGAAGAAGACCGACCCGTGGCCCAGCGCCTGACCGAAACTGTCGGGCCAGGTGTCGACATGCGCGTCGAAATGAACCATCGCCAGCGGCCGTCCGATCCGGCGGCGCAGCGCGCGCAGCAACGGCAGCGTCGCGCCGTGATCGCCGCCAAGCGCGAGCAGATGCGAGGTCCTGGCCGCCTGCGCCTCGATGCGCGCGAAACTCGCCGCGATGTCGCCCAACGCGATCTCCAGATTGCCGATGTCGGCGAGGTCGAGCGCCAGAGGATCGCGCCAGCTCACCGGGTGGACACCGTCGCGCAGCATGCGGCTGGCGGCGCGGATCGCGGCGGGACCGTCGCGCGCGCCCCCGCGATTGGTCGTCCCGAGGTCGATCGGCAGACCCGCTATGCAGAAACGCGCCGTCGCATCGTCGCGCGCGATGCCCATGAAACGCGGGCCAAGGGCGAAGGTCGGCGTCAAGGCCATCTGGCGGAGCTCCGTCGGGAATGCGGCCGCGCGACAGTATCGGCCCGAGCCCGGGCCGTCATCCCGGCGGATCGATGTCCTCGCCGCGCGCGCGTCGCCAAAGCCAGTCCAGTGCCGCCGGAACGTCGATATCGCCCCGCCCTCCCGCAGCCAGGGGCGGCGTCAAGGGCTGCGGCGCGCTGGCCCGGCGCGCGACGGCGAAGGAAAACACGTAGGACGGCTCCTGCCCCATGCGCAGATCGGTGATCCGCACCACACCGCCCCGCTCGTCGACGCGAAAAAAGCCACGGCTGAACTGCGCGACGCGCGCCACCGCATCGATATCGCGCACCGCCGCCAGGAGATCGCGGTCACGCGCATGGGCGGAGAAGCGGATCGGCCGGTCGCCGTCGAGAAGCGAGCGGAACCCCTCCTCGTAGCCATCGGGCCGCATCACCAGCACACGCCACAGAACGGTGTTGAAGGCCGTCGGCGTCACCAGCACGCGTTCGACCGATGCCGCATCCGGGCGCGCGGCGATCTGCACGCGCACGATGCCCTCGACATGCGCCTGCGCAACCGCGGTCCATCCGAGATACGCCGTGGACAGCACCAGCCCCGCGACGTTCCATCTCGCCCATCCGGGTCCGCGCGCGGCCAGCGCGCCGATCAAGCCGACGAGCAGGGGGACCGTATAGAGCGGATCGATGATGAAGATGCTGCCGACGCCATAGGGGTGGTCGGAGAAGGGCAGCGCGAGACGCGTTCCATACACGGTCATCGCGTCGAGCAACGCGTGGGTCACGAAGGCGAGCCAGACCGTCGCCAGCCACCGCGGTAAATCACGCCATCGCCCGCCATCCGGTCGACCGCGCGCCGTCAGCGACGCGATCACGGCCGCGATCGGTACCGACGCCAGGGTCTGCCAGAACAACGCGTGCGTCTCGGCGCGGTGAAGCACCATGTTGCGCACGGGATCGCCATGGTCGATGAGCGCATCGAGGTCGGGCAGCGTCCCGAGGCCGCCACCCCAGAGCGCGGCTTTCCATGGCGCGATGCGCCGCCCCATCACCGCCACGCCGACCGCGGCGCCGAGCGCGAATTGCGAGAGCGAATCCATGAACCCCAACCTAGGGGACGACGCGGCGAAAACCATCTCGCCGCGCGACGGCCGGCGATTCTTGAACCTGCGCCTGCCGTTCCTATCTCCGCGACGGATCCGGGCCCCTCTGGCGAGCGCCGCGCGTTCGCGATGTCGGATCTCCCCGCTGCCGCCGAGGAGACCCGTGATGCTGAATGACCTGATCGCCTTCATCTTCTGGACCTTCCTGGTCGGACCGTTCCAGACAGAGTTCAGCGATCGCCTCGCGGTGGCGCGAGCGCCGCAGGCGGTGGTCGCGCAGATCGGTGCCTGCGCCACCGCCGCCGTGCCGGCGCTCGCCGGGCGGCTCGCGGAGGACTGGCAGTGGGTGGTGACGCGCGGTGTGGGCATCTGGATCGGCACCACCAGCGCCGAAGCCGTCTTGAGCGAGGCCGTGCCGGAATGCCGCGACGCGCTGGCCAGCGCTCGGCCGTTCCTCGCCGGTCGCGTCGAGGCCTGAGCAGTCTCCAGCTGACCGTTCCGTCGGGCGCTTCACGTCTCCGGCGACGCCGCCTTCGACGATCACGCTTTACGCCGTCGCGCCGACCAGCGTGTCGCGCGGCAGGTCGAGCGTCGTGACGCGCCGGAGGTCGCGACGATAGCGCTTGTCCTCGAACGGCGTCGCGCGATGCATCGTGGCGAGGTTGTCCCAGATGACCAGGTCACCCTCGCGCCACGCGTGGCTGTACACGAAGTCGCGCCGCGTCGCGTGCTCGGTCAGGTCCTTGAGGAGAAGCCGCCCTTCCGCAAGGGGCCACCCGATGATGGCCGAGGCATGCGAGGCGAGATAGAGCGCGCGCCTGCCCGTCGCCGGGTTCGTGCGCACCAGAGGCTGCTCGACGCCACGCAGCCGCTCCCGCTCCTCTGGCGAGAAGGAAAAGCCGAGGAGCTCGCGCGAGTAGGCGATCGAATGATGGGCGCGCAGGGGCGCGCAGATCCGCTGCAGGTCCTCAGGCAAGGCGTCCCACGCCGCGCGCATGTCCGCGAATTCGGTGTTCGCGCCGACGGGCGGCACGACGCGCGCCGAGAGCAGCGAATAGCGGCCCGGCGGATCGACGAAGGACGCATCGGTGTGCCACAGGCGGTTGGAGAGGCTGTACTGCCGCCGCCGGTCGTCCGCGGGAAGGAGCTGGCCGTCGGCGTCGACATTCGAGACGTCGGTCAGCGCCTCGTTGCCGAAGCGGTTGGCCGCCAGCGCCGAGATGCCGGTCTTGGCATGCAGACGGCCATCGAGGCGCTCCGCGAAACCGAGCTGAGCCCCATCGTCGAGCCTCTGGTCACGAAAGACCAGCACGGCATGCCGGTCCATCGCGTCGCGGATCCGCGCGAGGAGCTCGCGATCGGCCGCCGCCGCGAGATCGACGCCCCGTATCTCGGCGGCGAAGAGCGGATGCAGGGGAAGGACATCGATGGCCATGCGGAGCCCCGGGGCAGGTTGCGCGTGCAGTGTACCGAGGATCGGCGATCCTGGGAAAACGCATTCCCCTGGCGCGTGCGCGCCGCCTGGGCTACGCAACGGCGGCCATGGCCTCCCCTCCCCTGCTCCTGCTCCAGGACATCCAGATCAGCTTCGGCGGACCGCCATTGCTGCGCGAGGCCGAACTCGCGGTCGCGCCCGGTGAACGCCTGGCGCTGATCGGGCGCAACGGGTCGGGGAAATCGACCCTCCTGAAAGTCGCCGCGGGGCTCGCCCAGCCCGATGCCGGCACGCGGTTCCTGCAACCGGGAACGACGCTACGCTACCTGCCGCAGGAGCCCGACCTGTCGGCGTTCGCGACCACTCTCGCCTATGTCGAGGACGGTCTGGGACCCACGGACGATCCCTATCGCGCGCGCTACCTGCTCGAGCAGTTGGGCCTCGCGGGCGACGAAGATCCGCGACGCCTGTCGGGCGGCGAGGCGCGGCGCGCGGCACTGGCGCGGTGCCTCGCGCCGGATCCCGACATCCTGCTGCTCGATGAACCGACGAACCATCTCGACCTGCCCGCCATCGCCTGGCTGGAGGGCGAGCTGTCGCGACTGCGCGCGGCGCTGGTCCTGATCAGCCATGATCGCCGGTTCCTGGAATCACTGTCGCGGGCGATGGTGTGGATCGATCGTGGCGCGACGCGACGTCTGGAGAAGGGCTTCGCGCATTTCGAGACCTGGCGCGACGAGGTGCTGGAGCAGGAGGAACTCGAGGCCCACAAGCTGGGCCGGCAGATCCTGCGCGAGGAGGACTGGCTGCGTTACGGCGTCACCGCGCGGCGCAAACGCAACGTCCGGCGGCTCGGGGAACTGCACGCGCTGCGCCAGCGCCGTCGCGACCGCGTCCACACCCCGGGCACGGCGAAGCTCGCCGCCTTCGATTCAGGCGGTTCCGGGACGCTCGTCATCGCCGCGACGGGGATCTCGAAATCCTATGACGGCACGCCAATCGTGCGGGATTTCTCCACCCGCATCCTGCGCGGCGACCGCGTCGGCATCGTCGGCCCGAATGGCGCCGGCAAGACGACGCTCCTCAACATGCTGACCGGCGCGCTCGCCCCGGACACGGGCGAGGTGGCGCTGGGCACCGGGCTCGCCATGATCACGCTCGACCAGAAGCGCGAGAGCCTCGACCCGGCACTGTCGCTGGCGGACACCCTGAGCGGCGGGCGCGGCGATCAGGTCCTGGTCGGTGGCCAGACACGACATGTGCTTGGCTACATGAAGGATTTCCTCTTCGCGCCGGAGCAGGCGCGCATGCCGGTGGGCGCGCTCTCCGGCGGCGAGCGCGGCCGCCTGCTGCTGGCGCGGGCGCTGGCCCGGCCGTCGAACCTGCTGGTCCTCGACGAACCGACCAACGATCTCGACATCGAGACGCTCGATCTGCTGCAGGAGCTGCTCGCGGAGTACCCGGGAACCGCGATCGTCGTCAGCCATGATCGCGATTTCCTCGATCGCGTCGCCACCTCGCTGATCGTCGCCGAGGGTGACGGACGCTGGCAGGACTACGCGGGCGGCTACAGCGACATGCTCGCGCAGCGTGGCCGCGGCGTCGAGGCGAAGCCCGCACCGGCGTCCGCGACCGCCGCCGACCGCGCACGCGCCGGCAGGCGCGACGACGCCGTCCCCGCCGCCACGGCCGTTCCCGCCACCGGCAGGCAGCGCCTGAGCTTCAAGCAACGCCACGCGTTGCAGACCCTGCCCGCGCGCATGGAGGCGCTGCGTATGCGCATCGCCGCGCTGGGCGTCGAACTTGCCGATCCCGCCCTCTACGCGCGCGATCGTGCCGGCTTCGCCAAGCGCAGCGAGGAACTCGCGCGCGCCGAGACCGAACTCGCCGCCGCCGAGGAGGAATGGCTCGAACTCGAGATCCTCCGCGAGGAGATCGAAGGCGGCGCGTAGGTTCCGGCGCGCCGGAACGGCCGCTCGGCGACCGCGCCCGGCCCCTATCCCGGGGCCGCCGCGATCAGCTGGCGGGTATAGGCATGCTGCGGGTCGGCGAAGATCTGTTCGGCGTCGCCGGTCTCGACGAGGACGCCGCGATGCATCACCGCGACGCGATGCGCGAGATGGCGCACGACGGCGAGGTTGTGGCTGATGAAGAGATAGGTGAGGCCAAGCGAAGCCTGAAGGTCCTGCAGCAGGTTCAGGATCTGGGACTGGATCGACACGTCGAGCGCGCTGGTCGGCTCGTCGCAGACGACGAGGCGCGGACCGCTGACGAGGGCGCGCGCGATCGCCACGCGCTGGCGCTGGCCGCCGGAGAGCTGGACCGGATAGGCGCCCAGCATGTGGCGTGGCAGGCCGCAGCGCTCGAGCATCGCCGCCGCGACGTCGGCGCGTTCGTCGCGCGCGTGGAGCCCGAGGATGTCGAGCGGCGCGCGCACGATCTCGCCGATCGTCCGGCGCGGATTGAGCGACGTGTAGGGGTCCTGGAAGACCGGTTGCACGGCGCGCGCGCGGGCGCGCCGGTCGAGCGTGCCAAGCGCCATCCCGCCGATCGTCACCTCGCCCGCCTGCGGTGTTTCCAGTCCAAGCACCACGCGCGCGAGGGTCGACTTGCCGGATCCGCTCTCGCCGACGAGACCGAGCACGCGCCCCGCCGGGATCTCCAGGCTGGCGTCGCGCACGGCGGTCAGCGTGGTCGCGCGCGCCAGGAAGCCACCGCGCAGCCGGTACGTGACCGTGACGCCCTGCGCGCGAAGCAGCGGCGCAGCGATGACAGGGTCCGCGTCCGGCGTGCCGGCGTCGGCCTCTGCCCCCGGCAACGTCGGCGCAGGCATGTCCGGACCGCGGACGGCGCCCCCGACCGGCGGATGGATGCATTCATAGGCGACCCCGCCGGCGCTCTCGCGCAGGGGCGGATCGGCCGCGCAGGCATCGGCCGCGACGTCGCAGCGGGCGCGAAACTGGCACCCTACCGGCGTCCCCAGCAGGCGCGGCGGCAACCCGGAGAGGAAGCCGAGGCGGTGGCCGCGCGGCGCCGCGAGGCTCGGCGCACAGGCGAGCAGGCGACGCGTGTACGGATGGGACGGCGCGTCGACCACCGCACCGGTCGGACCGCTTTCGACGATCCGGCCCGCATACATCACGCCGACGCGCGCGGCGAAGCGTCTGACCAGGGCGAGGTCGTGGGTGATGAAAAGGATCGCGAGATCGAGATCGCGCTGCAATTCGCGCAGCAGATCGAGGATCTGGGCCTGGACGGTGACGTCGAGCGCGGTGGTCGGCTCGTCGGCGATCAGCAGGCGCGGCCCCGTCATCAGCGCCGTCGCGATCATGACGCGCTGGCGCAGCCCGCCGGACAATTCGTGCGGAAACTGAAGCAGCCGGCGCTCCGGCTCGCTGACACCGCAGCGCGCGAGCAGGTCGATGGCGCGGCGCGCCGCAACCGCCGACGGCGTCTCCGGCATATGGGTCAGCAGCCCCTCGGTCATCTGCTCGCCGATCGTCAGCACCGGGTTGAGCGCGGTCATCGGTTCCTGGAACACCATGGCCGCCGCGTTGCCGCGCAGACGACGCAGGTCCGGTTCCGACAGCGCGCCGATTTCGATGCCATCAAGCCGCAAGTCTGCGACCGACCGGCGCGCGTTGCGCGGCAGCAGGTCGAGCAGCGCCAGCGCGGTCATCGACTTCCCCGACCCGCTCTCGCCCACCAGGGCGAAGGTCTCGCCGCGCGCGATTGCGAAGGACACGCCCCGCACGGCCTTGAGACCGCCGACAGCGGTCGCCAGCTCGACGCGCAGATCCCGGACCTCCAGGACCGGCGCGTTCACAGCCGTTCTCCCGGGGTCAGAACATCGCGCAGCGCATCGCCGACGAGGTTCATCGCCAGCACCAGCAGCATCAGCGCAAACCCCGCGATCGCGATCAGCCAGGGATTGACCATCAGCCAGTTCCGGCCTTCGGCCATCATCAGGCCCCAGGTCGGCTCCGGCGGCTGGATGCCGAGCCCGAGGAAGCTGAGCGCCGTGGCCGCGAGCACGGCCTGGCCTGCCTCGTACGAGAACACGACGAGGAAATGCCCGAGGATGTTGGGAGCCAGCTCCCGGGCCATGATCCGCGCATGCGACGCGCCCGAGGCACGTGCGGCGAGCACGTAGTCGAGCCGGCCGATCTGGAGCACCGCGGTGCGCAGGACGACGGCGAAGCGGTCCCACAGCGTCAGGCCGAGCACCAGTACGACGACGAGGATGCCGCTGCCGGCGACCTGGAGCACGGCCAGCGCGACCAGCAACGACGGCAGCGCGAGGCGCGTCGAGATCAGCAGCGAGATCGCGCGATCGACGCGACCGCGCATGTAGCCGGCCACGACGCCGAGGATCGTGCCGATCGCCCCCGCCAGCAGGGCGGCCGAGAAGGCGATGATCAGCGCGAGCCGTGCACCGTGCATGAGTCGCGAGAGATAATCGCGCCCGAAGGAATCCGTTCCCAGCGGATAGGTCCAGGACCCGTTCGGCGCCCACGCCGGGGGCCGCAACCGGCGCATGAGGCTCTGGGCATAGGGATCGTGCGGCGCGAGCCAGGGGGCTCCGAAGCCCAGCACGACGAAAACCAGCAGGACGAGCACCCCGACGACGAAGCCCTTGTGCCGCAATGCGCGGCGCCACACGCCATCGGGCGGCGCATCCTGCGCCACGATCACCGGCACGCTGCTCATGGCCGCCGGATCCGCGGATCGAGCGCGCCGTTGATCAGGTCCGCGACAAGGTTCATGGCAACGAAGATCAGCGCCACGAAGAGGACGATCGCCTGCACGACCGGATAGTCGGCGCGCTGGATCGCATGCCAGGCGAGCTGCCCGATCCCCGGCAGCGCGAAGACGGACTCGACGACGACCGAGCCACCGAGCAACTGCCCGAACTGCACCGCGGCCAGGGACACGACGGGCAGCACGGCGTTGCGCAAGGCATGGCGCAGCACGATGCGCTGTCGATGCAGCCCCTTGGCGCGGGCCGTGCGGATGAAATCGGCGCCCAGCGTCTCGACCATGCCGGCCCGCAGGAGACGCAGGAGGATCGGGAAGACGAACCAGCCCAGCGCGAGGCTCGGCATCACGAAGCTGCTCCAGTCGTCGGCGCCGGAGATGGGCAACGCCTGGAGCGTCACGCCGAAGAGCAGGATGAGGAGCAATCCTGACCAGAAGGACGGCATCGCCTGGGACAGCGCGGCGATCGCCTGCGCGAGGCTGTCGACCCAGCTGCCCTGGCGCAGCGCCGCTGCGATGCCCAACGGAAAGGCAAGCGCGATGCCCACGGCGAGCGAGCACACCGCCAGCGTCGCGGTGACCGGCAGGCGCGACAGGATCAGGGGCGCCACGTCCTCCTGCGAGAAGAACGAGCGTCCGAGATCGCCGGTCAGCGCGCGGCCGGCCCAGGCGAGATACTGGACCAGGAGCGGCCGGTCGAGGCCATGGGTGGCGCGCAGCCGGTCGAGTTCCTCCCGACTCGCGCCCAGCCCCCCGATCGAGATCGCGAGATCGCCCGTCCAGGTCGTCAGCAGGAACGTCGCGACCGAGACGATGAACGCGACCAGCGCCGCCTCGGCGAGCTTGCGCCCGACCAGCCCGAGCACGGCCGCGCCCTCGCTATCCGCTCAGCGCTTCCACCCCACCATGTAGAGGAGCGGATAGCCGTCCGCGGGCAGGACGAAGTCCAGGCCGCGGCGATAGGCGAAATGCGTCACGCCGCTCATCAGCGGCACGACATAGGACTCGGCCGCCAGGCGCTCGAAGCCGGTGCGGTAGAGCTTCAGCCGCTCCTGCGGATCGACCAGGGTGGCCGCCTGCTTGAAGGCGTCCATCACGACCGGATCGCGCGTGTAGTCGCCCTGGTCCCCGGTGAAGAACAGCGGCACCATCGCGACCACGTCATAGACCCCGTTGGACGGCCAGGGGACGACCGAGGAGACGAGCTTGCCGCCGAAGAGATCGCGGATCCAGGACGAGGTCTCGCGGAAATCGAGCTTCGCGTCGATCCCGATCTGGCGGAGGTCACCCGCGATCGCCTCGGCCACCGGACCGCTGTCGGTGAACGCCGCGATCTTGAGCTCGAAGCCCTTGGGCACCGAGGATTTCGCCATCAGCTCGCGCGCCTTGGCGAGGTTGGTGTCGTATTTCACGACGTCCTGGACGCAACCGAACTGGCGCGGATTGCAGGGCGAGTGGATCACCTCGCTGCTCTCGCCGCGCAGGGTCTTGGCGATCGCCGTGCGGTCGATCGCGTGCGCGATGGCCATGCGGACATTCTTGTCCTGCATCGGGTTGGCCCCGGTACGCCCGGCCGCGTCGAGCGACAGGAAGCTCACCGCGACCGAGCCGCCGGTCGCGGTCTCGACGTTGCGCGCCATCTTCAGCTGCATCAGCTGGTCGGGCTGGATGTTCCAGAGGAAATCGACCTTGCCGGCGGCGAGTTCGGCCGAGGCGGTCTGCGGATCGGGGATGACGACCACGTTGATGCGGTCGAGACGCGGCTTGCCCCAGTCGGCCGCGTAGTAGCGGTCGTTGCGCACCAGCGTCACGCTGCGCCCGGCCTCGAACTTCTCCACCTTCATGGGACCGGTGCCGACGGGCGCGGCGGCGAAGGCGCGCGCGCCCATCTTCTCGTGCGTCGCCTTCGGCAGGATGAACAGGACCTGGGTCAGCTGATCGACCGCCGAGGGGGTCGGCTGTTCCAGCAGCAGACGCACCGTGTGGTCGTCGACCTTCTCGGCCTTGCGGATGAAGCCGTAATCGGCCTTCGCGAAGGTCGCGTTGTTGGCCGGGTTCTTGATGTAGTCGACGGTGTAGACGACGTCGTCGGCGCCGAAGGGCGAGCCATCGTGGAAGTTCACGCCGCGGCGGAGTTCCAGATGCAACGTCGTGGTGTCGATCCAGCGCCAGGCGGTCGCGAGCGCCGGCTTCGCCTGGCCGGTCGCCGGATCGCGCACGGCGAGGTTCTCGAGGACGTTGCGGATGACCAGCTGCGACGTGCGTTTGGAGGTCGCGTAGGGATCGAGCGTCTCGACCTCCGATGCGAAGCCCCAGGTCACGGCATTGGCCTGTTGCTGCGCCGAGGCGAGCCCGGGCAGCAGCGCCGCGGCCATGGCCGCGGCGAAGAGGATACGTCTCATCGTGAACTCCCTTGTCGTTCGTCTTGTCGTGCCGGATGGCATCAGCGGAGCGTGTCGACCACGCCCAGTATGGCCGCGGGAAGGGCCGCCCCGAAACGGATCGCGCGCGGCGGCGACCATCCGGTGCGCGCATCCTGTCGCCAGGATGTGTCCTTGAAGGGTTGCTCGAGCAGCACCGACAGGCAGCCGAATCGCTCCGCGATCCAGTTCCAGGCCATGCTCAGATCGGCCTGGGCGGGCGACCCGCCGGGATAGGGATGGCCGAGCTCGTAATCGGGCGAAGCCGCCGCCCAGGAGCGCTCGAAGGCGTTGAACAGTCCCTTGAGACGATCGCTGCGCGAGGGGATCTCCAGAGGCCCGCCGAGGAAATTGCACCGCAGCTGCGCATCGCCATGGCAGTCGATGCAGAAATCGACCCCGGTCCGCTCCATGCGATCGCGCACAAGCTTGACCTCCGGGCTGCGCTCCATCGACGGAGAGACCCATTCGCGGTTGAGGTTCGCGCCGGCCAGATTGGCCCGCGACAGGCCGAGATCGGAGCCGTCCGGGTTCATGTCGGGCACGACGTGGAAGACCGCGCGCTCGAGCAGCGCGACCGAGACCGCGTCGTTCGGGTCGGTCAGGCGGCGCAGGAAGCCTTCGACGAAGGGACCGCCCATCGTCTCCGACGGGTGCTGGCGCGCGATGACCCAGCAGGTCCGGCGGCCGGGCGCGGCCTCGCCGACCGTCACCAGATCCATGTCGCGCCCGCCCACGCTGCGTCCGAGGACCTCGAGCCGCACGCGGGGCGACATCTGCAATTCGCCCAGCAGATCGAGCCGCCGCTCCGCCGAATAAGGCGGCCACATCGCGTAGTAGACGTGGTCGCGCTCAGGCGTGTGGCTCCAGGACACGATCCCGTCGCGCTCGACCAGAGGCACGCGGAACCAGTCGCGGCGGTCGTACGAGGCCATCACGCCGGTATTGATCCAGCGCCCCTCGAGATTGGCGTGGCTCGCGAGGCGTGTCTTCAAGACCTCGGCCGCATTGAGAAGCGAGAACCGGCAGGGCGTGCCACGCGCGCCGGCAACCCGGAAATGGAAGTAGTAGAGAAACGGGGAGTCGCCCGCGTCCACCCGCAGCTTGAGCCTGACATCCGACGGGTCGTCCGCCGCCACGACGTCGATGCTGCCGTTGGGAATGGCGGCGCTGACCGAAAACATGCCTGACCTTCTCGCCTGCATTGGGCGCGTTGAGCGGCGTCGAGTATATTTGCCGGGTTTCGCGGGGGTCAAACGCGGGAGAGACATCCATGACCTGGTCGATCGTGGCGCGCGATGCGGCGACGGGCGCCTTCGGGGTCGCGGTGGCAACGCGCTTCCTGGCCGCGGGCGGCTTGTGCCCCCATGCCGAGAGCGGGGTCGGCGCGCTCTCGACCCAGGCGATGATCAACCCGACCTATGGCGCCCGCGGTCTCGCGCTCCTGCGCGCCGGCGCCCCCGCCGAGATCGCGGTCGCCGTCGTGATCGACGCCGATCCAGGCCGGGACACGCGCCAGCTCCACCTCGTCGACCGGACCGGCCGCGCGGCGGCGCATACGGGCGGCGCCTGCATCGACTGGAGCGGACACCGCACCGGACCCGATGTCTCGGTCGCCGGCAACATGCTGGCCGGGCCACGCGTGGTCGACGACACGTTGGACGCCTTCGCCGCCAGCGGTACGCGCGACTTCGCGGACCGGCTGATCGCCGCGATGGAGGCCGGTCAGGCGGCCGGCGGCGACAAGCGCGGCCAGCAATCGGCCTGCATCCTGATCTACGGCACCGAGGCGTATCCCGACCTGTCCCTGCGCGTGGACGACCATCCGGCGGCGCTTGCCGAACTGCGCCGCATCCATGGCCTCTGGCAGATCCGCTTCGCGGCGCATCGCCGGTACATGGCGACGCGCGCGGATCCGGTCGGCGTCTACGACCGCGCCGTGATCGAGGCCGAGGTCAGACGCCTCGAAGCGCTACGCACGGGGAGCGCGGAACGAGGGAGCTCGGGCCCAGCCACCTGACCCCACCTGCGCGACACCGCGCCGGGTGGCGCATGCTCCAGCACGCCGGCCGGCTTCGGGGAATTGGTTGCCTGGATCCGATCCTCGCGTGGATCCGCTTCTCACGCTGCCAGGATCTCGGCGACGGGGCGGATGTCGGCGAAGGCCTGCATCACGCTGCGCAGGCCCGCGAGATGGCCGTCCGCGCGCGGGGCCCAGACGGCGTCATGCGGCATGTAGGTGCGGAAATCGCGCATCATCGCGTCGCGCACCGTCGATTCGCAGCAGATATTGGTCGCGGTTCCGGCGACGATGACGGCCTCGATCCCGCGCGTGCGCAAGATCGCCTCGAGATCGTGGTCGTTGCGCAGGAAGGCGCTGAAGCGGCGCTTGTCGAGCACGAGATCGCCGGGCTCCACGCCCGCGCCGGGCGACAGCGCGTGCAGCCGGCTTCCCGCCGTCAAGGCCGCCGCCGCGGTCCCGCGCTTGTCGGCGCCGACGAAATTCTCGAAATAGGTTGCCCAGTACTCCGCCGTGCCCGGCGCACCGGTGGTCGTGCGCAGCCAGACCACCTGGCCGCCTGCGGCGCGCAGGCGCGCCGAAAGGTCGTTGACCACGCCAAGCACACGATCGGCCGCCTCGTCATGGGACAGGCGGAAGGGCGCGTCGGGCGCGAGCCAGGCATTCTGCAGGTTGAGCGCCAGCAGCGCGGTGCGAGCCGGCAAGACCGGCCCGTAGACCGACAGGCCACCGCGGCGATAGGTGCCGCTGGCGACGAATTCAGCGGGCAGGCTTCCGGTCATGCGCGGGACTCCGTCGCGTCGATGGATTTGAGGCGCAGCGCGCCCAGGAACAGCAGCACGGCGAGAACGGTCAGCATCCAGAGCCCCGCATCGAAACCGCCCGTGAGATCGTAGAGCGCGCCCAGCACGATCGGCCCGCCCGCCCCGCCGACCTCGGCCGCCGAAAAGAACAATCCGCCGGCGACGCCGGCGTGGCGCTCGCCGACCCCGCGCGTCTCGACCAGCGCCAGCATCGCGACCGTCATCAGCGAGCTGCGCGCGATGCCCTGAGCGACCAGCCCAAGCACCAGCAGCGGCCCGGGCGCGGCGTGCAGCAGGATCGTGCTCGCGGCCGCGAACAGCGCCAGCGCCGCGAGGATGACGAAGCGACGCGACGGCGTGGCCAGTCTCGGGATGAGCAGCGAACCGGCGATCCCGACCGCCGTCGGAACGGTCGCCCAGTAGCCAGCCTCGCTGGCGCTCAACCCGTCATGGCGCAGCAATTCCGGCAGCCAGTTGTTGAGGCCATGGTTGAAGGCAAAGATGCAGACGCTCATCGCCAGCAGCAATTGCACCGGCGGCAATCCGACGAGATGCCGGATGATCTCGCGCTGGGTCTGCTGTGGTCCGCCGGAAGGCCGCGCCTCGCCTGCGCGGGCCGCCGGCAGCGAGGCGAGCGCGAACCAGGCAAGGGCACCGATCAGCGCGACGACGCTCCACAGCTTGAGGACCGCGCGCCAGTCGTTCTCCAGCGCCGGCATCAGGACCGAATTGGTCAGCGACAGGCCGAGGATCGCGCCGATCGACGGGCCGGTGATGTAGATGCCCATCGCGAGGCCGCGCGCGCTGCCCTTGAACCAGTGGCTGACCACCTTGGGTGCACCGGCGGACACCAGCGGGCCACCGATACCGAAGAGGCCGACCGCGACGAGCAGCGTCCAGAAATCGGTCGCGAGCCCGCGCATCAACCCGGATGCGGCGATGATCAGCGCCCCCAGGAAGATCGCCCGGCGCGCGCCCAGCCGGTCGAGCAGCGCGCCGCAGGGAACGGCCGCGAGGATGTAGACGGCCTGCCACGCACCAAGCACCGTCCCCATCGCCGCGTGACTCATGCCGAGGTCGCGGGTGATCGGACCGACCAGGGGCGCCAGCGCGACGCTGGTCAGGCCGAAGGAGGCATAGGCGAGCCAGACACCGAGCAGCACGAGCCAGCGGATCGGCGTGGGTTCGGCGGGCACCGGGGCGGCAGCTTCGGGAGCGGATGCGAGCGACATGGACCAGCGCGAAAATACACGATCGCCGCGGCCGCGCCATGCCGCCCGCCCCTCATGCCGCGGCCGCGTTCAGGCGAATGGCGGGATGCAGAAGCCCCTGGGCGAGCATGTCGAAGGGATGAAGGCGCCCAAAGAACGCATTCGGCACCCAGGCCCTCTCGGCAGGGAGATAATCGAACCACGGCGCGAAGCCGAGCACGAGATGGATCCGCGTCGTGCGCGTCGCGCCGCGGCAGAAGACGCGATGCGGGCGGTTGGTGTCCCAGGTATACGCACGGCCCGGTTCCAGGTGGTAGGCAGGTTCGCCGGCCATCTGAAACACGAAGTTCTGGTCGGTGACGAGCGGGATATTGAGGCGCAGCGTCTCGAAGACCGGTTCGTCGCGATGCCAGCCCTCGCGCGCCAGATAGGCCTCGTCGCCCAGATCGACCGACGCGCCCGGGATCACGCCGACACGGCTGCGCACCAGGCTGCGCGAAAATCCGTCGATGAACGCGCCGAGAGGACCGGCGACGGCGATCGCGGTCCGGCAGCGAAATCCGTAGCTGTCGAAATAGGAATCGCGCAGCGTCTCGTGGGCGGCGGTGCTGTTCCAGAAGAACGCGTCGCGCGCGTTGCGCGGCGTGCCGAGGGTACTTGCCTCGGGATCCGGGGCATCCTGGTGCTCGGGATTCCAGGTCAGCGACAGACCGCCATAGGTGCGGCTCTCGCCGCCGGCATGGCGCCAGCCACGAAACCCGCGCCGGTCGAGCGCCTCGGTCAC
>CAYSUY010000046.1:19366-23545 GCA_964434345.1 uncultured Acetobacteraceae bacterium
AACGCCCCCGCCGTCCGACCCGCGGCGCGCAGCCCGCGACGGCGGCGTCGTAGCCGGTGCGTGCGCGCAGATACTGGAACACGGTCATCGCGCGCGGAACGTCGGCGATCGGGATCGGTAGCTGGGACATGGCGGCTCCTTTCGGCGGGTGAGACGCGACCCAGATTCGCGGCGCCGCCCCGGAGCCTCAAGACGCCCATCCCGCTTACGCCGCGCGGGCGTATGATCCGCAGCCTCCTTCCATCGGACCTCGCACCGGGATCACCGCCGCCATGCTGCGCGACACGCTGCTCTTCGACCTCGACGGCACCATCGCCGACACCGACGGGCTGCACTACGAGGCCTTCCGCCGCCTGCTGGCCGACCATGGACGCGCGATCGACCACGACACCTACAAGCTGCGGATCATGGGTCAGCCCAATCCGGCCATCGCGGCCTGGCTGTTTCCCGGCGCGGACGAGGCCGCGCACCGGGCCTTCGCCGACGCCAAGGAGGCCCTGTTCCGCAGCCTCGCCCGCGCGATGACGCCGCTGCCCGGCCTTGTCATGGTCCTGGACTGGGCCGATCGCATCGGCGCGCGCCGCGCCGTGGTCACCAACGCCCCACGGCTGAACGCCGAGTTCGTCCTGGACACGCTCGGGCTGCGATCGCGCTTCGACACGCTGGTGATCGGCGAGGAACTCGCCCGCAGCAAGCCCGACCCCCTGCCCTACGCCACCGCGCTCGAACGGTTGGGACGCGATGCCGGCAGGGCGGTGGCCTTCGAGGATTCGCGCTCCGGCATCGCCGCCGCGCGTGCAGCGGGCCTGTTCACCTACGGCGTCGCCACCGGTCTCGATGCCGCCACGCTGCGTGACGCCGGCGCCCATGCGGCGATCGCCGATTTCACCGATCCCGCGCTGCGCCAGGGCCTCGCGGCGCAGTTCGGCTCCGCGCCGCCGTGAGAGCGCCTCAGGCGAAGTCGCGCGAGTGCTGGAACTTGGCCGACGGCGCAGCTTCGCCGGTGGGGATGCGGCCTTCAGGATTGTGGCGGAAGCGATCGACCCCGCGCGCCATGTAGGATTCGAAGGTCGGCCAGACCGCGAGATCCGCCTTCACCTCGGTGGGCGAAAAACGCATCGTCAGACCGCACCGCAGCCGGTCGGAGGTGTTGGCGCCCGACCCATGCAGCAGCCCGTCGTCGTGCAGCGAGATCTCGCCGGCGCGCAGATCCATCGTCACGACATCCTCGCGCCGGATCGACGCGGAGTCGACTTCCTGGGCCAGCACATAGTTGGGATCGTCGTTGGTGCGATGCCGGAACATGCCTTCGCGGTGGCTGCCCGCCACGACCTGCATCGCGGCATTGGCCTCGTCCGCGTCATGGATCGCCAGCCAGACCGTCACCGTGCGACGGGGCGTCAACGGCCAGTATTGCGCGTCCTGGTGCCAAGGCACGATCGAGCCATCGCCCGGATACTTGACGAAGAACTGGCCGCCCCATTGGTAGAAATCCGGACCGGCGATGTCCTCGACATAGTCGAGGATCGCGGGGGTGCGGCACAGCGCGTGGAACCAGGCGCTCGCCTTGTGCCACATGTTGACGCGATTGATGTCGACGCCCGGCGCGAGCCGCGCGGCGAACGCGCGGAACTGGGCCTGCAGCGTCGCCACGGCCTCGGGCGCGAAGACCGGCAGGTTCTTGACATAGCCGCGCTCCGCATAATGCGACCGCTCGGCCTCGGTAAGGCGTCGTGCACGCGGATCGATCTTCAGGTCGAGCATCCCGTCCCCCATACGCGCAGGTTCGCGTCCCGGCGTACCGCATCGTAGCGTGACGCGCGCCGCACGGCGATCTCAGCGTGGGTTCGCCACGGGGACGAGCACGCCCGGGGGTGGACCACCGGACGCGCCCAGAACGCGGCAGAGCAGCCGATGCGACTGCTCGCCGGGCATGACGAAACCCTGCGGCGCGGCGGGCACGAAGCCGAACTGCCCGTAATAGGCGATGTCGCCGACGAGCAGCACCAGGTCGTGTCCGAGCGACGCGGCCCGCGCGAGCCCCTCCGCCATGAGCGCGCGGCCGACCCCCTGGCCCTTGAGGGCCGGATCGACCGCGAGCGGTCCAAGCAGCAAGGCCGGCCGCCGCGCGGCAGCGTCGCCACCGTCGATCGCGATCGGCCAGAAGCGCAGCGTTCCGACAAGGCGCCCCGCCGGATCACGCGCGACGAGACGCAACGCCCCGACGCTCTCGACGCCGTGGCGATAGGCGTAGGACCGCTTGGCATGGCGGTCCGTGCCGAAAGCGAGATCGAGCAGCGCGTCGATGGCGACTGCGTCGCCGGGACGTTCGGCTTCCAGCCGGAAGCCGGGGGGCATGGTCATGGATGAAGGCTCGTCGATGAGGGCGGACGCGGCGGGCCGCTCTCGGGCGCGCGCGGACATCCTGGGATCCTGCGGGCCGCGCGTACGCGCGCGGCTCATGGGCGCCGGTCCCGGCGCCCCTCCGTCATCGTCGTCGCGCTATCGACGTGTCGATCCTCATCACGCGCGGATGGAACCGACTGCGCGTGGCGATGTCAAGCGGGCGCCGCACGGCGACGCGGCCCCGTGGATGCGGGTGCAGCGGGACCGTCTTCGCTGCGAAGACGGTCCCGGCCCCGGCCGCGCCACCGCGCGGCTGGCGTCAGGTCACGGCGTATCCTGAACCGCCTTGATCATCTCCATGCCGCCGACCTTGGATGCCCAGTTCTGGTAGATCGGGAGCATCGCCTTCTGCCACGGCGCCTTGTCGACCTTGTGGTACTTGGCGCCGGCGGCGACCGCCTTGGCCATCGCCTCCTCGTCGCCCTCGGCGATCAGCCGGTCCTGGAGCCTGATGCCCTCCTCGCCGGCCGACTGCACGAGCGCCTGCAGCTCCGGCGACAGGCGCCGCCAGAAGTTCATCGAGAAGCCGACCGCGGAGATCGAATAGATGTGGCCGAGATCCGTGAAGTGCGGTCCGACCTCGTAGAACTTCGACAGCCAGTAGGTCGTCTTGGCGTTGTCCATCGCGTCGACCACGCCGGTCTGCATCGCGTTGTAGACCTCCGGGAAGGCGATCGGGGTCGGGTTGGCGCCCAGCAGCTTCCACAGCTCGACATGCAGCGGGCTCTGCAGCACGCGGATCTTCTTCCCCTTGATGTCGTCCGGGGTGAGGATCGGGAACTTGCCAAGCGGATGGCGCGTTCCGTTGACGAGGAACCCGATCACCTTGAACCCATGCGGTTCGTACTTCGCCGCCATCTTCTTGCCGACGTCGCCCGCGAGCACGCGGTAGGCATGGTTGTCGTCGCGGAACAGGAAGGGCATGTCGAAGAGCTGACCCTCCGGCACCCAGATGCTGAGCACGGAGACATTGACCGGCGCGCCGCAGACCGATCCGAGCCGCATGCCCTCGGCCATCTCCTTCTCGCCGCCGAGCTGCGAGTTGGGGAAGACCTGGATCTCGATCGCGCCCTTCGATTCGGCGTTGATGCGATCCGCCATGCGCTGCATGCCGATCGTGCCCGGGAAATCCGTGTTGCCCAGGACCCCGAACTTGCAGGTGATCTTGGTCTGCGCGAAGGCCGGCGCGATCGCCGCCAGCAATCCGGCTGCGAGGACACCCGCCGCCAGTGTCAGGTTCCGTTTCATCGACTCGTCTCCTCCTGGGTCATCGGGCAAATCCGCCTTGCCCTTGCGTGATGGGTGAAAGCCGGGCCCGCACCGCTCTCAGAACGCGGCATGGACCAGCGCAAGCGAGAGCGACGGCACGTAGGTGATCAGCACCAGGCCAAGGATCAGGATCGCCAGGAACGGCATCACCGCCCGGAACGTCGCCTGCACCGAGGTGCCGGTGATCGCCGAGGGGATGAAGACCAGCAGTCCATAGGGCGGCGTCAATCCGCCCAGCATCAGGTTGACGACCACGATGATCCCGAAATGCACCGGGTCGATGCCCAGCTGGAGGATCAGCGGCAGCGCGATCGGCACGACGATCAGCATGATCGCGGTCAGATCGAGGAAGGCGCCCGCGAAGAGCATGAGCGCATTGAGGCACAGCAGCACGGCCCAGCTCTCGCTGACATAGGCAAGCATGAACTGCAGGAAGCCCTGCGGGATCCGCCCGGAGACGAGCACCCAGGCAAAGGGCGCCGCGACCCCGATCATGAACCCGAC
>CAYSUY010000047.1:0-2840 GCA_964434345.1 uncultured Acetobacteraceae bacterium
GGTCGACGTCGAGGTAGGGGAGGATGAGGCGCTCGCGGATCATCTTCCAGATGATGCGGGTCATCTCGTCGCCGTCGAGCTCGACGATCGGGTTCTGGACCTTGATCTTGGGCATGTTCCGTTTCTCCGGCTGCGAACGGCGCGGGTTGTAGCCGATCGTTGCGGCCAAGTCAGGTCTCGATTCGTGGTCCTGGCTCAGATGCGGTCGATGCGGCTGGGGCGACGGCGGACGGGGCTTCGGCCCAGCCGCGCCATGACACCGTCCGCATCGCGTTCGATCGCGAAGAAATCGCGGAATGCGGATTTGACGTACCGTCCCCCGACCATGTGGTCGACGAGCGCCGCGAGCGGAGCCCAGTAGCCGCCGCTATCGCAGATGATCAATGGCTTGTCGTGAAGGCCGAGCTGGCGCCATGTCAGGATCTCGAATGTTTCGTCGAGCGTGCCGGGACCTCCGGGCAGGACCACGAACGCGTCGGCGCGCGCGAACATCGTCGCCTTGCGCTCATGCATCGACGCCGTGACGATGAGTTCGGTCGTGCCGAGATGACCGACCTCGCGGCGCATCAGATGTTCCGGGATGACCCCGACGACGCGGCCGCCGGCCCCCAGGGCCGCGTTGGCGATCACGCCCATGATGCCCACGCGGCCGCCACCATAGACCAACTCGATCCCTGCCTGCGCGAGCAGCCGTCCGAGCCGCGCCGCGTCGGCCTTGTGGACGCGCGCGCCGCGGTCGGACGAGCCGCAGAACACGCAGACGGAGCGGGGCAGGGGCATGGCCGACCTTTGATGGCGAGACGAAACGGAAGAGCCATGATAAATTCGAAACATTCGAGCGGGAACCGGGAACAGCGTCCGGCGTTGGCGTTCCGCGTGATCCGTGGACAAGAAGGAGTCTAGGCGATGACCCGATTGACGATGACCATCCTGGCCCTGGCCGCCACGTCCGTGCTGACCGATGCGGGCCAGGCGCTCGCGCAGACCCCGGCGGCATCGATCGAGCAGCGCCAGTCCGCCATGAAGATGAGCGGTGCCTCGATGAAGGCGATCGTGCCAGTCGCTCGCGGCGATGCGGCCTGGAACCCCGCGGCGGTCATTCCCGCGCTCGAGAAACTCGTCGAGACGGCGGCAGCGACGCCCGCGATGTTCCCTCCAGGCAGCGGAGCGGAGTCCGGCGTGAAGACGGCTGCGCTTGGCGCGGTCTGGGAGAAGCGTGCCGAGTTCGAGGCGGCGGCGAAGGCCCAGGCCGACGCGGCGCGCGCCATGCTCGACGCGGCGCGGGCGAACGACGAGGCACGCTTCAAGAGCGGGTTCGCGGCGCTCGGCCGATCCTGCGGCGGGTGCCACGAGCCGTTCCGCGCCAAGCAATGAGCCTGACGGGCCGCCGTCGCGCACCGCGCCGCATGGGCGCGGCGGTCGCCGGCCTCGTCCTGGCTGTCGCCGCCGCCGCCAGCGCGATTGCACAGGATGCGGCCAACGGCGCCTATATCGCGCGCGCCGCCGGGTGTCTTGGATGTCACACGGCAGCCGGAAAGGATGCCGTCCCCTTCGCCGGTGGGCGTGAACTGAAGACGCCGTTTGGCAGCTTCTTCGGACCGAACATCACCACGGATGCCGTCCACGGCATCGGCGCCTGGAGCACCGAGGATTTCGTGCGGGCGATGCGCTATGGCGTCAGGCCCGATGGCCAGCACTATTTTCCGGCATTTCCCTATACCGCCTTCGCCGGGATGACGGACCGCGATCTGCGCGACCTCTGGGCCTATCTTCGGTCGCTGCCGCCGAATGGACAGCCCAGCAAGCCCCACACGCTGCGCGTCCCGTTCTCGCTGCGGCCGACGCTGCTGGCCTGGAAACTGCTCTACGCGTCGGCCGTGCCGATGCCGGATGGCCGCGCGGATGGGCCGGTCGCGCGCGGTGCCTATATCGTCGAGGCGCTCGGGCATTGTGCGGAATGCCATACGCCGCGTGACGCGCTTGGCGGTCGTCGCGCGAACGCGGCCTACGCGGGTGCTGCAAGTGGCGCCGGCCGGGCGCCGAACATCACGCCCGCCGCGCTCGGCAAGTGGAGCGACGCGGATCTCAAGGAGTATCTCTCGTCCGGGATGACCCCGGATGGGGATTTTGCAGGCGGCGAGATGGCCGAGGTCATCCGCGACTCGACGAGCCGGCTGACGGCGGAAGATCTCGCGGCGGTCGTCGCCTATCTGCGCACCGTGCCGGCGCAGCCTGTCGCTGCCCCGCGCTGAGATCCGACCCGCGCTGAGCTCCGGCCCAGGTTCGGACCCGAAGCGCTGCGAAAGGCATCTCGCCGGGTCGATGGCGCATTGCTCCGGCGGCAATTCGTCGCCTAGATTGCGGCCTTCGCTTTCGGGGCCCGTTTCCGTTTTGAGTCGCAAGCTTCTGACCGGTCTTCTCGCCCTCGTGGTGGCGCTCGCCGTCACCATCTGGGCTCTTGTGCTTGTCCGCGAGGAGCCGGCGCCGGCGGTGGAGTCGCGCGTCGCGCGGCCCGCCGCGCCTGCTCCCGATACGGGAACCGTGAGCGAAGCGCCGGCGCCACCCCGGCAACCTGCCCCGGCCGTCGATACCGCTCCCACGACCGCTGCCGAGCCGCTTCGTGCCGCGGAGCAGGTGCGTGAGGCGCCGCCCGCTCCGAAGCCGGTCGAGCCGCCCGCTCCGAAGCCGGCCGAGCCGCCCGCTCCGAAGCCGGCCGAGCCGGCGGCTGCGGAGGCCCCCGCTCAGGCGGTTCCCGCGCTTGTGCCGGCGCCCTCCGTACCAGCCCCCGCCCCAAGCCCGGCGCCCGCGGCGTCACCGGCGCCCGTGGTTGCCGAGGCGCC
>CAYSUY010000047.1:2940-8465 GCA_964434345.1 uncultured Acetobacteraceae bacterium
CCGCCCCAAGCCCGGCGCCCGCGGCGTCACCGGCGCCCGTGGTTGCCGAGGCGCCCTCCAGTCCGGCCCCGGCCCCAAGCCCGGCGCCCTCAACCTCATCGGCACCCGTGGTTGTCGCGCAGCCGGCCGTTCCGGCTCCGCCGCCCGCACCGCCGGGACCGAGCTTCGATGTCGTCCGCGTCGCGGCGGATGGGATGGCGGTCATCGCGGGGAGGGCTCAGCCCGGAGCGGTGGTGATCGTGCTCGATGGCGACACCGAGATCGCCAGGACCACCGCGGATGCGCGCGGGGAGTGGGTCGCCCTGCCGGCGAAGCCGCTTGCGCCGGGTACACGGGAATTGTCCCTGGTCGCGCGACAGCCCGGCGCCACCGGGGAGCGGAAATCGGATCGCGTCGTCGTCGTGGTGGTTCCGGAGCGCCAGGTCCAGACCGCCGCGCGGGCCCCTGGTGCCGTCGCAGTCGCGGTCGCGCGCGATGCCGAAAATGCCGCGCCGAGCCGGCTCCTGCAGGTGCCGAGCGCGGAACCGCGTGGTGCGCCACCGCTGCCCGTGACGATCGAGACGATCGATTACGATGCGACCGGCGAGGTCATACTGTCGGGACGGACCCCGGCGGGGACGGTCGTGCAACTCTATCTGGACGGTAAACCGATCGGGCGCGCCGAGGGAGATCCCAACGGGCGATGGACCATGCGTCCTGACCAGGCCGTGGCGCCGGGTGTGTACACCTTGCGCATCGACCAGATCGGCCCGGATGGCCGCGTGGTGCAACGCATCGAACTGCCCTTCGCCCGCGCCGAGCCGCAGGTCGAGATGCCGGCGGCAGCGGAGCGGGTCGTCGTCCAGCCTGGCAATTCGCTCTGGCGAATCGCGCGTCGTGTCTACGGGGCCGGGATCCGCTACACCGTCATCTATCAGGCCAACAAGGACATGATCCGGGACCCTGATCTGATCTATCCCGGGCAGATCTTCAGTCTTCCCGAACCGCGGTGACCTGGCCGCCGACCCTGCGCGATTTTCCATTTCCTCCGACGCGTCTGCTGGTAAAGCTTCGTCCCAGGCATCCGGCCTGAAACGGCCCCTTCCTCACCCGGCGGTACCATGCTCGATACGATCGCGAAGTCCCTGGCCCCAATCCATCGCGCGGGCTGGCCGTTCGTCGTTCTGGCCGCCGCCGCCTCCCTGATCGGGTTCTGGGCCTATGCGCCGATCGGCTGGATCCTTGCTGGCGTCACGGCCTGGGTTGCGTATTTCTTCCGCGATCCGGATCGCGTCACGCCGGTTCGCCCCGGTCTCGTGATCAGCCCGGCGGATGGGCGGGTCCAGATGATCGTCCGCGCGGCACCTCCGGAAGAACTTGGTCTGGGGAACGCCGAATTGCTGCGGATCAGCATCTTCCTCAATGTCTTCGACGTCCATGTGAACCGATTCCCGGTCGATGGCCGCGTGAGCGCCGCGCATTACCGTCCCGGGAAATTCCTGAACGCGTCGCTGGACAAGGCGTCGGTCGACAACGAACGCATGTCTCTCGCGATCCGGCTTCCCGATGGTCGCGATACCGCGGTCGTTCAGATCGCGGGACTGGTCGCGCGCCGGATCATCTGTGATGTGTCGGAAGGCGCCGAAGCCAGGGCTGGCGCGCGCTATGGGCTTATCCGCTTCGGCAGTCGCGTGGACGTTTACCTGCCGGCCGAGACGAATCCCCTCGTCATCGTGGGGCAGCGTGCGGTCGCGGGTGAGACGGTTCTTGCCGACCTTGCCGGCTCGGAAGCGGCGCGGGTCGGCGAGGTGCGCTGACAATGGGGCCGGGCGAAGCCGATCCGGAGGGGCCGCGCCGGCGCGCGCCGCTCGGCGGCCGCCGTGTCAGCGCGCTCATTCCGAACATCCTGACCATCGGGGCGCTCTGTGCGGGCCTGACCGCGGTGCGCTTCGCGATCCTCGGCCGCTGGGAGCATGCGGTTGCCGCGATCCTCTGCGCCGCCGTCCTCGATGGGCTCGATGGGCGGATGGCGCGTCTTCTGAACGCGACCTCCAAGTTCGGCGCTGAGCTCGATTCGCTGTCGGATTTCGTGAGTTTCGGGGCCGCGCCGGCCCTGATCCTCTATCTTTGGAGCAGCCACGAGGTCGGTGGCATCGGCTGGATCGCCGCCCTGTTCTACGCGGTATGCTGTGCCCTGCGGCTTGCGCGCTTCAACACGATGCTGAGCGATCCCAACACCCCGGCCTGGGCGCGGTATTATTTCACCGGCGTTCCCGCTCCGGCCGGCGCCTTTCTGGTCGTGCTGCCGCTGATGCTGTCGTTCGAGGTCGCGTCGGAGGGCGGGACCGCCTTCGCGTCGCCCTGGCTCACGATGTTGGCGCTCGTGGGCGTCGGTGCGTTGATGGTCAGCCGGATCCCCACGTTTTCGATGAAGCAGATGCGGATCCCGCGTGCCTTGACGCTTCCCGCTCTGATCCTCGCGGCGCTCTTCGTGGCTGCCCTGGTCACGCTGCCCTGGGCGACCCTGCTCGCCACCGGCGCGCTCTATCTGGCCAGCATTCCGCTCTCGGTGATCGTGCAAAGACGCGCGACCGCGTCCGGCTCCAGCGACGTGGCGAGTTGATTTCGGCGAGGCTTCTGAAAACCGAAAAGTAAGATCTTTGGCGGAGTCTGTATTCATGATGGATTCTGGTTCGCCAATTCACGACAAGCCGGCCTTGCCGCCCGCGCTCTGCTGGGAGGTGTTCAGCCGGTTTCCAAACGGCGCCTGCGTCCTCGATCCCGGCCGCCGGCTGGTTGCCTGCAACGAACTCTGGCGTCGTCTGCTGGAGCCCGCGGCGGCGCTGCTCGTTCCAGGCACGCCTTTCGGCGAGATCGTCGCGGCCATGGTGGCGAGTGGCCGCGTCGATACGGATGCGGCCGGCGGAGACGCGGCATGGGTCCACGCGGGCAAGGAGGCGGTGTTCTCCGGCCGGGAACTGGTGGTCGGGCTACGCGATGGCCGGCAGTTCCAGGTGGAGTCGGCCGCCCTCGGCGGCGGTGGAACGCTGCTGACGGTGACGGACGTCACGACGGCCAGGAGCCATGAACTGGCCCTGGCGGTTCGGGTCGAGGAACTCGAGCGCGTCCAGAGCAAGCTGGCGTCGCAGCAGGCGGAAATGGCCGATCTCGCAGCGCGTCTCGATGCGCTGCGCAGCGAGGCGGAGCGTGCCAACAGGACGAAATCCGAGTTCCTCGCCAACATGAGCCACGAACTGCGCAGCCCGCTCAACGCGGTGATCGGTTTCGCGGAGATCATGAAGGACGAGTTGTTCGGGAATCTCGGGTCGGCCCAGTACCGGGAGTACGCGCTCGATATCTGGAACAGCGGACGCCACCTTCTGGACGTCATCAACGACATCCTCGACCTGTCGAAGATCGAGGCCGGCAAGGCCGATCTCATCGAGTCGGAGTTCGATCTTGGCGGCACGGTCGCGGCGTGCGTCCGCCTGATCGCCGGAAGGGCCCAGCAGGCCGAGATATCGGTGCGCTCCACGGTCGCAAGCGAGGGGATCGTCCTGTGGGGTGACGAGCGCAAGATCAAGCAGGTGCTGATCAATCTGCTGACCAATGCGATCAAGTTCACCAAGCCAGGAGGGCGCGTCCGGATCGCGGTCGCCGATCGCGAGGCGGGGCTGGATATTCGCATCTCGGATACGGGTATCGGCATGGCCGCCGCCGATATTCCGGTCGCGCTCGCGGCTTTCGGCCAGGTCGATTCGTCTCTGGCCCGCAAGCACGAGGGAACCGGGCTGGGACTGCCGCTGTCGAAGGCGATGGTCGAGATGCATGGCGGCACGCTCAGCATCGAGAGCGAGGTCGGCATCGGCACGACCGTCGCCATCCACGTCCCGGCCTCGCGGATCGTGTCGCGCGGCCCGTCGGCCGCCGCCTGACACGCCGAAGGCGGCGCGCGAAGCGCCGCCCCCTTGTGTCTTGCGTCAGACCGCTATCGCGCGCCGGGCGCGGAGGCTCTCGTTCGCCGCCTCGGCCAGTTGCAGGGCGCGTCGTCCGTCCTCGACCCCGACGATGGGGGCCGCCGCTCCGGCGCAGATCTCGAGAAAATGGCGCAGTTCGGCGCGGTATGCGTCGGCATATCGCTCGAGGAAGAAATGCAGGGGCTTGTCGGCGACGACACCCTCGGCCGTCGAGGCGATGACGGTGGTCGGCTTCAGGTTTCCGGCTTCGAGCATGCCGCGCGCGCCAAGGACCTCGATGCGCTGATCGTAGCCATAGACGGCACGGCGGCTGTTCGAAATCTGGCATAGGCGGCCGCTAGCGGTCCTGAGCGTCACCATCGCGGTATCGACGTCTCCAGCCTCTGCGATGCGCGGATCGACGAGGCAGGATGCGGTGGCGAAGAGTTCCACCGGCTCCTCGCCGAGAAGGAAGCGCGCCATGTCGAGGTCATGGATCATCATGTCCCGAAAAAGGCCGCCTGAAACCTTCACGTAGTCGAGCGGGGGCGGGCCGGGATCGCGGCTGGTGATCTGCACGAGTTCCACCGGTCCGATCGCGCCGGCGTCGATGCGGCTCTTGAGGGCCGCGAAGCTCGGGTCGAACCGGCGGTTGAAGCCCATCAGGACCTTCGCGCCAGTCGCCTTCACCGCGGCAACGCAGCGATCCGCGCGCTCCATCGACAGGTCGATCGGCTTCTCACAGAAGATCGTCTTGCCGGCCTTCGCGGCGCGTTCGAGGAGATCCGCATGCGTGTCGGTCGAACTCGCGATGATGACGGCCTGGACGGCGGGATCGGCGAGTGCCGCGTCGGCGGCCGCGACGCGTGCGCCATGGCGCTGGGCGAGGGCGGCCGCAGCGTCCTGGTTCACGTCGACCACGTAGACAAGGCGTGCCCCGGCGGCGGCGACGTTGCTGGCATGGATCGCGCCGATGCGCCCCGCGCCGAATTGACAGATGCCGATCATGTGTCGATGTCTCCGTTGATCAATCCCGGACCAGGGCCAGCCCGCCCGGGCCGAGCGACGCATGCGCGCTCGCGCCTTGCGAGAATTGCACGCCGTTCCCCGCGCCGGCGATGGCGAAGAGTTCGCCGATATCGCTGTCCAGGGTGAATTCGATATGCGACCCGAGATAGGTGGCCTTGCGGATCCGGGCGGGAAGCCGGTCCGGGGCGGGCTGCGCATGCAGGTGGATGGCGTGCGGGCGCACGGCGAGGCTCGCGGCGCCGGCGGCGATCCCGCGGTGTGGCAGATCGAAGGCCAGCGGGCCGAGGCGGCATGTCGCGACGCCGTCGCGATGGGGGCCGACCTCGCAGGGGAGGAGATTGGCACCGCCGATGAAATCGGCGACGAAGCGTGTCGCTGGCTGGTCGTAGAGTTCGGCCGGCGAGCCGCTCTGGGCGATCCGGGCCTGGCTCATGACGACGATCACATCCGACACGGCGAGGGCTTCCTCCTGATCGTGCGTGACGTAGACGGCGGTCAGCCCGAGTTTCTGCTGCAGGTCACGGATCTCTTCGCGCATGCGACGGCGCAGCTTGGCATCGA
>CAYSUY010000047.1:8475-23271 GCA_964434345.1 uncultured Acetobacteraceae bacterium
CAAGGGCTCGTCGAAGAGTAGAACACTGGGTTCGAGGACCAGCGCGCGGGCGACCGCGACGCGCTGCTGTTGTCCGCCCGACAATTCGCTCGGCATGCGTGCGTCGTATCCCGCGAGGCCGACCAGTTCGAGACCCGCGCGCGCACGGTCGCGTTGCTCGGCCTTGCTGCCGCCCCCGACGGCAAGGCCGTATGCGACGTTCTCGATCACGTTCATGTGCGGGAACAGCGCATAGCTCTGGAAGACCATGCTTACGTCACGCGCGGTGGCGGGCAGGCGCGTGACGTCGCGTCCACCGATCCGGATGGTGCCCGCGCTCGGGATCTCGAGCCCCGCGATCATCCGCAGCGTCGTGGTCTTGCCGCACCCGGAGGGTCCCAGCAGCGTCACCAGCGTGCCGCTGGCGATCGTGAAGGAGATCGCGTCGACCGCGACGACAGTGCCGAAACGGCGCGTGACGTCCCGGAATTCGACGTCGGCGGAGCGGGCGGAGATCTTCATGCCGAGGCCTCTCGCAGGATGGAGGATGCACCGCCGCGACGCCCGAGGCGCCGTTCGCCGACGACGAGTTGGATCAATCCGACCCCGACCGCCATGATGACGACAAGGGCGGACGAGTAGGCGATGGCGACGCCATATTCGCTGACCTCGACACGATTCACGATATAGGCGGTCGCGAGGTTGTACTCGGCGCTGACGAGGAAGACGACCGCGCTCACCGAGGTGATCGCGCGCACGAAGCTGTAGACCAGGGCCGCGACGATCGCCGGCCGCAGCAGCGGCAGCACGACCCGTCTCAATGTCGCGAAACTGCCGTGGCGCAGCATCAGCGAACACTCGTCGAGGCTCTTGTCGATCTGCGACAGCGTCGCGACGCCGGCGCGGATCGCGACGGGCATGTTCCGGAAGACGAAGCAGATCACGAGGATGATGCCGGTGCCCGTCAGTTCGAGCGGCGGCACGTTGAAGGCCACGATATAGCTGACCCCGATCACCGTGCCCGGGATCGCGAAACTGAGCATCGTCGTGAACTCGAACGCCTGCTTGCCGGCGAAGCTCTGGCGGGCGAGAAGATACGCCGTCAGCAACCCGATGCCGGCGGTGAGCGGTGCCGCGAGCGCCGACAATTGCAGCGTGGTGAACAAGGAGTTCCACGCGCGTCCCGCCCAGACGATCCCGTGCTGGCCCCATTCGATGCCGAATGTCACGACGTAGTGCTTGAGCGTGAAGCTGTTGTCGCGTCCGAAATTCTCGACGAAACCGCCGACCACGATCATCGCGTAGACGATCAGCGTGAACGCCATCCAGGGCACCGCCGTGCCGTAGATCAGCCAGCGCGCGCCGCGCGGTAGCGGCGCGTGCATCCCGCCATCGCCCTTGCCCGCGACCGTGGTGTAGGCGCGCTTGCCCAGCCAGACGTTCTGCAGGAAGAACGCAGCGAGGCACACCGCGAGCAGCACCATCGACAGCGCCGCGGCGCGGCCCGGATCGCTCTGGGCGCCGACGATGGCGAAGAAGATCTGCGTCGAAAGCACGTTGAAATTGCCGGCAAGGACGAGCGGGTTGCCGAAATCCGCGAGGCTCTCGACGAAGCCGATGAGGAAGGAATTCGCGAGGCCCGGGCGGATCAGCGGCAGGGTCACGGTCGTGAAGACCCGCCAGCGCGACGCGCGCAACGTCTGGGCGGCTTCTTCCATCGAAGGGCTGACGCCCTGGACGACGCCGAGCAGAACCATGAAGGCGATCGGGGCAAAGGCGAGGGTCTGGACCAGCACGAGGCCGGGCAGACCGTAGATCCAGCGCGTCGGAGGAATGCCGAAGGCGCTTTCGAGGAACAGCGTGACTGCGCCATTGCGGCCGAACAGCAGGATGATCGCAAGGCCGATCACGAAGGGGGGCGTGATGACGGGCAAGACCGCGACAAGCTTGAGCAGCGGCTTGGCGGGAAAGTTGGTGCGCTGAGCGAGCAGGGCGAAGGCGAGGCCGAGCAGCGTCGTCGTGATGCCCACGATGGTGGCGAGCAGGACGGAGTTCCAGAACACGCCGCAGGAGCGCTGTCCCTGGAAGCACCCGAGGCCCCAGATCGTCTGGGTTGAGAGCCGGTTCGCTAGCGGCGTCAACGCATAGCGTCCGTCGCTTGTCAGCGCCGCCTCGAATAGAACCTCGATGACAGGCCAGAACACGAACAGCGCGACGGTCGCGACGACAAGGCCGATGGCTCCTGTGACGAACGCGTCGCCGCGCATCGCGCCGCGTCGCGCGAGGCCGGTGGTCAGGAGGAAAAGCAGGGACGTCGCGACGAAGGCGGTCCCCCAGCCCATGCCGAACTGCCGCCGTGTCGTGGGCCCGAACATCTCGGCAAGGATGCTCCAGCCCCAGCCGCGATGCGTCAGCGCGAAACCCTGGAGCCAGATCCAGGCGAGGCCGGCGGTGCCGGCGACGATCAGGATCTTGCCCGCGCGGCGATGTTCGGTTCCTGGACGCAGGGCGAGCAGGGGCAGGGTGAGTGCCCCCGCCACCGGCCAGAGCCACCATTTCGCATGCAGCGCGGCCTGGATCAGACCGGGCCCCGCCTCGTCGCCCAAATAGTATCGAAGCGGGGTCCGGGTGATCCCGTCCTCCAGCCCGTACCAGGGCAGGAGGAGGAAGCCGGACCAGCCGATCCCGAGCCAGGTGAGGATCGTCACGGGCATGCGGATGGTCCGGCCTGGATCAGTTGGCGATCTTGATCTCGGCGTCGAAGCGCGACAGCAGACGCTTGCGCTCGTCCGAGGAACCGAATTTCTGGAAGTCGTAGTTGATCAGTTTGATCTCCGACAGCTTCGGCGCCTGGGGCGGGGTCGGCGCGCCCTTGTTGGACGGCACCTGGTAGCTCTGGGCGCGGGCGCCCAGGGCCTGGGCCTCGGCGGACAGAGCCCAGTCATAGAACTTCCGCGCGCTGTCGAGATTGCGGGCGCCGGCGATGATGGACATCGAGCCGATCTCGTAGCCCGTGCCCTCGCACGGGGCCACGGTCTTGATCGGGAAGTTGCGCACCGACTGGGTGATCGCGTCGTGCATGAACACGATGCCGATCAGGGTCTCGCCGCGGCCAGCCGCCACGATCGGTGCCGCACCCGACTTGGTGTACTGGTTCACATTCGTGTTCAGCTTGCGCAGATAGTCGAAGGCCCCGTTCTCGCCCATGATCTGCACCAGCGACGCGACCATCGTATACGATGTGCCCGACGAATGCGGATTGGCGACCTGGACCTCGCCCTTGTAGGCGGGGTTCACCAGATCGGCCCAGCATTTCGGCTCTGGCAGGTTCTTCTTGGCGAGCAGTTCGGTGTTGAAGCCGAAGCCGAGCGCGCCGGCATAGATGCCGATGGTGCGCTTGCGCCCCGTGCGCCATTGCTGCACGGCCCAGTCCTGCATCTCGCCCATGCGCGAGGTCTCGTATTCGGCGGTCAGGCCTTCCTCGGCCGCCTGCAGATGCGGGTCGCCGGTGCCGCCCCACCAGATGTCGCCGCGCGGATTGTCCTTTTCGGCCTTCACCTGCGCGTAGGTCTCACCGGAGGATTTGCGCGTCATCGCGACGCGGATCCCGGTGGCCTTCTCGAACTCGGTCTGCATCAACTGGCACCAATCCTCCTGCACCGAGCAGTACAGATTGAGGCGACCCTGTGCCTGCGCCGCGCCGCCCAGCAGGGTGCCGGCGACGAGCGCCGCCACGGCGCCGATGGTCCTGATCGTCATGATAGATCTCCCTTCATGCGCCCCGGGGCCGAGACGCTTCGCATGCGTCACCAAAATCTATAACAGAAATGCAATGCGCCAATCGGAGATTCGAGCCATGGACGACCTCAGCAGACGGTTCGACGAAGGCCTCGCCGCGACCCGCGCCGCGGGTCTGGTCGCCCGCGATTATTTCGAGCGACGGCGCGAATTGACCGTCGAGACCAAGGGGCCGCAGGATTTCGTCTCGATGGCCGACCGGGAGGTGGAGCGCCTGCTGGTCGCCCGCCTGCGCGCGGTCTTCCCGGACGACAGCGTGCTGGGCGAGGAGCATGGTCGACAGGGAGAGGGGCGGATCTGCTGGGTCATAGATCCCATCGATGGCACTTCGAATTTCGTGCGCGGGATCGCGCTCTGGTGCGTCTCGGTGGGCGTTCTGGTCGACAACGTTCCCATGCTGGGCTTTGTCTATGACCCCGTGCGCGACGAGATGTTCGCGGGGCGGCGTGGGACCGGGGCCACGTGCAATGGCCGCCCGATGCGTGCCAGCGCCGCCGGTGTCGACACCGCGCGGATCAATCTCGGCTTCGGGCTGCGGCAGCAACCCGAGCGCTTCGCTACCGTGATGCAGCGCCTCGTCGCGCAGGGGGCGGAGTTTTCGCGCTTCGGGTCAGCGGCCATCAGCCTCGCCTATGTCGCCGACGGCCGGCTCGAGGGGTTCTGGGAGAACCGCATCAACGCCTGGGATGTCTGCGCCGGACTTGTCCTCGCCGTCGAAGCGGGCGCGGTCGTCGAGGATTTCTTCGGCGGCGAGGGACCGGTGCGGGCCAATCGCTGCGTCGCGGCGGCGCCTGGCGTCATCGCCGCCCTGCGCGCCGCGATCGCCTGACCGGCATCATCCCCGCCGCCTCTGGTTGAGCATGACGCGGCGGAGGAGGCGGACGGATTTCTCGACCCCTTCTTCCGGTGTCATGAGCACGTCCTCGTGCTCGATCGAGAGCACGTCGTCGTAGCCGGCCATGGCGAGGGCCATGCAGAAGCGGTTCCACCATGCTTCATCCCGGCCATAGCCGAGCGTCACATAGTTCCAGGCCCGTTCGGAGATGCGGGCGTTCGGGATCGTCTCGAGGACACCGTCGCGGCCTGCGTTGACCGGGTCGATGGCAGTGTCCTTGGCGTGGACATGGTGGATCGCCTTGCCAAGCGCGGCGATCGCCGCGATCGGATCCGCCCCCATCCACATCAGGTGGCTGGGATCGAAATTCGCCCCGACGATCTCGCCGACGGCTTCGCGCAACCGCAGCAGTGTCGAGACGCTGTACACCGCCTGATGGCCGTGCAACTCGAGACACAGGCGGGTGATGCCGTGGCTGCGTGCGCAGGCGACGAGGTCGCGCCAATAGGGGATCAGCACGTCCTCCCACTGGTAGCGCAGGATCTCCTGGTTCTCCCGCGGCCAGGCGGTGGTGACCCAGTTCGCCGTCGCATCTCCTGGCGCGCCGCCGGGCAGCCCCGACATCATGACCACGCGCGTCACTCCGAGCTTGCCCGCGAGTTCGAAGGTCTTGCGCGTGACCGCGTCGTGCCTGCGGCCGTGATCGCCGGGATGCAGAGGATTGCCGGAGCAGTTGAGGGCGCTGATCTCGATGCCGCCGCGCGACAGCGCTGCCAGGAAACGGCGCCGTTCGGTCTCGTCGCCGAGCATCCTGTCGAGATCGACATGCGGCGCGCCTGACCAGTTGCCGCAGGCGAATTCGAGCATCTCGAATCCGAGCCCGCGCGCGACTTCCAGCATCGGTTCGAAGCCGAGATGCCCCAGGCTGTCGGTGATCATTCCAAGCTTCATGACGCGCCTCCCTGTCCGCGGCCCGGTCCGGGCGCCGTCACGCGGCGATTCCCCCTGGCCCCGGGATGCGGTCATAATCGGTTCCTGCTCGAGGGAGAAGACCATGAAGATGACGGCCGCCCAGGCCCTGGTGCGCTGGCTTGCCGCCCAGCATGTCGAGATCGGTGGCCGCGAGGTGCCGCTGTGTGGCGGCATGTGGGCGATCTTCGGTCACGGAAATGTCGCCGGCATCGGAGAGGCGTTGTACGCCGAACGCGACAGGCTGCCGACGTTGCGCGCGCATAACGAGCAGGCCATGGCGCTCGCCGCGGTCGCCTACGCCAAGGCGTCGTTCCGCCGCCGGTTCATGGCATGCACGACATCGATAGGCCCGGGCGCGACCAACATGGTGACCGCGGCGGCCGTCGCCCATGTGAACCGTCTGCCGGTGCTGCTGATTCCGGGGGACGTCTTCGCCAACCGCCGCCCCGATCCCGTTCTGCAGCAGGTCGAGGATTTCGGCGATCCGACGATCAGCGCCAACGACTGTTTCCGGCCGGTGTCCCGCTTCTGGGATCGCATCACCCGGCCGGAGCAATTGCTCGCCGCCCTGCCGGCGGCGCTCTCCGTGCTCCTCGACCCGGTCGCCTGCGGACCGGCCACGATCGCCTTCTGCCAGGATGTCCAGGCCGAGGCGGCCGAGTTTCCGGCCGCTTTCTTCGAGCGGCGGGTGCACCGTATCCGCCGGCCAGGGCCGGACATGTTCGAGCTCGACGACGTCACGGCGCGGCTGCGCGGTGCGCGCGCGCCGCTCATCGTCGCGGGTGGCGGCGTCCTCTATTCCGAGGCGAGCGAGGCGCTCGATGCCTTTTCACGCGCCACCGGCATCCCCGTGGCCGAGACGCAGGCCGGCAAGGGAGCGCTCTCCTGGGATCATCCGCATACGGTCGGCGCGATCGGCGTCACCGGCAGCGCGGCGGCCAACGCGCTGGCGCGCGAGGCCGATCTCGTTCTGGCGGTCGGCACCCGGTTGCAGGATTTCACCAGCGGCAGCCGCGCCCTGTTCGGCCGCGGCGGCACGCAACTCGTCCAGCTCAACGTGGCGCCCCATGACGCCGCGAAGCATGGTGCCCTGGCGCTCGTGGCCGATGCGCGTGTCGGGCTCGACGCGCTGGGCGAGCGCGTGCGCGGCTGGCGTGCGGACGAGACCTGGACGACGCGTGCCAAGGCGCTCGCCGGCGCATGGCAGGAGCGCGTCGCGGCGATCACGACGCCCGGCCGGGACGAAGCCAGGCTACCGAGCGATGCCGAGATCCTTGGGGCGGTAAATAGCTTCGCAGGGCCGGAGACCACCGTGCTTTGCGCGGCCGGCGGTTTGCCCGGCGAGTTGCACAAGCTCTGGCGCGCCACGGGTCCCGGCAGCTACCACCTCGAATACGGCTTCAGTTGCATGGGCTACGAGATCGCCGGGGGCCTGGGCGCGAAGCTCGCGCGGCCGGAGCGCGAGGTCGTCGTGATGGTCGGCGACGGCAGCTATCTGATGATGAATTCGGAGATCGCGACCTCCGTGGCGCTCGGTGCGAAGCTGATCTTGGTCGTGCTCGACAATCGCGGCTTCGGATGCATCAACCGGTTGCAGCAGGCATGCGGTGGCGCCGCGTTCAACAATCTGTTCGGAGACGCCTTGCCGATGCCGGCGGTGGATTTTGCGCGCCACGCGGCCAGCCTTGGCGCGGCGGCCGAGAAAGTCGCCCGCCTCGCGGAACTCCCCGCTGCGCTGGAGCGCGCGCGGCGTGCGACGCGGACGGCGGTCGTCGTCATCGACAGCGATCCCGTCCGCTCCACCGGAGAGGGCGGCGCCTGGTGGGACGTCGCGGTGCCCGAGACGTCCGGCAGGCCAGAGGTCGCGGCAGCTCATGCGTCCTATGTGACGCAGAGGGCCAGACGGGACGGATGAGTCAGTCGTCGCCACGGCGCCGGCGCCACGCGCCCGGGCGCTCGAATTCGCCGGCCCAGAGCCCTGCGCCCGCAGCCCGGGCAGTGGCCTCCGCAGCGCGCAGAGGCTTGCCCGACTGGCCCGCATAGGCGGCAGCGAGGCCATTCGCGACCAGCCATTCTCCGAGATCTTGGCCGCGCACCCGGCATCGCGCGAGCGTGCGCTCGAATCTGTCCGTTCCCGCCTCCATGCACGACACGACGCCGTGTCCGATGAAGGCGGACAGGGCCACGCGTACCTGCTGGCCGCAGGGGAGGCTCTGGCCGTCGCCCCCGGTGCAGGTCTGTGCCAACTCGGGCGCGTCGACCCCCGCCAGACGCACGCGCCTGCCGTCGATCTCCAGCGTGTCTCCGTCGACGACCCGTGCGGCACCTGAAAAGGACATGCGGCCATGTCCAGAGGGCGCGAGCAGCATGTCGAGCGCGTCTTCGACCCAGTCCGCACCGAGCAGCGCCGAGGCGATGCCGAGGACAAGGCCGATCGCCGCCAGCGGGAGAGCCGCGCCTCGTGGACCCTTCATCCGCGCGGTGTGAAGGCCGGGCCGCCACCGAACAGGCGGATACCCGGACGAAGCCGCGTAAAGGGGAGGGCGGCGGTGTTCATCGAGGACAGGCCCGGCGAGTCGACCTCGATGATGCGTTCCGCGATCCCGGCGAAATCGGCGCGATAGTGGTTGGTCGACTTGACCACGACGATGCGGTGCCGGGATGGCTCGAGACCGGCGTGGCGGAAATAGGCCTGATCGAGGCATTGCGTGCGCCCTTCGGCGACCACGACGCGCACGCCGTCGATCCTGAGGCAGGCGACTTTTCCGAGGTTGCCCATGTTGCCGCGCATCATCGGACCGGTGAACGGGAAGGACCCATCAGCCAGTTTTTCGACCACGACATCCGCCTCGAAGGGCCGGTGTCCCGCCATGAGCTTTCCGCCGAGACCCAGCCTGAGCCGTGCGCCTTCGCCTGCCCTGTGCGCCGCGCGCGCGGCTTCGGGGTCATGCAGGATCGCGAGGATGGCGTCGTCGACCTTCGCCGCGACCAGGGCCTCGAGCACGCCCACGGTGTCGGACGTCGCGCCGCCGCCGGCGTTGTCCTGGACGTCGGCGAGGATCACTGGCTTTCCCGGCGGCTGCTGAAGGGCGAGCCGGATGGCTTCGGCGGGCGGCATGAGACCGATACCGAACGCCTTCTCGTGGGAGGCCGCGCTCCGCGCAAGCCGTTCGGCCGCCGCATCTGCGCCGGCCGCGTCCGCCGCGTAGGCGATGACGGTCGGGCCGTTCATCGGGATGTCGGCCAGATGGAAGCCCATGTTGAACGTCATGGAGACGACACCGGGGCTCTGCGCTTCGATCGTCTCGAGCTCGGCGTAGAGGCTGCGGGCCGGCTCGGTCATCGTGCTCTGTCGGTGCGGTGGCATGATGAAGTCGAGGCGTCGTACGGACACCGCCGGTCTGCGGCCCGTGTCCAGGCACCAGCGGATGATCTGGTGCGCACGGGCGCCGGTCGCGCGCATGTCGACATGCGGATAGGTGCGGTAGGCGACGAGGGCTGTCGCGTTGGCAATCATGCCGTCGCCGACATTGGCGTGCAGGTCGAGCGACGCCACGAGCGGCATATCGGGGCCAATAACGGAGCGCACGCGGCGCAGGATCTCCGCTTCGCCGTCGTCGAAGCCGGCGGCGACCATCGCACCGTGGAGGTCGAGATACACGGCGTCGATCGGCCCAGCGGTCGCGATCCCGTGGACGATTTCCGCGACGATCCGCTCGAAAGCGTGGGCGGTGACGATTCCCGCCGGTTCGGCGGCGTACCAGCAGATCGGCGCCAGGGTGTCGCCCGCCTCGCGGGCCGCCGTGACGAAGCCGCCGATCGGCATCGCCAGATCGGGATTGGCGAGGATCGCGTCGCCCCGCATGCCGCTGGGCGCTGTCGTCGTCAGCAGGAAATCGGACAGTTCCGTGGGCGTCGGCGCGAACGTGTTCGTCTCGTGCGCGAACCCGGCGATGGCGATGCGGGGCATGTCAGGCTCCTGGGGCGAAGGGCGTCATATGCGGTCGCGACTTGCGAAGGTTCTCTCAGGCCGCCGCGCGCGCGCCTTGGCTGCGAAGCAGCCACAGCGCGATCGCGACGTTGACGAGGTTCCAGACCATGCCATTCAGGAACGCCGCGCGATACGATCCCGTGAGATCGAAGATCAGTCCGGAGAGCCAGCCCCCGGCCGCCATACCCACGATCGTCGCCATCAGCACGAGACCGACCCGCGTGCCGGCCTCCCGTGCCGGCAGATACTCGCGCACGATGATCGCATAGCTCGGCACGATGCCGCCTTGCGACAGGCCGAACAGGAAGGACACGACGTAGAGCGACATCAAGCCGTCGAACGGGATGTAGAGCGCGAGCGTGGCGCCTTGCAGGGCCGACCCCAGAAGAAGCGTTCTCACGCCGCCGATGCGGTCGGATATCCAGCCGGAGGCCAGCCGACTCACGATGCCCGCGCCGAGCATCAGGGACAGCATCTCGGCGCCGCGTGCGATGCCGTAACCGAGATCGCCGCAATACGCGACGATATGGACCTGTGGCATCGCCATCGCGAGGCAGCAGGTGACGCCGGCGATGACCAGCATCGCCTGGAGCCTGCCAGGCGGGATCGCGGCGCGCGCCGGTCCGGAGGCGCCGGGTTGCGGGTCGTTTGCGGCGCGGGGCGGTGGACGTCTGAGCGCGCGGGCCAGCGGCAACATCGCGACGATCGAAACGACGCCGATCACCACATAGGCATGGCGCCAGCCGAAGCTGTCGACCATGTACCGGATGATCGGCGGCCAGATCGTGCCGGCGATGTAGTTGCCGCTTGCGCAGATCGCGACAGCGATGCCCCGGCGGCGGCTGAACCAGTGCGAAATGTCGGCGACCAGGGGGCCGAACGATGTCGAGCCGCCGAGGAAGCCAATGAATACGCCCTGCACGAGCACGAACACCCAGAGCGAGGGCGCTAGCGCGGCGAGCACATAGCCGGCGCCCAGGGCGACAGCGCCGACCGCCACGGGAAGCGAAACGCCGAAGCGATCTGCAAGACGACCCATCGCCACGCCGCCCAGGGCGACGCTGATCATCGTCGCGGCATAGGGGAGCGATGCGCCGCCACGCGCGGATCCGAATTCCTCCTGGACCGCCGGCAGAACCACGACGCCCGACCACAAGGCAACCCCGCCGATCGTCGAGACGAGAAGCGAGATCGCGAGCCTGCGCCACGCAATCGCCGAATCGATCACGCCGGTGTCGTCTTGGGTGCCTGTTTCGGCTTGCCCTGCCGTGGGTGTCATGCGCGCGCCTCGCTCGGTTTGGCTGCCGCCAGCCGGGCGGTCACTCCTCCGGTGTGGGCGCGCCAGTATACTCGTCGAGGAACCAGCCCTGGTACATCGTGATGCCAAGCGTTTCGCCGATGCGGATGGCGGCGTCGTGATCGCAGCGCGACAGGATGATCCGCCCCGGCGGGAGCTTGCGCACGGCGCGGATCCGCGAGTCGCTGGACAGCAGCTTCACGGTCTCCCGCGGCAGCATGATCTTGAGAAAGTCATGATCGAGCTTGTCGATCCGGACATAAGGCAGGAACTCGATCGACATCCCGTCGATGATGACGCCGAGGCCGTGCTGGCGGAGGCGGTTCAGCGCCGCGACGGCGCGCGTGATGTCCTGGAAGATTTCGCCGCATTGCACCTCGATGAAGAGGTTGCGTCGCGAATCGTTCTCCACGTGAAGCAGGAACGTATCGAAGACGCGGTCGAAGATCGTGTCGATGCAGATGTTGACGCTGACCCGGCGATCGAATCTGGGCCGACCCGACATGAGGTAATGCAGCATGCGCTCGTCGAGGATGCGGCAGAGCTGTCCGAAGAGCGGGTTGGTGCTTGCGATCTCGACCTGCGGAAACAGCGCCTCGCGGAGACTCGTGAGATTGATCCGCCGTTCCTGGATCGACGGGAGCCAGGCGCCTGCGCGCGATTTCGGCTTGGTGAAGACGGACTGGTTGTCGATGAAGGGCCGGATATCGCTGCGCATGATCCGGTATTCCAGGCGCTCGATCATCGCGGGAGCGAGCCGGCCCTTCAGGGTGGTCTCTCCGGGCTCCGCGATCATCATGCCCTGGCCGGCCAGCGCGCGCAGCTCCCCGGGTGTGTCGGCGTCGCGCAGGTAGCGTGCGATCAGCTCGCGCAGTTCGCCGGTCTGTTCCGGGAGATTGAAAAGGATCACACGGCGGCTGATGGCATCGCCGGCGATAAGGGCGTCCTTGAGGATCCAGTCCAGGAGTTCGGCGGCCATCGCTTCGCCCGCATTTTCGCGGTCGCGCCGCAGCGTGAGGACCGCGTCGCCATTGGCCATCGGGAAGTACTTGCCACCGTTCCGCTGGGCGAGTTCACGGACCATGCTGTGTTGGATCCTGAACTGCCGCTGGCTCTGGTGCAGCGCATAGAGCGCAGACAGTTCGACGACGATCGCGACGTGACGTCCCGGTTCCTTGATCTGGCGGCGCCAGAAGGCGAGCAATTCGTTTTCGGCGCTCATCGCGTTCGTGCCATTTCCAATGCGCCCCTTGATCGTCTGGCCGCTCTTCGAAGGGCGGCCGGATATCCGTCGGAGACGATCAGGATCGGCCTTTCTCCTTTCGGACTTGCGTGTCGACCAGCCAGCCCTGGTACATGCGGATATCGAGCATCTGGCCGATCTGGAGAGCGCCCTCGTGGTCGCAGCGCGAGAAGACGATCTTGTCTCGCGAGAGGCTGCGGATCGCCTTGATGCAGGAATCATCGACGAGTTTGCGCACGTCGCCCTTGGGCAAGTGAATCTTCAGGAAGTCGCAGTCGAACTTGTTGACCCTGACATAGGGCAGCAATTCGAGCGTCAATCCATCGACCACGATCCCGAATCCATGTGCGCGCACCCGGTCGATCGCCTCCTGTGCGCGCGCGATCTCGCGGAACAACTCGCCACAATGCAGTTCGATATGGAGACGCTGCCGCTCCTCGGCCGGAATGCGGGCGGCGAAGGCGTCGAACAGGCGGTCGAACAGGGTATCCAGCGAGATGTTGATGCTGATCCTGCTCTCGAACCGGGGGCTGCCGGACATGATATGGTGGATCAACCGGTCGTCGAGGATGCTGCAGAACTTGCCGAAGAACGGGCTCGATTGCGCGATGTCGACGTCGGGAAAGAGTTTCTTGCCGAGTTCGGACACACCGATCAGGCGTTCCTCGATCAGCGGTGACCATGCCGTCTTGGCGCCGGTGCCGCGCGCATACACCATCTGGTGTTGGATGAAGGGGCGGATGTCGCATCGGGCGACGCGATGCTCGATCCTGGTCAAGAGATATGGTGTGAGAGGACCGGCCATCGCCTCGAGCGACGGTTCGGCGCCATCCTCGGTGCCGGGGGCCCTGGGCGCGTTGGCGAGTTCTCCGCCCGGCAGATAGCGCCCGATCCATTCGCGCAGTTCGATGAAGCGCTCTGGCAGAAGGAATGTCCGGACACGCCGGCGCAGGGACTCGTCGGCTTCGGCCTGTCCCGACAGGATGGTGTCGACGATCTCCGATACGAAGGCGGCGCTTCGCGCCGCATCCGCTCCTGGGATCGCGATCACGATGTCGCCATTGGACAGCGCGAAATGCTGTCCGGTGCGCCGGTCGGCGAATTCGCGCAGCAGGCTCTGTTGCACGCGGTAGCTGCGGATATTGTCCTGGATGCGGTAGATGGCGGCCAACTCGATCGCAAGCACGGTGTAGGCCTGCTGAGAGCGGATCATCCGCCGCCAGAAGGACAGGAGCTCCGTTTCCGCTTCCGCGTATCGCTGGTTCATCGCTCCACCGTGGCCATCGGGCTCGCCGCAACCGCGGGAAGATCCGGATGCGGCCGCGGGTTACAAGACAGGACTACAGTTAAAAAAATCTTAGCGGGAGTGCTGATCGCGGGCATGCGGCGGCGCCCTAGAACGCCCGCAGGCGATCGATCATCCAGCCCTGGTAGAGACCGATCCCGAGCATGGCGCCGATATCGAGGGCCCCTTCATGGTCGCACCTGCTGAAGACGATCCGCTCGGGAGGCAGGTCCCGGATCGCTTTGATCGACGCCTCGTTCGCGAGGAACTGCACGTCGTCGCGATTGAACTGCACCTTGAAGAAGTCGCAGTCGATCCGGTCGAGCCGTAGATAGGGCAGGAGGTCGACGTTCAGACCGTCGAGGAAGACACCGAAGCCCAGGTCCCTCAACCGCGCGATGGCCCGTCTGCCGCGGGCGACGTCGTGGAGGATTTCGATGCACGGGATCTCGAAGCTCATGTGCCCCGGTGCGAGTTCCCCGGCCCGCTTCGCCAGCAACTCAAGCATCGGTGACAGCGCGCTCTCGACGGAAATGTTGATGCTCGTACGCACCGTCGTGTCGATGCGGTTCGCGACCAGGTGATGGATCAGTCTTTCGTCGAGAATCAGGCATAGTTCCTGGAAGAGGGGGCCGTGCCTGACCAGTTCGACCTTCGGAATCAATCGGGAGCGTAGCGCCTCCATTCCGAGAAAACGTTCCTGGACCACCACGGTCCATTTTTCTCGGGTGCCCGGGGACGGGCGACGGCATATCGGCTGCTGGCGGATGAAATCGCGGATGTCGCACCGAAGGATCCGCTGCTCGATGCGCGACAGCATCTCCGCATTCATGCGACCCCGCAGGCCATCGTCGACGTCCGCGCCGGGTTCATGAGCGAGCGCGCCGCCGGAAATGTAGCGCGAGATCCAGCTTCGGAACTCCCAGATCTGCGCGGGGAGGGCGTAGACCGAAACGCGTCTGCGGAGCGTATCTTCCGGAACGTCCGCGTCCTTGGCGAAGACATCGAGCATGTCGTCGACGAGAGACTGCCCGTTCTCCAAGGCATCCGGCGGCATGACCAGGGCCATGTCGCCGCTGCGCATGAGAAAGGCTTCACTGCCCGAGCGTGCCGCCATGTCCAGCACCACACCCTGGTGAAATCTCAGCCGCCTGGGATCTTCCTGGGGTCGGAACAGGGCGGCCAGATCTATCGCGATCGCGAGATGCGGTTGCGCGGCGCGCACCAGGCGCCGGGAATAGGCGACGAGATCATCTTCCTGTTTCACCCCGGCAGTCCTTCCGTCCGCTCGTGGTCAAGGTAATGGTCCCGGTCGCGGTCTCCAACCTTTCTTGGCTCGAGGGCCGGCCCGCGCGTGATGCGCGGGCCGGCCCCTTTCGGTCCGTGTCAGGCGAAG
>CAYSUY010000048.1:0-23041 GCA_964434345.1 uncultured Acetobacteraceae bacterium
CCGCGCCCCCTTGGCGAGCGCCATGGTGACATCCGCCGGATTGGCTTTCCCGTCATGCGGCACCCAGATCGCGCCCTGCAGGTCGTCGGTGCGCAGCAGCGGCCAGCGCTCGCCCGCCTCCTGCGGCGAGATCAGATGCATCTCGACGCCAAACCCCCGCGCGAGCGCGACCTGGCGACGATAGGCGATCATCCGCTCCGGCGTGCGGGCGACGTTCACCGAGCCGCATTGTTTCCAACCCGTCGCGAGCCCGGTCTCCGCCTCGAGCGAGGCGTAGAGTTCGATCCCGTAGCGGCTCATCCGCGTCATGTTGCGGTTCGGCCGCATCTGGCCGATCAGCCCCGCCGCGTGCCATGTCGTTCCGCTCGTCAATGCCGCCTGCTCGAGCAGGACGACATCGGTCCAACCCAGCTTGGTCAGATGGTAGGCGAGGCTGCAGCCGGCGATGCCGCCGCCGATGATGACCACCCGGGCCTGGGCCGGCAATTGCACGCTCATCGTCCGTCTCCCCTCACCGCGTGCGGCGCCGCCACGCGTGCGTGGTCCGCGCGAGCAGCGTGTTGAGCGCAAGATGGACCAGTTTCACGACGGCGGACGTCACCACGATCGTCATTGCCATCGCCGCCGCGGCGGCGGTGAACCCCGCCTCGTCCATGTTGACGACCGTGATCGAGGCCAGCTTGCTGTTGGTCGAATAGAGGAAAATCACTGCGGAGACGGTCGTCATCGCGTTGACGAAGAGGTACACGAAGATGTCGAGTATGGCCGGCGAGCAGACGGGGATCGTGACCCGCCAGAGCGTCGTCCAGAACGGTACCTTGAGCGAGGCGCCGACCGACTCGAACTCGGCGTCCAGTTGTTTCAGCGCCGTCACCGCCGTCAGGTGGCTCACCGTGTAGAAATGGGCGACCGTGTTGATCACGAGGATCGCCCTCGTCGCATAGACGAAGCCGAGCGGGTTCCATCGCGCATTGAAGAAGAAGATGTAGGCGAGCCCGAGCACCAGTCCGGGGACCGCGAGCGGAAGCATCGCGAGCAACTGAACGATCGCCCGCCCTGCGCCGAAGCCGCGGCTCTTCTCGATGAGATAGGCGCCGAGGAACACGACCGCCGTGCCGCATATCGCGGTCCAGGCGGCCAGTTCGAGCGAGTTGAAATAGGCGCTCCAGCCGGACGCATCGAACTTGTCGAACTCGTAGTTGGCCAGGGTGAGCGTGAGGTTGTACGGCCAGAACTTGATCAGCGACCCCCAGGCCGCGACGCCGAGAATGGTCAGCAGCAACCCAGCGATCGTCGCGCAGTAGACCAGGAGGATCCAGTCGCGCAGCGGGCTCGGACGGGGTTCCAGAGGCACCGCACGCGCCGACAGCACCGCGACCTGACGGCGCTGCACGATCCGGTCCGCGACGAAGGCGAGCACCGCGGGCAGGAGCAGCATCATGCCGACGACCGCGCCCATCTCGAAATTCTGCTGACCGACGACCTGCTTGTAGACGTCCGTGGCGAGGACGTTGAAGCGCCCGCCGATCACCTTGGCGATCCCGAAATCGGTGATCACCAGCGTGAAGACCACGAAGCTGGCGCTGATCACGCCGTATTTCGCGCCTGGCAGGGTGACCGTCAGGAACGTTCGGGTCCGCGACGCCCCCAGGGCCGAAGCGGCCTCGTAGAGCCGCGCATCCGCCATCGCGAGCGCCGTCACCAGGATCATCAGCGCGTGCGGAAAGCAGTAGAAGACCTGCGCGATCACGATGCCGAGCGGGCCGTAGATCGAATTGCCGAACAGCAAGGACTTCAGGAAGCCCTGGTTGCCGAACAGATAGATGAGCGCGATCGCGGCCAGCAGCGACGGCGCGAGGATCGGGATCAGCGCCAGCGCCTGGAACAGGCCCTTCCAGCGCATGCACGAGCGCGTCAGCGCATAGGCGTAGACAAAGGCGAGCGGGATGACGATCGCTGTCGTGACCAGCGCGATCGCCAACGAATTCCAGAACGAGGCCAGAAGCGACGGCGTCGATACGTAGCGCGCGTAGTTGGCGAGCCCGACGAAGTTGCCGTTGAAGTCCTGGAAGCTTTTCGACAGCAGCGACCAGAGCGGCAGCGCGACCGTCGCTACGAGCCAAAGCCCGAGCACGACGAGCAGCACGCGCATCGCGATCTCGTCGCGCGCCGGCCGCAGCCGCGCGCTGCCCGGACCCGGGACGGTCGCGCGCGCCATCAGCCGCGCGTATAGACCACGAGGCGATCGGCGGGCAGCGCGACGCTCAGGCGCTGGCCCGGCGCGAGGCCGAGATCGTGGATCAGGTTGGAGGAGAAATCGCCCGAGAGGCGTTGCCCGCCGCCTGGCGCGACGGCCAACCCGGCACGGCAGAAGGCCCCGAGAAACTCCATGTCGGTGATCTCGACCTCGAGCACGTTCGCGTCGCCGGGCGCGACGCCACGTACCCGGACATCCTCGGGCCGCAGGCAGACCTGGACCTCTTGGCCCACGGCGATCGTCCCCGTGTCGCAGGCGATCGCACGCCCGTCGAGCACGACACGCCCCGGCGCCTCGACCTTGCCGGCGAGGAAATTCATGGTTCCAACGAAGTCGGCCACGAACGGGGTCGCGGGCCGCACGTAGATGTCCCGCGGCGTGCCGACCTGCTCGATCGAGCCGTGATTCATCACCACGATCCGATCGGCCATGGTCAGGGCCTCTTCCTGGTCATGCGTGACCATGATCGTCGTGATGCCGAGGCGTCGCTGCAGCCCCTTCACCTCGTGACGCAGTCGCGCCCTGACCCGGGCATCCAGCGCCGAGAGCGGCTCGTCGAGCAACAGCAGACCGGGAGACGTCGCCAGTGCGCGGGCGAGTGCCACGCGCTGCTGCTGACCGCCGGACAATTGAGACGGGTATTTGCGCCCGGACTCCGGAAGCCCGACGAGGTCGAGCAATTCGGCGACGCGCGCGTCGATCGCCGCCCGCCCCTGGCCACGGCTGCGCAAGCCGTAACCGACATTGTCGCGGACCGTGAGATTGGGAAACAGGGCGTAGGACTGGAAGACGATGCCGAAATCACGCTCCGCCGGCGGCAGGGACGAGATCTCCCGTCCGGCCTGCCAGATCCGCCCCTCGCTCTGCGCATCGAGCCCCGCGATCGCGCGTAGAAGGGTCGTCTTCCCGCATCCGGACGGCCCCAGAAAGCACACGAATTCCCGCGGCCTGATCACGAGGTCGACACGGTCGAGCGCAGTGAAACTGCCGAAACGCTTCGTCAGCCCCTCGATCCGCAGGAAGGCGCTCGTGCCAGGGTCGATCGATGTCATGGGGCGGGAGACGTCATGTGGGTCCGAAACCTCGGCTTAGCGAAGGCGAGCCGCCCCGGAAGACGTATCTTCCGGGGCGGCCGTCTATCGCGTGTCAGCGCGGTGCCGACTTGCCGTCGTAGCGCTTCGTCCACTCGGCCAGGATCCGGTCGCGGTTCTCGGACATCCAGGCGAGATCGAGCGGCAGCATCGAGGGCTCGGCGTTGGTCGGGTAGTTCGGCGGCGCGACGTTGAGGCCCGGGGTCGCGACGATGGCGTAGTACTTGCCGTAGAGCTCGTTGGCCTTGCGCGAGACCGCGAAATCCGCGACGCGCTGGGCAGCCGCGAGGTTCTTCGTGCCCTTGACGATCGCCGTCGCTTCCATGTCCCAGCCGGAGCCTTCCTTCGGGATCACGAGTTCGATCGGCGCGCCCTTGGTCTTCTCGCTGGCACCGCGCATGTCGAAGCCGATGCCGACCATGCGTTCCCCACGCGCCGCCTGGACGCACGGGGCCGAGCCCGAATGGGTGTAGACGGCGACGTTGTCATGGAGCTTATCCATGAAGCTCCACGCCCCCTGCTCGCCCATCGCCTTGATCCATCCGGCGATGGCAAGGAAACCCGTTCCCGACGAGGACGGGTTCGGCATCACGACCTGGCCCTTGAACTTCGGATCCGTCAGGTCCATCCACGACGCCGGCATCGGCGCGGCGGCCTTTTTCTGCTCCACCGTATTCACGCAAACGACCGCGAGCCACGCATCCATGCCCGTCCAGGCCATCGGGCTGGTCGTCGAGCGGAAGGCCGGCTTGAGCTGGTCGGCGCCCTTGGGGGTGTAGGGATGGACAAGGCCCGCCTTGTCGAAGGCGATGATGCTGGTCACCGCCAGGCCCCAGACCACGTCGGCGCGCGGATTGTCCTTCTCGGCGAGGAAGCGCGACGTGATCACGCCCGTCGATTCGCGCACCCACTGGATGTCGATATCGGGGTTCTCGCTCTCGAATGCCTGCTTGTAAGGCTGCAACTGATCGCTTTCGAGAGCGGTGTAGACCGTCACCCTCGTCTTCTGCTGCGCGTCCGCCGCACCCCATGCGAGCGTCATCGCCAACGCCGCGCCAGCCATCAGAAATCGCTTGAGCATCGACCCCTCCTGTTCATCTGTGCCTCCCGCCTCCGAGAGCGGATCGTGGGAGTTCTGAACGATTTGTATGACAACCAGGTGACGGGCGGAAGCCCGCCGCGCCCTCGACTTCGCCCCTCAACCCGGCCAGGGCAGCGAGTAGGTCCGGACGTTGGTGAAGCTCTTCATGGCTTCGACGACGCCCTCTTTGTACCCGTTTCCCGAATCCTTGATGCCGCCGAACGGCGACATCTCGATGCGGTATCCGGGGACCTCCCAGATATTCACCGTCCCGACGTTCAACTCGTTGACGAAACGGGTGACGAGATCGAGGCGATTCGTGCAGACGCCGGACGACAGCCCGAACGCGGTCGAGTTGGACACCCGGATCGCGTCGTCGACATCCTTGACCCGGATGATCGGGATGGCCGGCCCGAAGGTCTCCTCGCGCACCAGTTCGCAGTCGAAAGGCACCCGGTCGACCACCGTCGGCGGGAACACCGCGCCGCGGCGGTCGTTGCCATGCAGCAGACGTGCCCCCTTTGAAACGGCGTCCTCGACGCGACGCTGGAAGAGGATGGCCGATTTCTCGTTGATCACCGTGCCCACGTCGGTCGACGGATCGCGCGGATCGCCCGCCTTCAGCTTGCGCGCCTTCTCGACCACCAGCGCGGCGAAGGCGTCGGCCACGGTCTCGACGACCAGGATCCGCTTCACGGCCGTGCAGCGCTGCCCCGAGTTCTTGGTCGCCCCGGCGACCGCGAGTTCGGCCGCCTTGTCGAGATCCGCATCGTCGAGCACGATCAGCGGATCGTTGCCACCGAGTTCGAGTACGGTGCGCTTGTAGCCCGCACGCTCCGCGATCAGCTTGCCGACGGGAACCGAGCCGGTGAAGGTGATCAGGTCGATCATCGGATTGACGATCAGTTCGTCGGTGAACGGGCCCGGCAGCCCGGTGACGACCGACAGCATCTCGGGCGGCAGTCCCGATTCGTAGAGGATGTCCGCGAGCGCGAGCGCCGTCAGCGGCGTGAGCTCGGTCGGCTTCAGCACCACCCGGTTGTTGGTCGCGATGGCCGGTGCGATCTTGTGCGCCGGCATGTTCAACGGATGGTTGAACGGCGTGATCGCGCTGATGCACCCCAGCAGCGGCGTGCGCATCGTGTAGATCCGGCGTGCCTTGCCATGGGGGGTGATGTCGCAGCTGAAGATCTCGCCGTCGTCCTTGATCGCCAATTGCCCGGCGAGGCTGAAGACGTCGTAGGCGCGTCCGACCTCGTAGAGCGAATCCTTCATGCACAGCCCGGCCTCGGCCGTGATCAGTTCCGCGATCTGCTGCCGCTTCGCGGCCAGCTTCTCTGCCGCCGTCATCAGGATGCGCTGGCGTTCATAGCGCGTCAGCTTCGACCGGTAGCCATGCCCGATCGAAAGCGCCTCGCGCACATGCTCCGGACGACCCGCAGGGACCGTGCCGACGAGATCCCCGGTATACGGATCGCGGACGTCTATCGTCTCGTCGCAGAAGACCTTGCGACCGGCGATGCGCATCGCCTCGTGGCGAACGGGAGTACCGGTCGCGGCGGCGGGGGTGGTGGTCATGCGGCGATCCTTTCCGCGATGCGGTTCATGACGAGGTCGAAGACGTCGAAATTGCGGTAACGCCGCCCCGGTTCGAGGGCGATGCGGCGGTTGAAGACCAGCGGTACGCCCTGCTCCGAGATCCCGCCATGCGAGCGCAGCGGCTCCTTGAGCCCGGACAGGTCGTGCCGTGCGAGGCTGGTGCCGATCACCTTGTGCCGGGTCGAAACGACGACGATGTCGCCCATGCGATCCTCGGGCAGCTCGAAGCGTCGGCACGCCGCGGCGCGGTCGAGCGCCGCCTCGATCCCCGGCAGGGCCGCAAGCCGCGCCAGGACGGCGCCGATATCCGCCCCCTCCGGCAGATACGCCGTCGCGAAGGATCCGAGCGCGCCGTGATGGACAACATAGGGATCGGTGATGGGCAGGATCACGCGCGCGGCGCCTGCGCCAAGCCAGCCATCGAGCACGTCCTGCAGGAACACGATGTCCGGCCGCGCCGCCGTGTCGTGCTTGGCGTTCATGCCGTGATCCGCGGTCAGGCCGATGACGCATCCCAGCGCATCGAGCCTCGCGAGGTAGGAATCCATCATCGCGTAGAAGCTGTTCGCGACCGGCGTCCCCGGCGCATGCTTGTGCTGGATGTAGTCGGTGGTCGACAGATAGAGGATGTCCGGGCGCGAGGTTTCCATGAGCCGGACACCGGCAGCGAAGACGAATTCGCTGAGACCGGCGGAATAGACGTCGGGAACGGGCAAGCCGACGAGGCGGAGAACGTCGTCGATGCCGTTGCGTTCCACGGTTGCCTGATCGGCCTTCTCCGACGAGAAGCTGCAGGCGCGTCCCGGACCGAGATCGAGCCCCTTGCCGAGAAGGCCGCGCAGCTTGTCCTTCGCCGTGACGACGGCGATGCGCGATCCCGCCGCCTGGGCCGCACGGAAGATCGTGTCGACCCGCAGGAAACGCGGATCGTTCATCATCACCTCGGTCCCGCTCTCGCGGTCGAAGAAGTAGTTGCCGCAGATGCCATGTATGGCCGGCGGAACACCGGTCACGATCGACAGGTTGTTGGGGTTCGTGAAGGTCGGCACCACGCAGTCACCCACGATCGCCGTGCCCTCGCGCAGCGCACGCGCGAAGAACGGCGCCATGCCGGCCTCGACCGCCGCCTCGATGTAGCCGGGTTCGGAGCCGTCGACGCAGACGACGACGACCGGCGCCGACGGTGCCGCATAGGCGCGGCCATTGACGGAGAAATTCGCCATCGATGCCTCCCGACGCTCAGGCTGCGGCCGGCGCGCCGTCGGCGACACCGAGTTCCGTCAGCATCTCGCGGATCGCGCCGAGCGCGCCACGCATATGGCCCGCGTCGAGCCGCCCGATGCACCCGATGCGGAAGGATTCGGCGACCGTCAGCTTGCCGGGATAGATCACGTAGCCGCGATCCTTGAGACCGTCGTAGAAGCGCTGGAAGTCGAAGCGCGGGTCGGCTGGCATGCGGAACGTGACGATGATCGGCGCCTGCAGCGTATCCGGCAGCAGCGTGCGAAAACCCATCCCGCGCATGCCCTCGATCAGAACACGGCAGTTTTCCGCATAGCGGGCGTGCCGCCCTTCGCGGCCGCCGGCGGCCTCGTATTCCTGGATCGCCTGATGCAGCGCGACGATCACCTGGATCGGTGGCGTGAACCGCCATTGCCCGGTCTTCTCCATGGCCTGCCACTGGTCGAGCAGATCGAGGACGAGCGTCGTCGCATTGCCCTTCGTGCGCAGCAGCGCATCCTTTCGGCACACGACGAACCCCATGCCCGGCACGCCCTCGAGGCATTTGTTGGAAGACGCCGCGAGCGCGTCGTACTGCACCTCGCGGGCATCGATCGGAAGCGCACCGAAGGCACTCATCGAGTCGACCAGCAGGCGGCGCCCGGACGCGGCGACGATGCGCGCGATCTCGGCGATCGGGTTCGCGATCCCGCTGGTGGTCTCGCAATGCACGGCGAAGACATGCGTGATCGCCGGATCCGCGGCCAGCGCCGCGCCGAGCGCGGCAAGATCGGGCGGCGTGTCTTCCGGCGTTTCGAGTACGCGGGCAGCGCGGCCGGCGATCTCGCAGATCTTCTGCGCACGCTTGCCATAGGCGCCGTTCACCAGCAGCAGAACCTTGCCGTCGCGCGGCACGAAACTGGTCAGCATCGCCTCGACGGCGAAGGTCCCGCTGCCCTGCATCCCGACCGTCGCATGCGTACCCGTGCCGCCCGCGATCGCCGTGATCTTTTCCAGCACCTCGCGATTGAAACGCACGAAGGTCGCGTCGCGGGACCCCCAGTCATGGACCATGGCCCGCTTGACGCTCGCCGACGTCGTCAACGGCCCCGGCGTGAGCAGGAACGGATCTCCGGTCTCGGAATGCGCTTTGGTCATCGGCCTCTCCTGTGTCGGCCCGATCTTGACCCCGTCGCGTCCCCTGCTCCAATACATAATTCGGATGCGATCCATAGACCGGGGCAATACCAGATGAACGCCGTCCAGCTGCGCGCCTTCCATCTCGTCGCGCGCGAGCGCGGCTTCACCAGAGCCGCCGCCGCCGCGATGATCAGCCAGCCCACGCTGTCGAGCCATGTCGCGGCGCTGGAGCGCAGCTATGCCGTGCGGCTCGTCGAACGGCGCGCGCGCGGCATCGTTCTGACCCCGCTCGGGCGCGACCTGTTCGACGTCACGACGCGGCTCTTCGAGACCGAGGACGAGGCACGAGCCCTGCTGAGCGGTACCAAGGCGCTGCGGCGCGGCCATTTGCGCGTTGCGGCCGACAATGCCTATCACGCGGTGCCGATCCTCGCCGAACTGCGTCGCGACCATCCCGGGCTGACCTTTCGCCTGTCGATCGGCAATTCGGCGGCCGTCCTCCAGCAGGTCCTGGAGGGTGATGCCGACGTCGCGGTGACCGCCAAGATCGGCTCCGACCCGCGCATCCACGCGGTTGAAATGAAGCGCGACCGCCTGATCCTGTTCGGGCCGCGCGGCAACCGTCTCGCCGCGCGCGGCCGCGTGCGGATCGCCGACCTCGCCGGGCAACCCGTGGTCCTGCGCGAACCAGGCTCGTTCACCCGTGAGGTCTTCGAGGGGGCGATCGCCGCTGCAGGCATCCGGCTCGGTCCGGTGACCGAAGTGCAGACCCGCGAAGGCGTGCGCGAGACGGTCGCCGCCGGGTTCGGACTGGGGGCGGTGTTCGAGAGCGAGTTCCGCGCCGAGCGGCGTTTTCACGCATGTGCGATCGTCGATGCCGACCTGGCCGTCGGCGAATATGCGGCGTGTCTGGCGGCGCGGCGCGACACTGCCCTGGTCGCGGCCTTCATGGCGCGCGCGGCGACGCTCAAGCACGATGTCGCGAACAAGCACGATGTCACGAAACCGTAATCTTCCTGGCGCGTGGTCGATCTCGCGCCTTATCATCACGCCAGGACTGCAATGCACGGAACAGAAATCCTCATCACGCTCGTCGGCAGCGTCGCCCTTCTCCTCTGGGGCGTGCGCATGGTCCGCACGGGCGTCACCCGCGCCTTCGGAGCCCAAATCCGGCGGATCGTCGCCACGAGCACCCGCAACCGCTGGCGCGCCTTCGCGACCGGCTTCGCGATCACCGCCTTCGTGCAGTCGAGCACGGCCACCACGCTGATCGTATCCTCCTTCGCCGCCCGTGCCCTGATCGCGGCGCCGGCCGCACTCGCCGTCGTTCTGGGAGCCGATCTCGGATCGACGATCGCGGCCCAGATCTTCGTCCTCGATCTCGGCTGGCTCGGCTACGCCGCGATCGCCGGCGGCGTCTTCTGGTTCATGGGATCGCGCAACGAGCACAGCCGACATGTCGCGCGGATCGCGCTCGGACTTGGCCTGATGCTGCTGAGCCTGAAGCTCATCGCCGCCGCGTCGGCGCCCCTGCGCGGCTCGATGGCGATCACGGCAGTCCTCGGCGGGCTCGCGGGAGAACCGCTGGTGGCTGTGCTGATCGGCGCCCTGGTCACCTGGCTGGCCCATTCGACCCTCGCCATCGTCCTGCTGGTCGCCTCGCTGGCCGCCGCCCAGCTCATGCCGGCGGAGGTCGCGGCGGCCCTCGTCGTCGGCGCGAATATCGGCGGCGCCTTCGCGCCCTTCGTGAGCCAGGTCGCAGCGCCTCCCGCCGCGCGGCGCGTCCCCCTCGGCAACCTCCTGATGCGCCTCGCCATCGCGGCTCTGGCGCTGCCGGTCCTGCCGCATGCCGTCGATGCGCTCGCCGCGATCAGCCCCGACGCGGCCCGGCTCACCATCAACGTCCACACCGCGTTCAACTTCGTGCTCGGCGCGGTCTTCATCGGTGCCGTGCCGCTGGTCGCGACGCTTTGCGAGCGCCTGCTGCCCGACCGCCCGAGCGTCGCCGATTCCGGCAGGCCGCGGTACCTCGATGCGCATCTCGTCGAGCATCCCGCCGAGGCTCTGGCCTGCGCCGCGCGCGAGACGCTGGCGCTGGGCGACCATGTCGCCGGGATGCTCCGCCAGAGCATGGATGTTCTGGTGCGCGACGACCAGAAGCTCATGCGCTCCGTCGAGGAATCCGATGACGCCGTCGACCGGCTGCACGAGGCGATCAAGCTCTACCTGATCCAGGTCAGCCGCGCCGGGATGAGCGAAGCCGAGAGCCGCCGCTACGTAGAGATCCTGGGATTCGTCACGAACCTCGAACATATCGGCGACATCATCGACAAGAACCTGATGGAGCTCGCGAACAAGAAGATACGCAATCGTGTCGCCTTCTCCGCCGAGGGCCTCGACGAGTTGCGCGCCTTCCATGCGCGCGTCCTCGACAACCTGCAGCTCGCGTTCAACGTGTTCATGTCCCGCGATCCGGCGATCGCACGCCGGCTCCTGCGCGAGAAGACATCGATGCGCGAGGCCGAGCTGTCGGCAGCCGACAGCCATTTCCGTCGCTTGCGCGAAGGGCGGCCGGAATCGATCGAGTCGAGCGCGATCCATCTCGACGTCGTCCGCGACCTCAAGCGCATCAACAGCCACCTGACCTCCGTCGCATATCCGATCCTGGAGGCGACAGGCGAACTCGCCGAGACGCGGCTGCGCACCGATACGGCGACGATCGGGGCAGCGATCCCGTCGCAGGACCGGCCTGCGGCGTCGTGACGCGCCGCCTGGCCATGGTGGGCCGGCGACGCATTGCCGCAGCGGCGTTGCCGCGCGCGTCCGTGCGTCGCAGCATCCGCCGATGCAGATCGACCGTCTGACGCTCGCCGCGTCGAAGCTCCCCCGCTACACCAGCTACCCCACGGCCGCGCAATTCTCGGACGTCGTCGATCACGCCGATGCGGAGGCATGGCTGCGCGCGACCGACACGCGAAACGCGGCGTCGCTCTACGTCCATGTCCCGTTTTGCCGGCGGCTCTGCTGGTATTGCGGGTGCAACACGGAAATCACCCATCGCATCGCCCCGGTCGAGCGCTACCTCGCGACGCTGCGCCGGGAGATCGACCTCGTTGCCGGGCTGCTCCCCGGACGCCTGGCGATCGCCCATCTCCATTTCGGCGGCGGCACGCCGTCTATCCTGCCTGCGCAGGCATTCATGGCCCTGATGGCGCATCTGCGCGCGCGCTTCGACCTGCGCCCGGATGCGGAGATCGCGATCGAGATCGATCCCCGTGGCCTCGACGACGCACGCATCGCGGCATTCGTTGCGAGTGGCGTGAACCGGGTAAGCCTGGGCATCCAGGACCTCGATCCCGACGTCCAGCGCGCGATCGACCGCGTCCAGCCCCTCGACCTCGTCGCGTCGAAGGTCGCGGCCCTGCGCGCGGCCGGACTCGCGCGCATCGCGATGGACCTGATCTACGGCCTGCCGCGGCAAAGCGTCGGGACCATCACGCGGACCTCCGCCGATGTCGTTGCGCTCGAACCCGACAGGGTCGCGCTGTTCGGCTATGCGCATGTGCCCTGGATGAAACCCCATCAGCGCCTGCTGGAGCCGGCGGGACTGCCGGGAACCGACGAGAGGCTCGCGCTGAGCGACGCGGCGACCGCCGCGCTGCGGCGCGCCGGCTACGAGGCGATCGGGATCGATCATTTCGCGCGTCCCGGCGACCCCTTGGCGATCGCCGCGCGCACCGGCACGCTGCGCCGAAACTTCCAGGGCTACACCACCGACGATGCGTCGCCCCTCGTGGGGATCGGCCCATCGGCGATCGGCAGCTTCGCCGGTGGGCATGTCCAGAACGCCACCCGGACAGATCGATGGGCCGAGGCCATAGAGGCCGGGCGGCTGGCCACCAGTCGCGGCGTGCGCCTTGACGCCATGGACCGGCGCCGCGGCCGCATCATCGAGCGCCTGATGTGCAATTTCGCCGTCGATCTCGCGGCGGATGCCGCGGAGGAGCCGGCGCTGTCGGCGATCGTGGACGGACTGGACGACCTTGACCGCGCCGGGATCGTCCGGCGGCGCGGATTGGAACTGTCCATCCCGCCCGACGCACGCCCCTTCGCGCGGCTCGTGGCAGCGCGCTTCGACAGCTACCTGTCACCCACCGCCACGCGCCACGCGGTCGCGGTCTGATACCCAGGTGCCGCCCGGATCCGAGGGCGACGCCGTCAGCCCCGCGCGGCGTCGGTCGCGTCGTAGCCGCGCTTGATCAGCAGGAAAACGAACAGCACGGCGAAAATGAAGACACCGATGCCGAAGCCGTAGACGGCACCGTCGCGTGCGCCGGACGCGAGGACCAGACCGACGAGGCCAAGCAGCCCCACGAAAACGCCCATCACCCAGGAACTGATCACATCGCTCATGGCTCTCTCCTCTTCGGCTTGTTCGGTCCCGGTTCGTCGTCCAGCAGGATACGATGCGCGGCACCATCGAGATCGTCGAATTGTCCCGCGCGCAACGCCCAGAGAAAGGCGCCCAGGCCGATCAGGCCCAGGATGATCGCGAGGGGAATCAGGAGCAGGAGGGAGTTCATATTGGTGGCTTTCCCTGCGCCAGACGCAAGGCGTTGGCGATGACGAGCACCGATGAACTGGACATCGCGACCGCCGCGACCAGGGGTGTGACAAAACCACTCACTGCGAGCGGAACCGCGAGGGCGTTGTAGCCGAGGGCCAGGATCAGATTCTCGCGGGCGACGCGCTGCGACGCGCGGGCCAGATCGAAGGCATCGACGACAGCCGCCAGTCTTTCACCCTGGAAGACGAAATCCGCGGTGATCCGCGCGATGTCGACGGCTTCCGCCGGCGACAGGGAGGCATGCGCCGCGGCGAGAGCGGGCGCGTCGTTCAACCCGTCGCCGATCATCGCCACGCGACGCCCGGAGCGCGCCAGGGCGTCCAGACGAGCCAGTTTCTCCGCCGGCCGCAGCGACGCCTCCCAGAGCGGTATATCCAGTCGTTCGGCCATCGCGGCGACCGCCGCTGGCCGATCGCCCGACAGGATCCTGAGTTCGAGGCCACGCGCCTTCAGTGCCTGGATCGCGGCCTCCGCATCGGGGCGCAGCGCATCGGCGAAGCGGAACCGCACGGGCAGCATTCCCGGCCCGACGAACCATAGCTCCAGCGTGCCGGCCTCCGCCTCGGGATCCCCGTCCAGGGCCGCGCCCTCGAGACCGCAGAACACGCGATTGCCCAGCCGCCACTCGCCCACCGCCGCGCACGCCAGCAATCCGCCGCCAGACTGCTCGACGACATCGGGAACGCGTGTCGCGTCGGGGAACGCGCGCACCAGCGCGCGCGCCAGGGGATGTCTGCTGGCCAGCGCCAGACCGGCGGCGCGGCGGCCGAGTTCGGGATCGGCATCGCCGACGAGAACCGGACGTCCGAGGGTCAAGGTTCCCGTCTTGTCGAGAATCACCGTGTCGACAGCCGCCAGACGCTCCAGCGCTGTGCCGGACTTCATCAGGATGCCATTCCGCATCAGTCGCCCCGACACCACGACCTGGACGACCGGAACGGCCAGCGCGAGCGCGCAGGGGCAGGTGATGATCAAGACCGCGGCCGCGTGCAGAAGCGCCGTATGGACCGGTGCCGCCAGCAGCAGCCACCAGCCCAGGAACGTCGCCGCGCCGGCGACGTGGACGACCGGCGCATAATGCCGCGCGACCCGATCGGCGAGCGCGACGATCCGCCCCTGCCCGCGCTCCGCCGCCTCCATGAGGCGCGCGATCTCCGCAAGCAGCGTGTTCTCGCCGGCGGCACCGGTCGTGACCTCGATCGGTTGCCCGAGATTGAGCGATCCCGCGAAGACCGCGGTTCCCGGCGCAGCCGCCACGGGAATCGATTCGCCTGTGACGACGCTCTGATCAATCGTCCCCGCGCCGTGCGCGACCGTACCGTCGACCGGAATGCGCTCGCCGCTCGCCACGAGCACGCGGTCGCCAACGGCCACGTCCTGCGGACGGCGCGTCGCGACGCTGCCATCCGGCAGCAGCACGCGCACCGCGCGGGCCGCGAGCGCGACGACATGCTGCGCGGCCTGTCGAGCCCGGCCACGCGCCCGCAGGTCGAGATAGCGACCAATCAGCAGGAAGAAGAGCAGCGTGATCGCCGAGTCGAAGAACGCGTGCGCGCGTCCATTGACGGTCTCGAACAGGCTCATCGCCGCAGCCAGAAGGACGCCGATCGAGATCGGCACATCCATGTTGGTGCGACCACCGGACAGCGCCGTCACCGCCGACCGGAAGAACGGGAGTCCCGCGACCGCGATCGCCGGCAGGGCGATCAGCGCCGAGGCCCAGTGCAGCAGATCGCGTGTGGCCGGGCCCATCGAGCCCGCATGCCCCGACCAGACCGAGACCGAGAGCAGCATCACGTTCGCGGCGGCGAACCCTGCCACGGCCATCGCGCGCAGCAATTCGCGCTCCTGGCGCGCCTGCGCGTCTTCGCGCACCGCGGCATCGAAAGGAGCGACCCGGAACCCGATCGCCGCGAGACGGTCGGCGAGCGCCTGCCCCCGCTCAGGCGCCCCATCCCAGGCGAGCGACAGGCGACGGGTCGAGAAATTGACCCGCGCCTCGCGCACGGCCGGATCGGCGGCGAGCGCAGTCTCCGCGAGCCATACGCAGGCGCCGCACACTAGGCCATCCACATGAAGCTGCAGGCGACATGCGCCGTCCCGTACCTGCACGAAGGGCGTCACATCGTCGGCCGCACCCGCCGGCCTCAGCGTCCCCGGCGCCACCCGACGACGGCGATAGAACGCGTCCAGCCCAAGCCCGGACACCAGGGCCGAAGCCGCCTCGCAGCCATGGCAGCAGTAACGCGCCTGCCCGCCGCCGAGCGCGGCGCCGCAATGCGCGCACCCCGCTCCCGCCTCCAGAAGCGGTCGCGCGCGCCCCCCGGGCGTGCTCAGTGCTGCCCCTGCCGCAGTCATTTCGCGAAGACCCTCTGGCGGGCCTCGACGCGCTCGCCGGCCCGTTCCACCAGAACGCGGACATCCCACTGCCCACGCGCCGGCAGGACGACCTCGCCCGCATGGCGCCCGATGAGACCTTCGGCGAGATCGGCCTCGACGACACCCGTCTTCTCGACCGGCCGCACGAAGCGTGCCGCGACCTTGCCGCCCGTCAGAGAACGGCCCTCGCGATCCGTCAGCGTGACGGTGATGACGCGCTGCCCCAGCGCGCCGGCGGCGCCGAGATCGATCCCGACCTGCCATCCCAGTCGCTCCTGGGTCTCGAGCGCATCGAGCACCTTGTTGTAGGCGATGCCGCGCCCGAACGCGTCGGGATGCGCGAGACCGGAATAGGTCGACAGCGCCGCGGTGACCATGCCCGCATTCACCAGGACGACGATCGCCATGCCCGCGACGAAGATCCATGGAACCAGAGTGCCGCGCCGGATCGCTGCCATGACGCTCTTCCCTTCCCGCTCAACGCTTCGGAGACACGAAACTGCTCGCCTGGCTCGCCGCGGCGCCGCGCGCCGCGCCGCTCAGGCGAAACGTGATGGCCACGGAATCCTGCGCGGCCTTCGGCGCGGCGACATAGACCCTGTAGGTGGCGACCGAGTCCGGACGTGCCACGAGCGATACGCGCGCCGCCGGTGCCTGCGTCGCCGCTCCCACGACGGTCAACGCCGCACCCGCGAGGCCGTCCACGGTCAGCGTGTAGTCGCGGTCCGCCCGCGCCTTGTTCAGGACCTTGATCGTGTAGCCATTGCGGATGCTGCCGTCGGACAGCGTCACGAACAGAGGGGCGCGATCGCGCAGCACGTGCAACTCGGTGTCGCCGCGCAGCGCCAGAGCGGCCACCATCACCGCCGCGACGACCAGCATGATCGCGAGATAGATCATCGGCCGCGGCCTGATCCAGGGATGGCGATGCGGTCGCCCGGACATCGCGGCCTGCTGCGCCGCGAGGGTATCGAAGGCGATCAGGCCACGCGACCGTCCGACCTTGTCCATCACCTCGTCGCAGGCATCGATGCACAGGCCGCAGCCGATGCATTCGAGTTGCTGCCCGTCGCGGATGTCGATCCCGGTCGGGCACACGGCGACGCATCCGCCGCAATCGACGCAATCCCCGCGCCCGTCCCAACTGGTTCCCGCCTTGTGCTTGCCGCGCGGTTCGCCGCGCCAGCGCCGGTAGCTGACGATGAAGGAATGCTCGTCGAACATCGCCGCCTGGAAACGCGGCCATGGACACATGTACGTGCAGACCTGCTCGCGGGCCCACCCGGCGAAGGTATAGGTCGCGGCGGTGAACAGCCCGACGAAGACATAGATGGCCAGCGAGGCCGAACCGGTGAAGATCGCGACCAGGGTCGTCGGCGCGTCCGCGAAATAGAAGACCCAGGCACCGCCGGTCGCCGCCGCGATCACCACCCATGCGCCATGCTTGGCGACCTTGCGCGCCGCCTTGGCAAGCCCCCAGGGCGCCTTGTCGAGCTTGATGCGGGCGTTGCGGTCCCCCTCGATCCAGCGTTCGACCAGCATGAAGAGGTCGGTCCATACGGTCTGCGGGCAGGCATAGCCGCACCACAGACGACCGAAATACGCCGTCACGAAGAACAGGCCGATCGCCCCGAGGATCAGCAGCCCCGTGATGAAGTAGACCTCCTGCGGCCAGATCTCGATCCACAGGAAATAGCCGCGGCGCCCGGGCAGATCGAGCAGCACCGCCTGATCCGGAGCCCCGGGACCGCGATCCCAGCGCAGCCACGGCACGACGTAGTAGAGGCCGAGGCACAGGGCGAGCACGACCCACTTGATCCGCCGGAACGCGCCAGCGACCTTGCGCGGATAGACCTTGATGCGATTGACGTAGAGCGGCAACTCCGCCCGCTGGTCGCGGACGGAGCGCACCGCCGCTCCGGCGTCGCCGGACGGCATGGGCGCGGGACGCGTCATGATGCTGGCCTCTCCGCGTCCGGCAGCCTACTTGCCGCCGCCGAGCGCGTGGACGTAGACGGTCAGCATCTTGATCGTCGCCGCATCCAGCCGCTCCTCCCAACCCGGCATCGCGCCCGCGCGGGCATTGGCGATCGACTTGACGACGCTCGCGCGGTCACCGCCATAGAGCCAGATGCGATCGTTGAGCCGCGGCGCGCCGAGCTCCTGATTGCCCTCGCCGTTCGCGCCATGGCACGCGACGCAATGCTCGACATAGAGCGTGGCGCCCGCCGCCGCGGACGGCGATGCGGCGACCGTCCCAGAGAGCGACAGGACATGGTCCGCGATCTTGCCGATCTCCTCGGCCTTGAGAATTCCGTCGGCCCCGAAGCGCGGCATCTGCGAGATGCGGCTATTCGTGTCCGCGTTGCGGATCCCGTGCCGGATCGTCGCATGGATGTCGGCGAGACCGCCGCCCCACAGCCAGTCGTCGTCGGCGAGATTGGGATAGCCGACGGCTCCCGCCCCACCGGCACCGTGGCAAGGCGCGCAATTGTCGGCGAAGACCTGCCGTCCCCCGGCGAGGGCGAAGTTGAGAAGCTCCGCATCGGCGCGGATCTGCGTGAGGTCGGCCTTCTCGATGCGCGCCACGAAGCCGGCACGCTGTCCGCGCTGCTCCTCGAGGCTGCGGCTCAGTTCGGCGCGGCTCCAATATCCGAACCAGCCGGTCACCCAGGGCAGTGACGGGTAAACGACCATGTAGCCGAGCGCCCAGACGATGGTGACCCAGAACAGGTTCACCCACCATTTCGGCAGCGGCGTGTTGAGTTCGCGTACCCCGTCCCACTCATGGCCGGTGGTCTCGCGACCCGTGACTTCGTCCTTTTCGATCTTGGTCGGCATGACGGTCTCCAGGCTCAACGCTCGTCCAGGGGGATACGGGCGCGCTTGTCGAAATCCGCGCGGCGGGACGGCCAGAACGCCCAGGCCGCGATCGCGAGGAATGTGAGGACGGCAAAGACCGTCCAGGCGCTGCGGAGAAGTTCGTGGAACAGCTTGAGATCCATCCTCCGCTCCTACTGCCTGAGATCCGCGGGCGTCAGATCGGTGAAGCGCACCAGCGTGCCGAGCATCTGCAGGTAGGCGACGAGCGCGTCCATCTCGGTCAGCTCGCGCGCCTCGGCGTTGAACTTCCCGACCACCGTCTTCGGATAGCGCTTCGCGAGGCCGCTGGCGTCGGCATCGGGGTCCGCCTGCGCCTCCAGATCGGATTTCGCGTTGGCGATCATCTCGTCGCTGTAGGGCACGCCGACGACGCGCAGCGCCTTCAGATGCTGGTCGACGTCGTCGTATTTCAGCGCACGCGTCGCGAGGAAGCGGTAGCCCGGCATGATCGATTCCGGCACGACCGCGCGCGGATCGACGAGATGCGCGACATGCCAGTCGTTCGAGTACTTGCCGCCGACGCGGGCAAGGTCGGGCCCGGTGCGCTTCGATCCCCACTGGAACGGCCGGTCGTAGATGCTTTCGGCTGCCAGGCTGTAATGGCCGTAGCGCTCGACCTCGTCCTTGAACGGGCGCACCTGCTGCGAGTGGCACGTGTAGCAGCCCTCGCGGATGTAGATGTTGCGCCCCATCAGCTCGAGCGGCGTATAGGGACGCATGCCCCTGACCCGCTCGATGGTCGATTCCACGGCGAAGAGGGGAATGATCTGCACGAGGCCGCCGATCGAGATCGTGACCAGGGTCAGGATCGCGAGCAGGACGACGTTCTTCTCGATGACTTCGTGACGAATGGACATGGGAGCCACCTCAGGCGCGCGCAGCGGCCAGCACCGGGACGCCCGTCGCTTCGGACACGACGTCGCCGCGGATGGTGCGCCACAGATTGTAGGCCATGATCAGGGAGCCGCAGACGTAGAGCAGCCCGCCGATCGCGCGGATCGCGTAGAACGGACGCATCGCCACCACGGTCTCGACGAACGAATACTGCAGGAAGCCGAGTTCGTCGTAGGCGCGCCACATCAGGCCCTGCATGATGCCGCTCACCCACATCGCGGTGATGTAGAGAACGATGCCCAGCGTCGCGATCCAGAAATGCCAGGCGACCAGACGCGTCGAGTAGACACGTTCACGCCGCCACAGCACCGGGACCAGATAGTAGAGCGTGCCGAACACGATGAACCCGACCCAGCCGAGCGCGCCGGAATGGACATGCCCGATGGTCCAGTCGGTGTAGTGGCTCAGCGCGTTCACCGCCTTGATCGACATGACCGGCCCCTCGAAGGTCGACATGCCGTAGAAGCCGACCGCGGTGACCGAGAAGCGCAGGCCCGCGTCGGTGCGCAGCCTGTCCCATGCGCCGGCGAGCGTCATGATGCCGTTGATCATGCCGCCCCAGCTCGGCATCCACAGCATGATCGAGAACACCATGCCGAGCGTCTGCGCCCAGTCGGGCAGCGCCGTGTAGTGCAGATGATGCGGCCCGGCCCAGATGTAGAGGAACACCAGCGCCCAGAAATGGACGATCGACAGGCGGTAGGAATAGACCGGCCGGTCGGCCTGCTTCGGGATGATGTAGTACATCATGCCCAGGAAGCCGGCGGTCAGGAAGAACCCCACCGCGTTGTGCCCGTACCACCACTGGATCATCGCGTCCTGGACTCCGGCATAGGCCGAGTAGCTCTTCGCGCCGAACGGAGACACCGGGATCGCGGTGTTGTTGACGATATGCAGGACCGCGATCGTCAGGATGAACCCGAGCAGGAACCAGTTCGCGACGTAGATATGCGGTTCCTCGCGCTTGAAGATCGTCCCCATGAACGCGACCAGATAGGCGACCCAGACGATGGTCAGCCATAGATCCGCGTACCACTCTGGCTCCGCGTATTCCTTGCTCTGGGTGATGCCGAGGACGTAGCCGGTCGCGGCGACCAGGATGAAGAACTGGTAGCCGAAGAAGACGAACCATCCGAGCGGTGCGCCGCCGAACAGACGAGCGCGGCAGGTGCGCTGGACGATATGCAGCGACGTCCCGATCAGGGCCGTGCCGCCGAAGGCGAAGATCACGGCCGACGTATGCAGCGGCCGCAGCCGCCCGAACGTCGTCCATTCCAGGTCGAGATTGAGGGCCGGGAACACCATCTGAAGGGCGATCACCAGCCCGACCGTGAACCCCACCACGCCCCAGAATATGGACATCACCATGAAGGCGCGCGTCACGTCGTCGGCATAGGCCGGCGTGCCTCCTGCGGCCAGCGGCCGCCCGATCGCTGCATCACTCATCCGAACCCCCGTCTTCGTTCCTGTCGGAGTAAGCCGCGACAAAGAATCCATTCGCGGTTTGCGGATATGACGCGGCTCGGGGCTGCGCGCCCATGCGACAGATTGTTACTGTGCGCGATCGTCGCAGCGACGCGGTGTCGCATGCGTCCCGGCGGCGCCGACATGTCAACTCGCGACAAGGCGGCGTTTCACGGAGGAGACCATCATGACCCAGGCGCACGCGGGCCTCGACCGTCAGGCGGCACGGATACGGACCGTGGAGATCGATCGTCCGTGGAACTGGCTCGCGTCCGGATGGAAGGACATCCTCGCCGCGCCGCATGTCAGCCTCGCCTATGGCGGTGCCATCGCGGCCGCCAGCATCGCGTTATGGGCGGCGCTCGTCGCCTTCGGGTCGATCCACCTGCTGCTGCCGCTCGCGGCCGGATTCTTCCTGGTGGCGCCGCTGATCGCGGTCGGCCTCTATGAGACGAGCCGTCGACTCGCGGCACGTGAACCCGTTTCGCTCGGCCACGCGCTCGGCGCGTTGCGCCGCAACGGCACCCAGGTCGCCTTGCTCGGCGTTGCCCTGATGCTGCTCCATCTCCTTTGGGTACGCATCGCGACGCTGCTCTTCGCGCTCTTCTTCGACCGCGCCCATCCGACCTGGGGCAGCATAATAGACACCGTTTTCTTCTCGCCCATGAGCCTGCCTTTCCTGGCTACGGGCAGCGTCGTCGGCTTCGGGCTCGCGGTCGTTGCCTTCGCGATCGGCGCCCTGTCCATCCCCATGCTGATCGATCGCGACGTCGACGTCTTCGCCGCGATCGTCGCGAGCGTGAACGCCGTCCGTGCAAACTGGCGCCCGATGGCGCTCTGGGCCGCTCTGATCGTCGTCTTCACCGCAGTCGGCATGGCAACATTCTTCGTCGGCCTCGCCATCGCGCTGCCCCTGATCGGGCACGCCACGTGGCACGCCTACAGGGATCTGGTCGATCCGGCGCCTTGCTGAGACGCCGGATCGACGCTCACGCGACCAGGCGCCACGCCGTCGACAGCAGGAGGATCGCCGACGCCAGAAGGGCAAGCGGCGCGAGCACGGCGGTCACCCCCTTCCAGCGGCGGCCGAACAGAGCCCCGGCCCAGCCGACGCCGATCAGACCTGGCATCGTGCCGAGCGAGAAGGCGCCCATCGCCGCCGCGCCGCGGACGGGATCGCCCGCCGCCGCCGCCGCCGCCAGCGCCGCGTAGATCAACCCGCAGGGCAGGAAACCAAGGGCCATGCCCAGGGCGTAGCCGCGCCAGCCCGTCGGATCGGCGATCAGATTTCGCGCCACCGCCGGAGGTTGCGCCGGCAGGAAGCGCGCCAGGATCCGGTCCAATACGCCGAGACTTCGCCCAACGGCCTGCGCCAGCATGGCGAAAGCGGCGATCGCGAGCAGCGTGGCGGCGGCGACTCGGAAGGCGGCCATGTTGGCGATGAAGCCGACCATCCCTGCCGCGGTGGCGCCCAGCGCCGCGTAGGTGGTCATGCGCCCGAGATGGTAGGGCAGAAGAGCGGCACCGCGCAGACGCTGCAGCACCCCGTAGGCAGCGGCGCGGCGTTCGGGCCGATCCAGGGCGGCGCCCACCTGGGCGATGACGAATGGACCGCACATGCCCACGCAATGGGTGAGGCTGCCGGCGAGACCGCTCAGGAAAAGCGCAAGAAACAGCCCGAGCGATCCTCCGAAGATCTCGACGGCCGGGGCCGGGATGGAGTGCATGGCGCGCCCTGCTGGATTCGAACCAGCGACCTACAGCTTAGAAGGCTGTTGCTCTATCCGGCTGAGCTAAGGGCGCCCATCGCTCAGCGCACGCGACCGTAGCTGAAATTGTCCGCGTAGGCCCGCAGCTTCAGCGTCGGCTGCTGCGCGGTGCCGATGGTGTAGTCGAGGCCCACGCGCGCAGCATAGGCTTCGGCTTCCTCGCGCGTCGCGAAGGCGAGTTGGACCTGGGCGCCGGTGTCCGACGACCCCGACCAGCCCATCAGGGGATCGGGCCGCTTGGCGTCGGACGGCTCGAACTCGAGGATCCAGTCCTTGGTCTTGCCCCTGCCGGACTGCATCGCGGAACGGGCGGGCTTGTAGATGCGGGCTTGCGCAGCCATGGGTCAGTTTCCGGAGTGGTTTCGGCGACTCGTCCATGCGGATCCGGTGATCGGCGTCGCGGCGTGGTCGGAGCGGCGGGATTCGAACTCGCGACATCCAGCTCCCAAAGCTGGCGCTCTACCAGGCTGAGCTACGCTCCGACAGCCGCAGGCCGACATCGGCTCAGGGGGGTATAGGCGAACGGGGCTGGCGCCGCAAGAACACGCCGCGCGACCGCCACATGCGAGAGCCGCCCAGCACAAAGCCGAAGAGCGCAAAACCGAAGAGCGCCAGAACTCAGGGGCGCGCGGCTCT
>CAYSUY010000049.1:0-9642 GCA_964434345.1 uncultured Acetobacteraceae bacterium
AGGTGCTCGGCGCGGATTTCGTGCGCACGGCACGGGCGAAGGGTGCGTCGCGACCGCGCGTCGTCATCCGCCATGCCTTGCGCAACGCCCTCATCCCGGTGGTCACGTTGATCGGTCTGCAGATCGGCTTTCTGCTCGGCGGAGCGGTCGTGACCGAGACGATGTTCGCCTGGCCTGGGGTCGGTCGGATGGCGGTCGGCGCCATCACCTCGAGCGATTTTCCCCTGGCGCAGGGCGCGATCCTCATGCTCGCCGTCGGCTTCATCGCCATCAATCTCGGGGTCGATGTGATCTACGCCTATCTCGATCCGCGGATCGGTCGCGCATGACCCCCTCCACCGACGTCGCCAAGGCCGGCATCCCGGCGCGCCGCTCGGCCTTCGCGCTGCTGCTCCGCGACCCCGCCGCGGTCCTCGCCGGCGGCATCCTGATCGTTCTCGTGCTCGCGGCCCTGCTGGCGCCGCTGATTGCGCCCCACGATCCCTATGCCAATGCGATGCGGTTGCGGCTCCGGCCGATCGGGACCGACGGCTATCCGCTCGGCACCGACACGCAAGGGCGCGACATGATCACGCGCATGCTCTACGGGCTGCGCGCGACCCTCGCCATCGGGTTCGTCGCGGTCGCGACCGGCGGCCTTGTCGGCGCGACCATCGGATTGCTGGCTGCGTATTACCGGCGGCTCGACAACGTCCTGATGCGCGTGATCGACACGTTGCTGTCCTTTCCGTCCATCCTGTTCGGGCTCGCGATCGCAGCGGTCCTGACCCCGGGCATCGCGAGCCTCGTCATCGCGCTGTCGATCGCGGCGATCCCGTCGATCGCGCGCATCGCGCGCGGCGCCGCGACATCGGTCATGCAGCAGGACTACATGGAGGCCGGGCGCGCGCTCGGACTTGGAGACTGGGCTCTGCTGACGCGCTATCTCGCCCGCAACTGCGCGCCGACGATCCTCATCTACCTGACGCTGCAATTGGGTCAGACTATCCTTCTCGGCGCGGCGCTGAGCTTTCTCGGCCTCGGCGCGCAGCCGCCCAGCGCGGAACTCGGCAGCATGGCGGCGGAGGGACGACGCTTCCTCACCATCGCGCCGCATGTCTCGACCTTGCCCAGCCTCGCGATCTTCGCGATCGTGCTGTGTTTCAACGTACTCGGGGACGCGTTGCGCGATGCGCTCGATCCCCGGCTGCGCCGCTGACACCAACGACACTCGAACAGGGAAGGAGAAAAAAATGACTCGACGGATCCTGATGGCCAGCGCGGCCGTGGCTGCACTCTGCGCGGTCGCGCCGACGGCGCCGGCGCAGCAGCGCAGCGTGACGCTGACGCGCGAGATCGACACCGACCGCTACGATCCGCACCGCTCGACGGCGCGATCGACGGCGGAAGTCCTGTTCATGACGAACGACACGCTGGTGGCGCTGGACTACGACCTCAAGACACTGCATCCGGGACTTGCGCAGAGCTGGACGATCTCGCCCGACGGCCTGACCTACACCTTCAAGCTGCGGCCGGGGATCAAGTTCTGCAGCGGCAAGGCGCTCACCGCTGCCGATGTCGTGGCGAGCTACAATCGCTGGCTCGATCCGGAGACGAAGGGCGTCGTCCTGGCACGCATGGGGCAGGTGGATACGATCACCGCGCCCGATGACAGCACCGTCGTCTACAAGCTGAAGCAGCCCTTCTCGGAACTTCTGTTCCAGATGACGCAGCATTTCCACGTCGTCATCAATGCCGAGCAGGCCAAGCAGCTCGGCCAGGATTTCGGCGTCAAGGCGCTCGACGGCACCGGGCCCTTCTGCTTCGAGAGCTGGACGCCGCGCGACCAGACCGTGCTGGTGCGCAATCCCCACTATCAATGGGGCCCGGCGATCTACGCCGATCCGAAGCCGAAGGTCGACCGCATCGTGTGGAAGGTCGTGCCGGAAGAGAACACCCGCGTGAACTCGCTGAAGACCGCCCAGTCCGACGCGACCCAATACGTCCCGTACTGGGCGGTCAAGGAGTTGCAGGCGGATCGCCGCATGACCGTCGCCAAGGCCGAGAACTACTTCTGGACCTATTTCATCGGCTTCAAGATCGATCGCGACCTCGTCTCGGATCTGCGCGTGCGCCGCGCGATGAATCTCGCGGTCGACCAGAAGGCGCTCACCGACGCGGTCACCTTCGGCTATGGCGACGCGGCGAACAGCTTCCTGTCGCCGAGCGTGCTCGACTACAACAAGAGCCCGAAGCCGGAGATCTACGGCGAGAACGTCGCCGAAGCCAACCGACTGCTCGACGAGGCCGGATGGCGGCGTGGCGCAGACGGGATGCGGACAAAGGACGGCAAGAAGCTCGCCCCCGTGTTCTACGGCTTCACCGGCTTCTGGAAGGAGATCGCGGAGGCGGTGCAGGGCGATCTGCGCAAGGTCGGCATCGACATGCAGCTGCAGCTGTTCGACGCGACCGTCGCTTGGGGCAAGCTCGCGACGCAGGAATACGACGCCTTCGGCATGAGCTTCCCCTATGTGTCGGCCGGCGACGCGCTCAATCTCTATTTCCGCTCCGCGGCCACGCCGGTTCCCAACCGGGTGAACTGGAAGGATCCGGAGACAGACGAGTTGCTCGCGCGTGGCTCCTCGGCACTCGACGACAAGACGAGGGCCGAGGCCTTCGGCCGGGTCCAGACGAAGGTCGAGGAAGCGGCGGTGTGGATTCCGCTCTATCACGAGCCGCTGTTCCTCGCGGCGCGAAGCTGAAGCCGATGCGCGCGCACGGCATCTACGGCGCCGGCCTCTACAAGGGCCTCTCGCTCGAGTTCAAGTGACCTAGACAGCACGCGGAACGCGACGGGGCGCCGGGTTCGGCGCGCCCGTCGCGGCCGGAAGAAGGAACCGACCCATGAGCACGCCTCCGATCACCCTGATCCGCAATCTCGACTGGCTCGTCGCCTGGGACGCCGCGTCCTCGGCGCATGTCTACATGCGCGGCGCCGACCTCGCCTTCGCGGGCGACAGCATCGTCCATGCCGGTCCCGGGTTCACGGGCGTCGCGGCGACGACGATCAATGGCGCCGGGCTGATGGCGGCGCCGGGCTTCGTGAACGTCCACGCGCATCCGAGTTCGGAGCCGGGCAACAAAGGCGTGCTCGAGGAACTGGGCAGCCCCGCCCTCGGGCAGAGTTCGCTCTACGAGTACATGCCGATCTTCCGGCTCGAGCCCGAGGCGGCGGAGGCGGCGACGCAGGTCGCGATCTGGGAATTGCTCAAGAGCGGCGTGACGACCTTCTGCGATCTGTCCGGCGCGCGCGACGGCTGGGCCGATCAGGTCGCAGCGACCGGCATCCGGGCGGTCCTCTGCCCGATGTTCCGCGCCGCCAGCTGGTCGACATCGAACGGCCATTCGGTGGAGTACAGCTGGGACGAAGCCGCTGGCGAGCGTGGCCTTGCCCAGGCGCTCGAGGTCATCGACGCGGCCGCGCGGCACCCGTCCGGGCGGCTCGGCGGAATGATGGGGCCCTCGCAGATCGACACCTGCGGCGCGGGATTGCTGCGCGAGAGCCTGGCCGAAGCGCGCAAGCGTGGCATTCCGACCCAGCTGCACGCGGCCCAGTCGATCGTCGAGTTCAACGAGATCACGCGCCGCCACGGCAAGACCCCGATCGAGTGGCTCGATGCCAACGATTTGCTCGGCCCGGACATGATCGTCGGCCATGGGATCTTCCTGAACGACCATCCGCAGCTGCATTGGCCGCACGCCGACGATTTCGGGCGTCTGGCCCGGTCCGGCGCGCAGGTCGCGCATTGCCCGACCGTCTTCGCGCGCCGCGGCATCGCCCTCAACACGCTCGGCCGCTATGTCGAGGCCGGGATCGTGTGCGGCATCGGCACCGACACGTTCCCGCACAATTTCCTCGACGAACTGCGGCTCGCCGCCTACGCGGCGCGGCTCGTCTCCGGAAACTTCCGCGCGGCCCGCACCGACCAGGTGTTCGACGCCGCGACGATCGGCGGCGCGCGGATGATCCGCCGGCCCGATCTCGGACGGCTCGCAGCGGGCGCGAAGGCGGATTTCTTCCTCGCCGAAACCGGCCACCCGGCGATGCGGCCGCTGCGCGATCCGCTGCGCAGCCTGATCTACTCGGCGGGCGATCGCGCGGTGCGCGACGTCTATGTCGCCGGTGTGCAGGTCGTGCGCGATGGCACCGTGCCGGGGATCGACATCGAAGCCGCCCATGCGCGGCTTCAGGCGGCGCAAGATCGTTCGCTCGGCAGCACCGCAACGCGCGACTGGGCCCGTCGCGACGTGGACACGATGTCGCCGCGCGTCTACCGCCTGAGCGAGCGATGACGGTCACGCCGCCACTGCTGACGGTCGAGGACCTCCAGGTCCGCTTCCGCTCCGGCGGCGGAGAGATGCGTGCCGTCGACGGCGTCAGCTTCGATCTGGCGGCCGGCGAGACCCTCGGCATCGTCGGCGAGTCCGGCTGCGGCAAGTCGATGACGTCCCTCGCGATCATGCGCCTCGTGCCGGAACCGGCGGGACGGATCGCGGGGGGGCGCATCCTGTTCGATGGCGAGGACCTCGCCACGCGCAGCGAGGCCGAGATGCGGCGGATCCGCGGCGGGAAGATCTCGATGATCTTCCAGGAGCCGATGACCAGCCTCAATCCGGTGCAGCGCGTCGGCGACCAGATCATCGAGGCGATCAGGCTCCACGAACCGCTCGACGCACGGGCGGCGCGGGCACGCGCGCTCGAGATGCTCCGTCTCGTCCGCATCCCGGACCCGGAGCGGCGGATCGACGACTATCCGCACCAGATGTCCGGCGGCATGCGCCAGCGCGTGATGATCGCGATGGCGCTGGCCTGCAACCCGCGTGTCCTCATCGCGGACGAGCCGACGACGGCCCTGGACGTGACGATCCAGGCGCAGATCCTCGACCTCATGCGCGACCTGCGCGACCGCCTCGGCGCCTCCATCGTGCTGATCACCCATGACCTGGGCGTGATCGCGGAACTCGCGCAGCGCGTGGTCGTCATGTATGCGGGCCGCATCGTCGAGGAGGCGCCGGTCAGGGCGCTCTTCGACGATCCGCACCACCCCTATACGATCGGGCTGCTCGGCTCCGTGCCGAAGCTGCATGTCGAGGAAGAGCGTCTCGCGACCGTCGAGGGCAGCGTCCCAAGCCCCTTCGCGCGCCTCGACGGATGCCGGTTCCATCCGCGTTGCCCGTTCGCGGACGCAGGCTGCCGCACCGAGGTGCCCGTCCTGCGCGAGATCACGCCGGGCCATCGTGCGGCCTGCCTCAAGGCCCCCTTGATCGCGGGGACGCCATGACGGTCGCCCCGCTGCTCGACGTCCGCGGCCTCGCGAAGCATTTCCCGGTGACGCGGGGCATCGTGCTGCGCCGGTCGGTGGGCGCCGTGAAGGCCGTGGATGGGGTCGATTTCTCGGTCGCGAAGGGCGAGACACTCGCGCTTGTCGGCGAGTCGGGCTGCGGAAAATCCACGACCGGCCGGCTCGTGCTGCGCCTGATCGAAGCCAGCGCCGGCTCCATCCTGTTCGACGGCCACGATGTCCGCGGTCTCGCGCGCCAGGATCTGCGCGCGCTGCGCCGCGACATGCAGATCGTCTTCCAGGATCCTTACGCATCCTTGAACCCGCGCATGACCGTGCGCGAGATCCTCGACGAACCGCTGCGCCTGCATGGTCTCGGCGATCCGGGGACGCGGCGCGCGCGGATCGACGCCCTGCTTGGCGAAGTCGGGCTCGCCACCTGGCAGGCGTCGCGCTATCCCCACGAATTCTCCGGCGGCCAGCGCCAGCGCATCGGCATCGCGCGCGCGCTGGCGACCCACCCGAAGCTCGTGATCTGCGACGAGCCGGTCTCCGCGTTGGACGTGTCGATCCAGGCGCAGGTCCTCAACCTGCTGAAGGACCTGCAGCGCGCGCTTGGCCTCGCCTATGTGTTCATCGCCCACGACCTCGCCGTGGTGAAGCACGTCGCCGACCGCGTCGCGGTCATGTACCTGGGCAAGATCGTCGAGCAGGGACCACGCGAGGCCGTGTTCGCGCGCCCGCGTCATCCCTACACCCAGGCCCTGCTCGCGGCGATCCCGTTGCCGCGGCCCGATGCCGCCGCGCGGCGCCGCGCGCCGCTCGAAGGCGACGTTCCGAGCCCGCTCGATCCGCCACCGGGATGCCGGTTCCACACGCGCTGCCCCCATGCAGTCGCGCGGTGCCGCGGCGAGGACCCCGTGTCGCGCATGGTCGATGGCCGCATGGTGGCCTGTCATCGCGCCGAGGAGGGACTGGGCGGGTTCGCCCTGCCGGAGGCCGACGCCTCGCCGCGCTACGCGGCGAAGCTGGCGCTTTATCGCGCGGCCGTCGGATCGCGCGACGCCGGCGATCCTGCGGGCGCGAACATGCTGTCGCGGCCCTGACCCTGGCGGGTCTCGAACGGTTCGACATCGCGCTCGCGCAGATGGAGTTCGCGGATGCCGAAGAAGCCGTCGGCGCGGGTGAAGCTGTCATCCGCCGGTCGTTCACCGCGCGCCCAGCGCTCCTGCGCCATGCGGTTCACCGGCAGGATGCGAACTTCGCGGAAGCCATGACCGAGCGCCGTGCCGTCGCTCGACTGCGCCAGGACCTCGACCCGGTAGATCGGACGCTGGAGATCGCCGGGGCAGGGACCGTCATAGCCGGACAGCGCACCGCTCGCGATCTGCGGCGGCGTCCGCGCCGGTATCGGCACGGTCCAGTCCCGGGGTGTCTGGCGCAGCACGCCGACATTCGTCATGCGCACCGCAAGCTGCGCGGTGCTCGCGGGAAGGGCGCCGAGCGCGATCGGAGGAGAAACACCGCCGCTGCAGAGATTTTCGAGCTGAAAGGCCACGCCGACCTCTATGCGCGGCAGCGGCGCGGCCGCGTCGCGGGCCGGCGCGCATCCGGCGAGCATGACCAAGCCGAGCACCGAAGCGGCAATACGGTTTCCACCACGCATGCGCCTGTTCTAGCCTGCGCCACGGGTTTCGTGAACCCCCGCCCGCGCGGGGGCGGATCAAGGCGGATGACAGCGAGATGAGCGAGACGATCGAGTGCGTCGTGATCGGGGCGGGCGTGGTGGGGCGCGCGGTGGCGGGCGCGCTGGCGCTGGCGGGTCGCGAGGTGGTGATCCTCGATGCGGCCGATGCCATCGGAACGGAGACCAGCTCGCGCAACAGCGAGGTGATCCATGCGGGGATCTATTATCCGACGGGCAGCCTCAAGGCCGAGCTCTGCGTCGAGGGCAAGCACACCGTCTATGCCTACTGCGCCGAACGCGGGATCCCGCATCGCCGCTGCACCAAGCTGATCGTCGCGACGCGACCAGAGCAGGTCGCACAGCTGGAAAAGATCCAGGCCCAGGCGCGCGCCAACGGCGTCGACGACCTCGTTCTGATCTCCGGAGCCGAGGCGCGGCGCATCGAGCCCTTGCTCGCCTGCGACGCCGCGCTGGTGTCGCCCTCGACCGGGATCGTCGACAGCCATGCGCTGATGCTGGCCTATCAGGGCGATGCCGAGGACCGCGGCGCGGCGCTGGCCGTGCTGAGCCCGGTGCGTGGCGGTGCCGTGCGCAACGACGGAATCGAGCTCGACGTCGGCGGCGCCGAGCCGATGCGGCTGCGCGCGCGGATGGTCGTCAACGCCGGCGGCCTGGGCGCACAGGCGCTCGCGGCGGCCATCGACGGCCTCGATAGGCGACATGTCCCGCCGCTTCACTACGCGAAGGGGAACTACTTCTCGCTCAGCGGCAAGTCGCCGTTCACGCGTCTGGTCTATCCGGTGCCCGAGCCGGGCGGGCTGGGGGTCCATATCTCGATCGACCTCGCCGGGCAGGCGCGCTTCGGACCCGATGTCGAGTGGATCGAATCCATCGCCTATGACGTCGATCCGCATCGCGCCGACAAGTTCTACGCGGAGGTCCGGCGCTACTGGCCGGGGCTGCAGGACGGCGCGCTGCAGCCGGCCTATGCGGGGATCCGCCCCAAGCTGGGACCCGCCGGCACGCCGGCGGCGGATTTCGTGATCCAGGGACCGGATGTCCATGGGGTCCCGGGGCTGGTCAACCTGTTCGGCATCGAATCGCCGGGGCTCACGGCCTCGCCGGCGATCGGCGCGCGCGTCGTGCGGATCCTGGAGCCCTGGTTCTGATCGTCGCCGGACTCAGGGCGTCAGCTTCTGCAGCCTATATCCACGCTCCTGCATGCAGCCGTCGAAGGCGCGCTGACGGTCGAGCGCGGAGAGCATCTCCAGTTGATGGAGACGGGCATTGGCCATCGCACGATCCGACGCGCGTCGCGACCACCAGGCGTCCCGCTGCAACTGCTGGCGCTGGAACCAGAGCGAGCGATCTGTCCGCAGGGCTGCCTCCTGATGGCATGCGCTCATGTCCGCACCGCGCAGACCGACGCCATCGCCAGGACCGACCCAGTCATGGGTTGGCGCGCAGCCACCCGGGAGCCACGCCAGAAGCGGCAGCACGATCAGCATCCCCAGCGTCGCGCCGGGGCGGTCGCGGCGGCACCGGGCCGCGCCATCGGGCTTGAGTGTCGACACCACATCCCCACCGACATTATTGTCGTCGCACGACGCACCGATGCGTTCCGCTCTTCCGAGGACAACGAACATGGACATTCCGCGCAACGCCTTCAAGCGCGCGCTCGCCGACGGCCGGCGCCAGATCGGCATCTGGAGTTCGCTGGGCAGCAACATCGTCGCCGAGATCCTGGCCCCTGCCGGATTCGACTGGGTCCTTCTCGACATGGAGCACTCGCCCAACGAGATCCCTGGCTTGATCCAGCAGATGCAGGCGCTGTCGGGCGGAACCGCGACACCCATCGTGCGTCCGGCCTGGAACGATCCGGTCGTCATCAAGCGCGTCCTCGACGCGGGTGCCCAGTCCATTCTCGTGCCGTTTGTCCAGAACGCCGCCGAGGCAAAGGCGGCGGTCGCCGCGACGCGCTATCCGCCGCACGGCATCCGCGGCGTCTCTGCCGGTGCGCGCGGTGGCCGGTATGGCCGGATCGACGGCTATCTCCACAAGGCGAACGACGAGATGTGCGTCCTGGTGCAGATCGAAACCCCGATGGGCCTGACGAACCTGGAGGCGATCGCCTCGGTGGAGGGCGTCGACGGCGTTTTCATCGGCCCCTCCGACCTCGCCGCGACCCATGGCCATCTCGGCAATCCCGGCCATCCCGACATCGACAAGCTGATCTTCGACGCCGGCGCGCGTCTTGCGAAGATCGGCAAGCCTGCAGGATTCCTGACGCCGAACCAGGAGCTCGCGCGGCGCGTGATCGACGCCGACTTCCTGTTCGTCGCCGTCGGCAGCGATTCCGGATTGATGGTCAAGGCGGCGGACGCCCTGGCCAAGGGCTTCAAGGCCTGATCCGAGACACCCCGGAGGAGCACACGACATGAAGCCCGATCTGGTCAGCATCGAGCCGCTGCGCCCGCAATCCATGGCCGAGTTGGCGGAGACCTTCACCGTCCACGCGCTGCCCGGCGACCGCTCGCGATGGGTCGAGGCGGTGGCGCCGGTCGCTGAGCGCGTGCGCTTCGTCCAGACCACCGGCTTCAGCGGTTGCCCGTCCGATCTCATGCGCGCCCTGCC
>CAYSUY010000049.1:9742-22982 GCA_964434345.1 uncultured Acetobacteraceae bacterium
AAGGTCTCCGGCAAGCGCCTCGGGATCGTCGGCATGGGCCGCATCGGCAAGGTCGTCGCCCGCCGGGCAGCAGCCTTCGACATGGACATCAGCTATCACGCGCGCAACCCGGCCGATGTCCCGTATCGCCACATGCCCGATCTCGTCGCGATGGCGCGTGGGGTCGACTTCATGATCGTGATCGTGCCTGGTGGACCAGCCACCAAGGGGCTGATCGGCGCCGAGGTAATCGCGGCGCTCGGCCCCAAGGGCATTCTCGTCAACGTGTCGCGCGGATCGGTGGTCGATGAACCCGCCCTCGTCGAGGCGCTGGTATCCGGCAGGCTCGGCGGAGCCGGGCTGGATGTCTTCGCCGACGAGCCGAACGTGCCGGACGCGCTGCTGGGCCTCGACAACGTCGTCCTCGCGCCGCATGTCGGCAGCGGCACCAACGAGACGCGTGGCGCCATGGCCGACCTCGTGGTCAACAATCTGCGCGCGCATCTGTCCGGCGGGAAACTGCTCACCCCGGTCGGGTGATCCTCACTCCCAAGCGAAACGCAGCAGCAGCGCGTAAAGCGCCGCGCCCGCGAGCGCGAGCGGCCAGATCCCGAAGGCGAGGGGCAGCACGAGAAGTTCGGCGAAGGTCGCAGCGATGGGCACGGTGCGCGCGCCGCGCAGCATCCGCGCGGCGCGCAGCGCCATCAGCGCGATCGCCGCGACCGCCCATGCGGCCTCGACCGCGCCATGCCCGATCGCGAGGACGACCAGCACTGCCAGCCAGAGGCCATGGAAGATCGCATGAGGTGGCGGCCCCGCGCCGTGGCGCCTGAACTCGACCAGCCGGAGGACGAGCAGGGCACCGAGGATCCACTCGGCGGCGCCCGGATCGGTGAACATCGCCACCGTCAGCCCGAACGGATCAACGACACCGCGGCGTCGCGTTCGAAGAGGTAGAGCAGCGTGCGCAGCGCTGGACCACGCGCGCCGTCAAGCCCGCCATCACGCTCGATGATCAGCTTCGCCTCGTCGCGTGCCATCGCGACGAGATCTCCGTGATGGGCCAGGTCGGCCATCCGAAACTCGGGCACGCCGCTCTGCCGCGTGCCGAGCACCTCTCCGGCGCCGCGCAACCGCAGATCTTCCTCTGCGATCCGGAACCCGTCCTCGGTATCGCGCATGATGGACAGCCGGGCCTTCGCGACCTGGCCGACCGGCGTCTGATAGAGCAGCAGGCAGGTGGAGGCGACGCTGCCGCGGCCGATGCGCCCGCGCAGCTGGTGCAGCTGCGCGAGGCCGAAGCGCTCGGCATGCTCGACGACCATGACGCTCGCCGCCGGCACGTCGACCCCGACCTCGATGACCGTCGTCGCGACGAGGACGGCAGCGGAGCCGCTGGCGAAGGCTGCCATCGCCGCGTCCTTCTCGGCCCCCTTCATGCGTCCATGCACGAGCGCCACACGCTCCGGCCCGAGAAGCTCGGCAAGCATGCGCGCGCGCTCCGTCGCAGCGGCAAGATCGCTCTCCTCGGATTCGGCAACCAGCGGGCAGACCCAGAAGGTCTTCACGCCGCGGTCGGCCTGCCGCGCCAATCCGCCCACCACCTCGTCGAGCCGCTCCAGGGCGACGAGCCGCGTGTCGACAGGCTTCCGCCCCGGAGGCTTTTCGTCGAGGCGCGAGCTGTCCATGTCGCCGTAGGCGCAGAGCATGAGCGTGCGCGGGATCGGCGTCGCCGTCGTGACGAGAATGTGGACGCCGTCGCCCTTGGTGGCCAGCGCGAGCCGCTGCTGGACGCCGAAGCGGTGCTGCTCGTCGATCACCGCCAGCGCGAGATCCGCGAAGACGACGTCGTCCTGGAACAGCGCATGCGTCCCGATGGCGAGCGGCGCGGCGCCGCTGGCGAGCCGCTCGAGCGACTCGCGACGGCCTTTGCCCTTGTCGCGTCCCGTCAACAGGACCACGTCGATCCCGAGCGCGGCGGCGAGCGGCGCGATCGTCTCGTGGTGCTGCCGCGCCAGCAACTCGGTGGGTGCCATCAGCGCCGCCTGGCGGCCCGCCTCGGCGGCGATGAGCATCGCGAAGAAGGCGACCACCGTCTTGCCGCTGCCGACATCGCCCTGGACGAGACGCAGCATGCGCATCGGTCGCGAAAGATCGCGCTCGATATCCGCGATGGCCCGGAGCTGCGCGCCGGTGAGGGCGAAGGGAAGCGCGGCCAGCGCCCTGGTGCGAAGGCTCGAATCGCCGGTCAGCGCGCGGCCCTGCTGGCGGCGCTGATGGTCGCGGATCAGCAGCAACGCGAGCTGGCTCGCGAGAAGTTCATCGTAGGCGAGTCGTCGGCGCAACGGCGTGTCCGGCATCAGGTCGACCAGATCCCGCGGTGCGTGCAGGGCAAGCAGGCTCTCGCGCCAGGGACGCCAGCGCTCGCGCGCCATCAGCGCCGGATCGAGCCACTCGCCGAGATCGGGCGCGCGATCGAGTGCCGCGCGCACGGTGCGGGTCATGATCCGCGACGATACGCCCGCACTGAGCCCGTAGACCGGCTCGACGGTGGCGATCCGCGCAAGATCCTCGACCGGTCCGACATGGTCGGGATGGGACATCTGGATCTCGTCGCGAAAGCGCTCGATGCGGCCGCTGACGACACGCTGCGCGCCGGTCGGAAAGAGCGAGGCGAGCCAGTCGGCCTTGGCCCGGAAATAGACCAGCTGGATGAAGCCGGACGAGTCGCGACAGCGGATCTTGTAGGGAAGGGATGGCTTGCGGGGCGGAACATGCTGATCGACGGTGACGATCAGGGTCGCGATGGAGCCATCCGCGGCGGTGGCGATCGGCGGTGTCGAACGGCGATCGACCAGGGCCGCAGGCTTGTGCCAGATCAGATCTGCGACCTTGTCGCCGCCGACCGCGCGCGCCATGAGGGGCGCCAGCTTCGGGCCCATGCCCGGCAGCGAACTCAGAGGCGCGAAGAGGGGAAAGAGGATTTGCGGGCGCATGGACCAGGGCTGGACGAGGGCGCGGCTGACAGCGTCGCGCGATCGGCCTATATGCATAGCGCAATTCGCCACCGCCGACATGACCAAGCGCGCCGCACGATGACCGAAGAGCCCGTCGAGATCCGCCGCAAGCGGCTCATCCACCGCAGCCTCTACACCGGCATGAAGGAGACAGACCTTCTCCTCGGGGCGTTTGCGCGCAAGGAGTTGCCCGGCCTCGACGCGGCCGGGCTTGCACTCTACGAGGCTCTCCTCGAGGAACCGGACCCCGCGATCTATGCCTGGGCGATCGGCCGCGAGCCGGTACCCGCCGAACACGACAACGCCGTGATGGTCCTGCTGCGCCGCTTCGCGGCCGACATGGCGTCGTGACCGATCTTCCTCCCCTGCCGCCGGGCAAGCGCACCGAGCTGGCAGGCGTACCGCCGGGGCTCGATGCCCGTGCCATCGCGGCGGCGGCTTCGTCCGGCCGCACGGTGCTGCATGTCGCCCGCGAGGCGTCGCGCGGCGCGCAGATCGTCGAGGCCCTGTCGTTCTTCGCGCCGGGCCTGCCGGTTCTCGATTTCCCAGCCTGGGATTGCCTGCCCTATGACCGCGTCTCGCCGGTCGGCGATGTCGTCAGCCGCCGCATAACCGCGCTCGCCGAACTCGCCCGGGCGCCCGCCGCGCGGTCGCGCCAGGGCCGGGTCGTGGTCACGACCGTCAACGCGGTGCTGCAGCGCGTGCCGCCACGGGAAATGTTCGCCTCCGGCGGTTTCCGCGCGATCGTCGGCGAGCGCATCTCGCTCGAGTCGCTGACGGGCTTCCTTGCCCGCAACGGCTACATGCGCAGCGACACCGTACGCGAGCCGGGCGAATACGCGCTGCGTGGCGGGATCGTCGACATCTTCCCGCCGGGAACCCAGCAGCCGCTGCGGCTCGATCTGTTCGGCGACACGCTCGAAGCGATACGCCGGTTCGACCCGACGACGCAGATCAGCGCGGACAGGCTGGGCCTGTTCACCCTCGAGCCGGTCAGCGAGGTCCTGCTCGATCCCGCGGCCATCGAGCGCTTCCGCACCGGCTACCGGGAATTGTTCGGAGCGGGAGGCGCCGCCGACCCGCTCTACGAGGCGATCAGCGCAGGACGCCGCTATGGCGGGTTCGAGCATTGGCTGCCGCTGTTCCATGCCGGCCTCGAAACCCTTTTCGACTATGCGCCCGACGCGGTCGTGACGCTCGACCATCAGGCCGACGAGGCCCTTGTCGCGCGGATCGAGCAGATCGACGAGGCCTATGCCGCGCGCGCCGAATTCGCGAAGCGCAAGGACGGCGACGGGCCGTCCTATCGGCCGCTCCTGCCGGATCGCCTCTATATGACGGCGAAGGAATGGCGGCAGAGGCTGAGCCGTCTGGCCGTCGCCTCGTTCTCGCCCTTCGCGGCGGCGACCGAGAGCGCGGAGAACTGGGATCTCGGCGGGCGCCTGGGGCAGAGCTTCGCCGAGGCGCGCACGCAGGCGAAGACCGGCACCAACGTCTTCGACGCGGTTCGCGATCATGTCTTCGCCGAACTCGGCCGCGGACGCCGCGTGGTGGTGGCCGGCTACAGCGCCGGCGCGCGCGACCGGCTGCAGACCCTGCTCGCCGAGCATGGCTGCGCAGACAGCCAGGCCGTGGCGTCCTTCGCCGAGCTCGCCGCGCTGCCGCCACGACGCATCGGCATGGCGGTTCTCGGTCTCGAACGCGGGGTTCAATGCGACGATCTCGTCATCGTCAGCGAGCAGGACATACTCGGTGAACGCCTGATCCGCGCGGCCCGGCGCCGCGTGCGTGCCGAGAACTTCATCGCCGAGGCGTCGACGCTGTCGCCCGGCGATCTCGTGGTGCATATCGACCATGGCGTCGGCCGCTTCGAGGGACTGGTCACGATCACCGCGGGCGGCGCACCGCATGACTGCCTGAAGCTTGCCTATGCCGACAACGACCGGCTCTTCGTGCCGGTCGAGAACATCGACGTCTTGTCGCGCTTCGGATCGGAAGAAGCGGGCTCGGCGCTCGACAAACTCGGCGGCGTCGGCTGGCAACAGCGCAAAGCGCGGGTCAAGCGGCGCATCACCGAGATCGCGCATGCCCTGGTCCGCATCGCGGCGGAACGGCGCCTCAGGCAAGGCGACACGATGGAGCCGCCCGAGGGGCTGTTCGCCGAATTCTGCGCGCGCTTCCCATACCCGGAAACCGAGGACCAGGCGCGCGCGATCGAGGACACGCTCACCGATCTCGCGTCCGGTCGGCCGATGGACCGACTCATCTGCGGCGATGTCGGCTTCGGCAAGACCGAGGTCGCGCTGCGCGCGGCCTTCGTCGCCGCGATGGCGGGCCACCAGGTCGCCGTCGTCGTGCCCACGACGCTGCTCGCACGCCAGCATTTCCGCAATTTCGAGCAGCGCTTCGGCGGATTGCCGCTACGGATCGCGCAATTGTCGCGGCTCGTCGGCACCAAGGAGACGACGCAGACCAAGAAGGACCTCGCGGAAGGCCGCGTCGACATCGTCGTCGGGACGACGTCGGTTCTGTCCAAGAGCATCGCCTTCAAGGATCTCGGCCTGCTGATCGTCGACGAGGAGCAGCATTTCGGCGTTTCCCAGAAGGAGCGCCTCAAGCAGCTCAAGGCGAATGTCCATGTCCTCACGCTGACCGCGACGCCGATCCCGCGCACCTTGCAGATGGCCCTCTCCGGCGTGCGCGACATGTCGATCATCGCGAGCCCGCCGATCGATCGCCTTGCCGTGCGCACCTTCGTGCTGCCCTACGATCCTGTCGTCATTCGCGAGGCGATCATGCGCGAGCGCTTCCGCGGCGGGCAGATCTTCTACGTGTGCCCGCGGATCGAGGATCTGGACCAGGTGCAGCAGCGTCTGCGCGACCTCGTCCCCGAATGCTCGATCGCCGTCGCCCATGGACAGATGTCGCCCGGCGTCCTCGAGGACACGATCAGCGCCTTCACCGAGGGCCGCTTCGACATCCTGCTGTCGACGAACATCGTCGAATCGGGTCTCGACATGCCGCGGGTGAACACGATCGTGCTGCATCGCGCGGACATCTTCGGCCTCGCCCAGCTCTACCAGCTGCGCGGCCGCGTCGGACGATCCAAGCTGCGCGCCTATGCCTATCTGACCATCCCGCACGACCGCGTCCTGACCCAGACGGCGCAGAAGCGCCTCGACGTCATGCAGACCCTCGACTCGCTCGGCGCCGGATTCCAGCTGGCGTCGCACGACCTCGACATCCGCGGCGCCGGGAACATGCTCGGCGACGAGCAATCCGGCCATATCCGCGAAGTGGGCATCGAACTCTATCAGCACATGCTGGAAGAGGCGGTCACCGCGGCGCGCGAGGATGGCACCGCCGAGGCCAGCGACGGCGAGTGGTCGCCGCAGATCAATATCGGGATGGCTGTCCTCATCCCGGAAGCCTACGTCGCCGACCTATCGGTACGCCTCGGCCTTTACCGACGCCTGTCATCCTTCGCGGAACGCGCCGAACTCGACGCCTTCGCAGCGGAGCTGGTCGACCGCTTCGGACCGCTGCCCGTCGAGGTCGAGAACCTGCTCGAGGTCGTCGCCGTCAAGCAGCTCTGCCGCCATGCAGGCGTCGAAAAGATCGACGCCGGTCCCAAGGGCGCGGTGGTGGCGTTCCGCGGCAACCGCTTCGCACGGCCCGAAAAGCTGGTGGCGTTCATCACGCGCGACGCGGCATCGATGAAGGTCCGGCCCGACCAGAAGCTCGTGCATGTCGCCGACTGGGACAACGCGCGCGAGCGCATGAAGGGTGTCGCCCGCCTGATCGCCGACCTCGCGCGCCTCGCGGCCTGAACCGCGCGCGCCGGGCCGCTGCGTCAGACGAGGTCAGGGGTCGGCGTGTCGCGCTCGCGGCGCGCCGCTTCGAAGACCTCATGGAAGGCCTGCGGCGGCTGTGCGCCGGACAGGGCGAATTTGCGATCGACGATGAAGCACGGCACGCCGGAAATCCCGATCTGGCGCGCGAAGGCGTCCTCGGTGCGGATCTGCTCCGCGTCCTGGTCGGAGGCCAGATAGGCGGCAACCGTATCGGCCTCGAAGCCGGCACCTTGCGCGATGCGGATGAGCGTCGCGTCGTCGCCGATATCATCGCCAGCGAGGAAATAGGCTCTGAACAGGGCCTCCACCATCGCGTCCTGCGCGTCCAGCGCCACCGCCCAGCGGATCAGACGATGGGCCTGCAGCGTGCTCGGCGTGCGTCGGATGCGATCGAAGGCGAATTCAATCCCGACCTCCGCGCCCGCGGCGGCCACCTGCAGGAAACGCCCCCCGCCACCTGCGTCGCCGAACTTGGCTCGCAGATAGGCCTCGCGCTCGATCCCCTCGCGGGGCATGTCGGGGTTGAGCTGAAATGGACGCCAGGAAATCTGCACCTCTTCATCCGTCCACGATGCGAGGGCGGCCTCGAGGCGGCGCTTGCCGATGAAGCACCAGGGGCAGATGACGTCGGACACGATGTCGATGATCATCGCCGCAACCTAGGCGATGGACATGCGGGTGTCGACGCTCGGCGCGGCGGGCGGGCATACTGGCGTCGCACGGCCCGGCGGGAACCGGTGGCCTGGAAGGAGCGGCGAGACATGCGCGACACGGTGCCGGACCAGGACATCTTCGAGCGCGGTCTGGGACCACGACCGGCCAACATGGAACCCTTGAGCCCCGTGGCTTTCCTGGCCCGTGCCGCTGCGATCTTTCCCGATCGTGTCGCCGTGATCCATGGGCGGCGCCGCATGACCTACAGGACACTCGATGCGCGGTGCCGTCGTCTCGCCTCGGCGCTGCGCGCGCGCGGCATCGGCCGGGGATGCGCGGTGTCGATCATCGCGCCGAACACGCCCGCGCTGCTCGAGGCGCATTACGGGATCCCCATGGCGGGCGCCGTCCTCAACGCGATCAACACGCGGCTCGATGCGGCAACCGTCGCCTTCATCCTCGGCCACGCCGAAACCCGGCTCTTCCTCGTCGATCGCGATTTCGAGTCCGTGGCGCGCGAGGCGCTCGCGGCGATGTCCGATCCGCCACCGGTCGTCTGGATCGACGAGCGCGACGACGATCCCGGGCCTGGTGCCGTTCACGGCACCGGTGACGAGGGGGGCTACGAGGCGTTCCTGGCGAGCGGCGATCCGGACTACCCGGGGCATAAGCTCGACGACGAATGGCAGGCGCTGGCGCTCAACTACACGTCGGGCACGACGGGCAATCCCAAGGGTGTGGTCTATCACCATCGCGGCGGATACCTGAACGCGCTGGGCAACGCGCTCGCCTTCCGGCTGGACGACCGGAGCGTCTATCTCTGGACGCTGCCGATGTTCCACTGCAACGGCTGGACCTACACCTGGGCGGTGACTGCCGCATGCGGCACGCATGTCTGCCTGCGCAAGGTCGAGCCGGCGGCGGTCTTCGACGCGATCGCGACGCACCGCGTGACCCATCTCTGCGGCGCGCCGGTCGTCCTGACGATGCTGATCCACGCGCCGGCCGAGGCAAAGCGCCGCTTCGCGCATCGCGTCGAGATCGGCACCGGCGGCGCCGCTCCACCCTCCGCGGTCATCGCGGGGATGGAGGACATGGGGTTCCGGGTGACGCATCTCTACGGCCTTACCGAGAGCTACGGTCCGGCGACGATCTGCATGCCGCACGAGGACTGGGAGGCGCGCCCGCTCGCGGACCGGGCCCTGCTGATGGCGCGCCAGGGCGTCGCCTATCCGACGCTGGGCGGATTGCGCGTCGCCGACCCGGATAGCGGCCTCCCGGTTCCCGACGATGGCACGACGATCGGCGAGATCTGGCTCCGCGGCAACACGGTGATGAAGGGCTACCTCAAGAACGAGAGCGCGACCGAGGAGGCGCTTGGCCGCGGCTGGTACAGGACCGGCGACCTGGCCGTCCGTCATCCCGACGGCTATGTCGAGATCAAGGATCGCGCCAAGGACATCATCATCTCGGGCGGCGAGAACATCTCGTCGCTCGAGGTCGAGGAGGCGCTGTATCGCCATCCCGCGGTCATGGAGGCGGCGGTCGTTGCCTGTCCCGACCCGGTCTGGGGCGAGACGCCCTGCGCCTTCGTGGCCTTGAAGCCAGGCGCCGAGACCGATGCGGCCGACCTGATCGCGTGGTGCCGCGCACGGTTGGCACGGTTCAAGGCGCCGCGCCGCGTCGTGTTCGGACCGCTGCCGAAGACATCCACCGGCAAGATCCAGAAATTCATGCTGCGCGAACGCGCGCGGAGCCTCGCGTGAGCGGCCCGTCCTTCGCGATCCAGGGACGCGTCGCGCTGGTCACCGGGGCGTCCTCCGGCCTCGGGCTGCATTTCGCGCGCATGCTCGCCGCGGCCGGAGCGAAGGTCGCGCTCGTGGCGCGCCGCGCCGATCGCGTCGCCGCCGAGGCGGAGGCGTTGCGCGCGGCCGGCCACGCCGCCGCGCATTGGCGCATGGACGTGACCGATGGCGACAGCGTCGCGGCCGCGCTCGACGCGGTCGCCGCGACCTTCGGCGAGATCGACATCCTCGTGAACAACGCCGGCATCACCGTGACCAGGCGTTTCCTCGACCTCGATTTCGCGGATTGGCAGGCGGTCATCGACACCAACCTCAATGGCGTCGCGCGCGTGGGACAGGCGGTGGCGAAGCGCATGGCGGCGCGCGGGCAGGGCGGCGCCATCGTCAACATCGCCTCGATACTCGGCGAACGCCCGGCGGCACAGGTCGCCCCGTACGCGGCCGCGAAGGCGGCCGTCATCAGCCTCACCGGGACGATGGCGATCGAACTCGCGCGGCATGGTATCCGCGTCAACGCGCTGGCGCCGGGCTATGTCGAGACCGAACTCAACGCCGCCTTCCTCGCCGGTCCCGGGGGACAGGCCCTGGTGAAGCGCGTCCCGATGCGGCGCTTCTGCAAGCCCGAGGATCTCGACGGCCCGCTGCTCCTGCTGGTATCGGATGCGGGCCGGTTCGTTACCGGTGCCACGCTGCCGGTCGATGGCGGCCATGTGCTCAGCCTGCTCTAACCGAAAACCGACACGACATGAGGAGTGACGCGCGATGATCGTCGATATCCGCACCTACACCCTGCATCCGGGCAGCCTGGGCGCGTTCTTCAAGCTCTACGAGACCGAGGGATACGCCATCCAGACACGCCATCTCGGTCAGCCGCTGGGCTACTACTTCATCGATATCGGACCGCAGAACCGGATCGTCCATTTCTGGGGCTATGCCGACATCGCGGAACGTGCGGCGAAGCGCGCGGCGATGGAAGCGGATCCCGGCTGGACGTCCTATCGCGGCAAGTCCGCAGCCTTCTTCCAGCGCCAGGAGAACAAGATCCTGCGCAACGCGCCCTTCCATCCCGGAAAGACCGGGCGCACCGCGCCCTTCGGCGTCGTCGACTACCGCACCTACACGACCCATCCCGGCAAGCTCGGCGCGATGCTCTCGCTCTATGAGACCGAGGGCTTGCCGCTCCAGATGAAGCATCTGGGCAACAATGTCGGCTGGTACATGTCGGACATCGGACCGCAGAACGAGGTCGTCCACATGTGGGGCTATGCGGATCTCCAGGACCGCACGCAGCGCCGCAACGCCATGCAGGCCGACCCCGCCTGGGGCGCCTATCTGGGCAAGGGCACGGGGCTGCTCCTGAACATGGAAAACGCCATCCTGCGCCCGGCGCCGTTCTGGAAGCCGGCGGGCTGAAGCTCGGAAAGGGCAGGCGGATGGATTTCACGCTCGACCCCGCGACCGAGGCGCTGCGCGCGCGGGTGCGCGATCTCGTCTCGTCGCGCCTCATTCCCCTGGAGGCCGAACCGGGCCTCTGGGGGGAGGGCGAGAACATCCGCGAAGACCGGCTCGCGCAGTTGCGCGCCGAAGCCCGTGGCCTGGGGCTCTGGGCTCCACAGACCCCGGTCGCCGATGGCGGCATGGGCCTGTCGCGGGTCGCGATGGCCGCGATCTACGAGGAGGCAGGCCGCTGTCGCTTCGGCCCGGCCGTGCTCAACTGCGCCGCGCCGGACGACGGCAACATGATGCTGCTGGCGAAGGTCGGAACGGCGGCCCAGAAAGCGCGCTGGCTCGCGCCGATCGTGTCCGGCGCGGTACGTTCATCCTTCGCGATGACGGAACCGCACCCGGGTGGCGGCTCCGATCCATCGATGATCCAGACACGCGCCGAGCGCGTGGCCGGGGGCTGGCGCATCAGCGGCCGCAAATGGTTCATAACCGGTGCGCAGGGCGCGCGGCATTTCATCCTCGTCGCGCGCACCAGCGACGACCAGCGCAAGGGGCTGACCGCCTTCCTGTTCGACGCCGGACAGTCCGGCTGGCGGATCGAGCGGCGCATCCCGATCATGGGCCCCGAGGAGCATGGCGGTCATTGCGAACTGGTCTTCGAGGGGCTCGAGGTCGCGGATGCCGATGTGCTGATGAATGTCGGCGACGGGCTCAAGGCCACCCAGATCAGGCTGGGGCCGGCACGGCTGACGCATTGCATGCGATGGCTGGGCATGGCCAAGCGGGCGCTCGAGACATGTTTCGACTATGTCCGCGAGCGGCGCAGCTTCGGCATGACGCTCGCGCAGCACGAGGGCGTCCAGTGGCTGCTTGGCGAGGCGGCCATGGAGATCGAGATCGGCCGGCTCCTGACGATGCGCGCCGCCTGGGCGCTCGATCAGGGGAGCTTCGCCCGCAAGGAGGTCTCGATGGCGAAGATCGCCGTCGCCGACGTCCTGCACAAATCGATCGACACCGCCATCCAGCTCATGGGCGCGCGGGGCTACAGCGACGACACGCCTCTGGCCTGGATGTACCGCTACGCGCGTCAGGCGCGGCTCGTGGACGGCGCCTCCGAGGTCCACAAGATGGTCCTCGCGCGGACGCTGCTCGACGAGGGGCTGGAGTTCTGGGGCTGGCGATGACGCCCGCGGCGGACATGGCGCATGATCCGAGGCCGGGCCTCGCGCGCTGGCTCGTCGCCGCTCTCGGCGCCCGGGCCGTCCAGGTCACCCGCTTCGAGAAGCTGGGCGGCGGTGCGATCCAGGAAAACTGGGCGCTCGACGCCAGCGTCACGGGCGGCCCGCATGCGGGCCGGCAGGCCCTGGTCCTGCGCACGGATGCCGCGTCGCGGGTCGCCGCGAGCCACTCGCGCGCCCATGAATACGCCATCCTCGGCGCCGCCTGGCGCAAGGGGGTGACGGTTCCCGAACCGCTCGGCCTCGACATCGAGGGCGCGGTGCTCGGCAAGCCCTTCTACGTGATGCGCCGGCTCGCCGGGACGGCAGCTGGCCATCTCCTCGTCCGCGACGATCGTTGGCGCGGCGATCGCGTCGCCCTGGCGGACCGGCTGGGCCGCGAGCTTGCCCGTATCCATGCGATCCACCCGGCACCCGAGGCCGAGGCTCTGTCCTTCCTGGGCGTTCCGACGCTCCCGCCCGGGCGCGCGCTGGTCGAAACGATGCGGGACTGGCTGGACGGCAATCAGACCAGCCGGCCGGCGCTTGAATGGGGCCTGCGCTGGCTCGAGCGCCACGCGCCGCCAGCGCCGGCGCGGCTCACCCTCGTCCACCGGGATTTCCGGACCGGAAACTATCTCGTCGACGACACGGGGCTGACCGGCATCCTCGACTGGGAATTCGCAGGCTGGGGAGATCCCGACGAGGATATCGGCTGGTTCTGCGCGAAGTGCTGGCGCTTCGGCGCCGAGGCGCGCGAGGCCGGCGGCATCGGCGCGCGCGCGGATTTCTATCGCGGCTACGAAGCCGAAAGCGGCCGGTCGATTGCGCCCGACGCCGTGGCGTATTGGGAACGCATGGCGCATGCCCGCTGGGCCGTGGTCGCGCTGCAGCAGGGCGAGCGGCATGTCTCCGGCGAGGAGCCGTCGCTCAACCTCGCCTTGACCGGCCGGCGGATCGCCGAACTGGAATACGAATTGCTGACGGGGACGGAGCCATGACGGACGTTCCGCGCGATAAGCCGGATGCTGCGGGTCTGATCGCCATCGCCCGCGCCACGTTCCTTGCCGAGATCCAGCCTTTCCTCAAGGACGAGTTGCGCGTGACCGGCCTGATGATCGCCAACGCGCTGGCGATCGCCGAGCGCGACCTGCGCGCGCCCGACCCGGGCCTGCTCGACGCGGAGCCGCTGGTGCATGCCATCCGCGCGGGTCGTCACGACGGCGACGCCGGATTGCACGCGCTCTTGCGCGACGATGCACGGCGCC
>CAYSUY010000050.1:0-21901 GCA_964434345.1 uncultured Acetobacteraceae bacterium
GGGCGAAGGCGGCGACGATCATCTCGAAGGCGCCGCGCGCGCCCTGGACGAAGATCGCCGAATCGAAATCGGGGTCGGCCTGGCGGATGCCGGCGATGCCGGCCGCGACGCTGCCAGGCTCGGGGGGCGTTGCCGGCGCCTCGGCGGCGGCGCCACGGTCTGGAAAGCGCGTGACGTTGTCGGGCAGCGGCGCCGGTGGCGTGGCCTGTCCCGGCTTCTGCGACCGCCAGCGCTCGGGGTTCTCGTCGCCGGTCCGGCGTCCCAGGACGCTGCGCAGACGCAGGATCAGGAACCCCGCCACCATGGCGAAGAAGATGATGTCCAGAAAGGCGACGCCGGTTTGATCCATGGCTCGGCCTGCTCGATCGGTTGCGGCGCTGTGGCTGGGTTTTGGCCCCGGTCGGCCGGGATTTTCGATGGAAGACGCGCCCGTCTGGTCTATGTAGAGCCGATCGCCCGTCCGAACAAGGTTCGCACCGTCGCCATGTTGCTCGTCAGACACGGACAATCGGAATTCAACGCCGCCTTCACCCTGACGCGTGTCGATCCGGGCATTCCCGATCCTGAACTGACCCATGTCGGGCGGCGGCAGGCCTTGGCGGCGGCGGCCGATCTCGCGACGCGCGGCGTGACGCGGCTGATTGCGAGCCCCTACACGCGCACCCTTCAGACCGCGTCGATCATCGCGGCGGAGCTCGGCCTTCCGATCGGGATCGACCCGCGCGTGCGCGAGCGTGCCGCTTTCCATTGCGATATCGGATCGCCGCCCGCGACGCTGGCACGGCGTTTCCCGGACCTCGATTTCCGCGATCTGGACGATCCCTGGTGGCACGATCACCTCGCGCTCGAGCGCGCCGAGACCGAAGACGAACTGGAGCATCGGGCCCAGGCGTTTCGCCGCGACATCGCGCAGCGTGACGACTGGCGCCAGGTCGCTGTCGTATCGCATTGGGGCTTCCTGCGCGCGCTCACCGGACGTCAGGCGCAGAACGGCGAGATCCTGTTTTTCGACCCGACGGCATCCTGACGCGCGCCGCGTGGACCACCGCCTGCGCGTCGTGGTAGAGGCGAAGCTGGTTTAGGTGCAAGGAAGGATTCCATGAGCGATCAGGCGCAATCCCAGCAGCCGGGGGCGATCCCGCTGTCGGTCAACCTCCAGTACCTCAAGGACCTGTCCTTCGAGAGCCCGCGCGCGCCGCAGGTCTTCGTCACCCAGGGGCCGCAATCCCAGGTGGGCGTGAATGTGCGTGTCGATGGACGCGCCGTCGGCGAAAACACCTACGAGATCACGCTCCATCTCGAGGTCGGTGCCACGGCGGGTGACGATCAGGTCTTCCTGCTGGAGATGGATTACGCCGGCATCTTCACCGTCGGCGCCGTGCCGCCTCAGGTGCTCGGACCACTGATGATGATCGAGGCGCCGCGGATGCTGTTTCCGTTCGCGCGACAGATCATCAGCAACGTGGTCGCGTCCGGCGGGTTCCCGCCGCTGCTCATCAATCCGATCGATTTCGCCGATCTCTATCGCCGCCAGCTCGATGCGGCGGAGCAGCAAGGCGCGGCATCGCCTGGCGCCTGAGGCGCGGCGGCACGGCCCTCAGTCGGTCCTGGTCCAGTAAGGCGCCTTGATACGCGCAAGCAAGTCGGCATGTGCCGCGGCTTCCTCCGCCGTCGGGGCGTGGGGCCGCGGCGCACGTGCCAGCCGAGGCGTCGCGCGGCTCGTCGACACAGGACCGGTGACCAGATCGATCGAGGCCTGCCGACCCCCGATGAGTTCGACATAGACCTCGGCAAGCAGCTGCGCGTCCAGCAAGGCGCCATGAAAGCTGCGGCGCGAATTATCCACGCCGAAACGCTGACACAGCGCATCGAGGGACGCCGCCTGGCCCGGCAGCTTGCGCCGCGCCATTGTCATGGTGTCGACGACCCGGCCCCGGGTGATGGCGGGAAATCCGAGCCGTCCCAGTTCCGCGTTGAGGAACCCGACATCGAAATCGGCATTATGGATGACGAGTTGCGCATCGCCGATGAACTCCAGAAACTCGGCCGCGATCGCGGCGAAGACGGGTTTTCCGCGCAGCTTCTCGGCTGTCAGTCCGTGGATGGCCACGACCTCGGCAGGGATGTCGCGCTCCGGGTCCAGATAATGGTGAAAATGCCTGCCGGTCGGCATCCGGTTGAGCAACTCGACACAGCCGATCTCGACGAGGCGGTGTCCCGATTTCGGATCCAGGCCCGTTGTTTCCGTGTCGAGCACGATTTCCCGCATGGGTCGGTCTCTCCCGTCTGGCTGGTGGCCGTGGCCTGGATCAACGCCAGCCGGGCTTCCAGCGCCGTGGCCGCCGCGTGGCGAGACTGCGCAGCGCTGCCGACAGGCCGCGCGCCGTCGGCGCCAATCCCTGTGCCGACGTCACCACATGATCGGCCCGGTGCCGCTTGATGCGATCCGGCACCTGACGGCCGAGGATCGCATCGAACTTCTCCGGCGTCATCCCTGGGCGTCGCAGGGCGCGGCTGCGTTGAAGCCAGGCCGGGGCGGTCAGCACGAGAACCGCATCGACCTGACGATCGGCACCGATTTCGAACAGGAGCGGAATGTCGAGGACGACGATCCGGCAGCGACGGCGTGCGGCGGCCGACAGGAAACGAACCGTCGCGCGTCGCGCGAGGGGATGGAGGATCGCCTCGAGCCGGCGCAGCGCCGGCGTGTCGCCGAACACCATGCGGCCGAGAACCTGGCGGTCGATGCCGTCGCCCCGCCGGCTTCCGGGGAACGCCGCTGCGACCGCGACCACTGCGGCGCCACCGGGCGACAGCGCCGCATGGACCGCCGCATCGGCGTCATGCACAGGTATGCGGCGCCGTTTCAGGATGCGCGCCGCTGCCGATTTTCCCATCGCGATCGACCCGGTGAGGCCGAGGATGAGCATGCGATCGCTCCGGTCCGATTTCGTCGAACGCCACGCGACCCGGGCGTCAGGTATTCATCGCCTCGAAGAAATCCTTGTTGGTCTTCGAGGATTTCAGCTTGTCGATGAGGAACTCCATCGCGTCCGTCGTCCCCATCGGCATGAGGATGCGCCGCAGGACGTACATCTTCGCCAGGATGCCCTTGTCGACCAGAAGCTCTTCCTTGCGCGTCCCGGATTTCGTGATGTCGATCGCCGGGAAGGTCCGCTTGTCGGCGAGCTTGCGGTCGAGAATGATCTCCGAGTTTCCGGTACCCTTGAATTCCTCGAAGATGACCTCGTCCATGCGGCTTCCGGTATCGATCAGGCCGGTGGCGATGATGGTGAGGCTGCCGCCTTCCTCGATGTTTCGCGCGGCACCGAAGAAACGCTTCGGACGCTGCAGCGCGTTCGCATCGACGCCGCCGGTCAGCACCTTGCCCGAGCTGGGAACGACGGTGTTGTAGGCGCGACCGAGACGCGTGATCGAGTCGAGAAGGATGACGACGTCACGCTTGTGCTCGACGAGGCGTTTGGCCTTCTCGATCACCATTTCCGCGACCTGGACATGGCGCGTTGCCGGTTCGTCGAAGGTCGAGGAGATGACCTCGCCCTTCACGGAACGCTGCATGTCCGTGACTTCTTCCGGACGTTCGTCGATCAGCAGGACGATCAGGTAGCATTCCGGATGGTTGGTCGCGATCGAGTTCGCGATGTTCTGCAGCATCACGGTCTTGCCGGTGCGCGGCGGCGCGATGATCAGCGCGCGCTGGCCTTTTCCGATCGGCGCGATGAGGTCGATGATCCGGTGCGTCGAATCCCGCCGGAAGGCCGGGTGGTTCGAGGTTCCACGCTCCGCGCGCTCGGGCCGTGCGGCAGACAGGCGGGTGCGCAGCGCAACGGTGTCCTCGTCGCCCTGGGCACGACGCGACCGGGTGACCGGGGCGGCTGGGGCGGCCGGTGGCGGTGTCGGGGTCTGATCGACGACCTCCATGCGTAGCCGCTCTTCCGGATAAAGCGGCGTCAGGTTGTCGAAATTGACACGATGGCGTGCGACTTCGGGCTGGTCGAAATTGATCGTCCGAACCGATGTCAGGGCAAAATAGCGCTCGCCATCCTTCGGCGCGCGAATCTGACCGTCCACCGTATCGCCGGTGCGCAGGCTATGCCGACGCAGGATCTGCGGTGCGACGTAGATGTCGTCGGGACCCGGCAGGTAGTTGGATTCAGGGCTGCGCAGAAACCCGAACCCGTCGGACAGGACTTCGATCACGCCGTCGCCGTAGATCGCCGTGCCGAGTTCGGCCTGTGCCTGCAGGATCGTGAACATCAATTCCGGCCGGCGCAGTGTCGACGCGGTCTCGATGTTCAACTCCTCGGCCATCGCGAGAAGTTCTGTCGGGGTCTTGCGTTTGAGATCCTGGAGATTCATGTCGTTCGGATTTTTCGGATCGGGTTCGGGATGGCATCGGGCATGCCGATACATGACCGGCGCGCCGATTCCGGACCATGCGGGATGGGCCGGATCGAAAGACCCAGGCGGCAAGGACGAGGGATCGCGTGCCGGCGGGTTCTGGAGAGGGATCGCATCGGGCCCGCGTCTCGGGTGCCCTGACCATCGGACGATGGCGCGACGACCTGACGATATAAGCGGCGGCTTTCCGCCAAGTCAACCGCCGATCGCGCCGCTCAGAACGGGCGCACCACGACGAGGACGACGATCGCGACCATCAGCAGCGTCGGCACTTCGTTGGCGATCCGGAAGATCCGCGCCGGGTGACGGTTGCGATCGGCGGCGAAATCCGCCCGCCAGCGAGCGAAAACGTGATGGCATGCGGTGAGACCGACGACGAGGATGAATTTCGCGATCATCCAGGGCGCGACCAGATGCCCGCCGAGCCATGCCGCCAGCAACCCGAGACTCCAGACCGCGACCAACGCGGGGTTCATGATCGCACGCAGCAGGCGTCGCTCCATGACCTTGAACGTCTCGGATTGCGGCGATCCCGGCGGCGCATCGCAGTGGTAGACGAAAAGACGCGGCAGGTAGAGAAGACCCGCCATCCACGAGATCACCGCGACGACATGCAGCGCCTTGATCCAGGGATAGGCCCCAGCCAGCGCATCGTACATGAGGTCAGGCTCCCGCCAGGCGACACGGGCAACCGGACCAGGAACCGGGGCACAGGCGACGCTCGCCATCAGGCAATGGCGCGTCATCCGCGCGGGCCAGGGCCTTGCGCGCGAGTGCGGCAAGGCCGGCGATGAACGCGGGATGCGTCGATACCGTGGGCACACGAACATAGACCGGGATCCCGGCTTCGTGCGCCAGCTCCGCATATTCGATGTCCAGTTCGACCAAAGTCTCGCTGTGCTCCGACACGAAGGCGAGCGGTACGACGATGGTGGGGACCTTGTCGCGGCCGGCACGATGCAATTCGTCCTCGGTCGAAGGTCCGATCCATTTGAGCGGTCCGACGCGGCTCTGATAGCAGACCACGGACTCCGCTTCGACGGGGCCAAGCGCGTCCATGACGGCAGCGGCGGTCCGCTCGACCTGCCATTGATAGGGATCGCCCGACTTGACGACCTTTTCGGGCAATCCGTGCGCGGAAAACAGGATACGCGGCCTGCCATGTGCGGCCGCGGTGGCGAGTGCCTGGCGCGTGAGATCGGCGAGCGCCGCGACGAACCCGGTTTCGACCGGATAGCAGCATACGCGGCGCACCGGCATCGCAAGTCCCTGCCGGGTCGCCTCATCCTGCCAGGCAGCAAAGCTCGAGGCCGTCGTCGTTGTCGAGAATTGTGGATAGAGCGGCAACAGCAGCAGCCGGTCGGGCGCGTAACGCGCGACGTCGGCCACGGCCGCCTCGGTCATGGGATGCCAGTATCGCATCGCGGGAAAGGCGCGGATCTCGCCGAGATCCGCAAGCTCCGCCTCCAGCGCGCGCGCCTGGGCAAGGGTGTTGGGCAGCAACGGAGAACCGCCGCCGATCCGATCATAGATTCCGCGCGCCTTCGGCGCCCGGCGCCGCGAGATCGTGCGTGCGAGAAAGCGACGCAAGAACCCGGGGACGCGCAAGATCGCGGGATCGTTGAACAGGTTGTAGAGGAATGGCTCGACGGCGTCGGGACCATCGGGTCCGCCAAGATTGAAAAGAACGATGGCTGTCTTCATGCGCTCTGCTCCCTGCGCCACGCATGGAGGATCGCGCTCAGGCGATCCACGTTGGCTATCGGCACGTCTGGGGTGATCCCATGACCGAGATTGAAGACGAAGGCGCGCCGGCGCCACGCCGACAGGATCGCCTGTGCCGCCACATCCATCGCCGAACCGCCGACCGCGATCAGCAACGGATCCAGATTGCCCTGCAGACACAGGGTCTGCGGCAGATGTTCGGCCGCCCAGGACGGGGCCACGCCGGCATCGAGACCGATCGCGTCGATCCCGGTCGCCGTCGCGTATCGCACGAGCCCGGTGCCCGCACCGCGTGCGAAGCCGATGATCGGAACGCGCGGATGGCGCGCGCGAAGCGCCGCGACGATGGTGGCGGTCGGGGCCACGCACCAGCGTTCGAATTCTGCCGAAGGTAGCGCGCTTGCCCAGGTGTCGAAGAGTTGGACCGCGTCGGCGCCGGCCTGGATCTGCCGATCGAGATAGGCGATCGTCGTGGCGACGAGCACATCGACAAGGCGCTGAAAGAGATCAGGCGCGGTCAGTGCCAGACGGCGCACAGTCCTGAAATCATGGCCGCCACCGCCTTCGACCATGTAGGTGGCGACGGTCCATGGGCTGCCGGCAAAACCGATCAGGGCCTTGTCCGGCTCGAGAGCGCCGCGCACGCGCGATACCGTCTCGTAGACCGCGGCGAGCCGGTCGGCGACCGCCGGCGCGGCTGTCTCCAGATGCGCGATCGCGGCGGCGTCACGTACGGGTGACAGAACCGGTCCCTCGCCTTCCTTGAAGGCGAGACCGACATCGAGGGCGTGCGGGATCAGGAGGATATCGGCGAACAGGATCGCCGCGTCCATGCCGAAACGACGCAGGGGTTGCAGCGTCACTTCGGCTGCATGAGGCGGGTTCAGGCAGAAGCGGACGAAATCCGGGCTTTGCTGGCGCAGGGCGCGGTATTCCGGCAGGTAGCGACCGGCCTGGCGCATGAACCAGAAGGGTGCGCGTTCCGTTCGCTCGCCCCGGAGAGCGCGCACAAGAAGGGGGGTGTCTGGTTCGGTCACGCTCGTCTCGGCGGCAAGGTCGTGTGTCTTACCACTCAATAAGAGTCTTAAAAAGAGAGGTAGAGGTTGTAGGAGGGGGCTGTTGATGGCGGGGATCACCGTCATGCGCCGAACATCCACACTCCTCGTGGGTCTGCGTCCGCGATGTGGATGATCGCGGGACATGCGGGGGAGGAAACGCCCGGAGATAGCTCGGGCTGTCGTCAGGGTGACTCCGCGTGTGTCTGTGGAAAGCGTGGACAGACGCGGATGCGGCAAGTTGTCCCGGGCTTCCGGACCGAGGGGCGATACGATCCGCCTGACGGTGAGTCGGTGGGGAGTATCGTCGGCATGGGGATGTTTTGGTCGGGCTTGGGGATAAGATGCGACTTGTCCCCGTTTTGAGATATTCATCCCGGGCACCTCATGACCAGGAAGTTTCACGTCCACCTCGTGTCCGACGCCACCGGCGAGACGATCGTCTCGGTCGCGCGCGCCTGTCTTGCGCAGTTCGAGCAATGCGAGCCGACGGAACATGTCTGGGCGATGATCCGCACCGATCGGCAGGTACAGAAGGTCGCGGCCGGCATCGAAGCCAATCCGGGCGTCGTGCTGTTCACGATGGTCGATGAGAAGATCAGGTCCGCCCTGATCGAGGCGTGCAGTCGGCTGGGCGTTCCCTGCATCGCTGTGCTCGATCCCGTTCTCGAAGCATTCGGCGAGTTCCTCGATGCGAAAGCGGGCCACCGACCCGGCCGCCAGCATCGCCTGGATGCGGATTATTTCGCGCGCATCGCCGCCATGGACTTCGCGATGACCCATGACGACGGTCAGGCGATGGACGATCTCGGCGCCGCCGATGTCGTGCTGGTCGGTGTGTCGCGCTCCTCGAAAACCCCGACCTGTATCTATCTCGCCAATCGCGGGCTCAAGGCCGCCAACGTGCCGCTGGTTCCAGGTATCGGTCTGCCGACAGCGCTCGACGCCCTTACGCCATTCACCGAAGGTGGTCCGCTGGTGGTGGGTCTTACCAACGACCCCCTGGCGCTCGTCGCGGTGCGGCGCAATCGTCTGCGGCTCCTCAACGAGACGCGGGAAACGGATTATACAGACCCTGAATCGGTACGGGCGGAGGTCCAGTCGGCGCGGCGGCTGTTCACCGATCGTGGCTGGCCGGTCCTCGAGACTTCGCGCCGGTCGATCGAGGAGACCGCCGCGTCGATACTCGGAATGCTGCAGGAACGCATGATGGTGAAACCATGACGACGACCCTCAAGCTTGGCCCGGATACGCGGGCACCGCGCGTGATACTCGCGTCCGCAAGCCGCATTCGCCGGACCATGCTCGCCAATGCCGGTGTGGACGTGGTCTGCGAACCGGCGCAGGTCGACGAGGGTATCGTGAAGGACGCGATGCGCGCGCGGGGCGAGGGCGTCGACGCCATCGCATCGGCGCTGGCCGAACTGAAGGCGGCGGCGGTGTCCGCGCGGCATCCCGATGCGCTCGTGATCGGCGCGGATTCGATGATCGCCTGTGGCGACGTCCATTTCGACAAGCCGGCGGATGCCGGTCGTGCAGTCGACCAGTTGCTCGATCTCGCTGGACGAACACATCGTCTGTTGAGCGCCGCGGTGGCGATGCGCGCCGGCGTGCGCGTCTGGGAAAAGCTGGACGCCGCCCATCTCACGATGCGGCCATTCGACCGGGATTTCGCGCAACGCTATGTCGCGACGATCGGTGACGCGGCGACGGCGTCAGTCGGCGCATATCAGCTGGAAGGTCTCGGCGCGCAGCTGTTCACGCGTGTGGAAGGCGATTTTTTCACGGTGCTTGGACTGCCCCTGCTGCCGTTGCTCGACTTCCTGCGCGGCCAGGGGGTCATCGCGCGCTGAGGTCGCGCGGGATGGGCCGGCTGGCGCCATCCCGCGCGCGCGCGTCAGCGACGCTTGGCCTTCGCCTTGGCCTTCGGCTTCGCCTTGGCCTTCGCCTTTGCGCGCGGCTTCGCGGCAGCGACGGGCCGGCCGACCGATGCCGTCACGGCGATCTCGACCTTGTATTGCGGCGCGGCGAGCTTGGCCTCGACCGTCGCGCGGGCGGGACCCATGTCGGCGGGCACCCAGGAATCCCACACCGCGTTCATCTCCGAGAAGGTCGAGATGTCGGTCAGCCAGATGCTGGCCGACAGCAGACGCGTCTTGTGGGAACCCGCCGCGGCGAGCAATTCATCGAGTTGCGCGGTGATCTGGCTTGTCTGCTCGCCCACGGTCGGACCGGGATTTTGAGCGACCTGGCCGGCGACGAAGACGATGCCGTTGTTGACGACCGCCTGGCTCATGCGTGTGCCGGGCTTGATGCGCTTGATCTTTTGGCTTGCCATGTCTTTCGGACTCCAGGGATGGAAAGGACGACGACTATAGGCGAGCGCGGCACGCGCCGCCTAGTTCCTGCCCGAAAGCGATGATACCTAGCGCATCGTCGTGACGTCTCGTTCGCCCCGCAGGGAACCGCATTTCGGAAACCGCCGGAAGGAATCCGCCGCGCCGGACAAGGCGTCGGGCGCGGTGTCGCGCAGGCGTGCCGGACGTCCGGCACCGCCACGACGTCCGCGGCGGAGATGGTTTCGCGCACTGGCCACGGGTCTTCTGATCGTCACGATCTGGAGCGGCATCGCGCTTTCGCTTGTCCTGGCCTGGTATGCGTTGCGTCTGCCCGATCTCGCGGAGATCGAGAATTTCGATCGCCGTCCCAGCCTCGCCTTCGTCGCCGCGTCCGGCGAGACCATCGGCACGACCGGCGACCTGCATGCGGGGGTCGTGCGGCTGCACGAGGTGCCGCCATTCCTCGTGCAGGCGCTTCTGGCGACGGAGGATCGGCGGTTCTACGGGCATTTCGGCATCGACCCGTTCGGACTGGCGCGGGCGGCGATCGTCAACATCCGGGCCGGACGGATCGTGCAGGGCGGCAGCACCCTCACGCAGCAGCTCGCGAAGAACGTGTTCCTGACGCACGAGCGAAGCCTCGAGCGCAAGATCCAGGAAGTGCTGCTCGCGATCTGGCTGGAGCGGAAATTCTCGAAGGACGAGATCCTCACGCTGTATCTCAATCGCGTCTATCTCGGCGCCGCGACCTATGGTGTCGAAGCGGCGGCGCAACGCTATTTCGGGAAGTCGGCGCGCCATCTCAACATGCGCGAGGCGGCCATCCTCGTCGGCTTGCTGAAGGCGCCGTCGCGCTATGCACCGACCGCCGACCGGGCACGGTCGCTGCGACGCGCGAACGAGGTGCTCGACAATCTCGCCGAGGCCGGGTTCGTGACCGCCGCGGAGATCGTGGCCGCCAAGACCCAGCCCGTCGGCAGCCGGTCCGGGTCCGGCGAGCTGCGCTCGGCGCGGTATTTCATCGACTGGCTGTCCGACCAGGTGTCGGGCTTCGTCGGTTACGTCGATCGCGACCTGATCATCCGCACGACGCTCGATCCGCGATTGCAGCGCGCGGCGGAGATGGCGATCGCCGAGACATTGTCGCGCGACGGCGAGAAGGCGGAGGCCGAACAGGCAGCCCTCGTGGCCCTGACGCCCGATGGCGCCGTGCGCGCCATGGTCGGCGGCCGCGACTACGGTGCGAGCCAGTTCAATCGCGCGACCGCCGCGATGCGCCAGCCGGGATCGGCCTTCAAGAGCTTCGTCTATCTGGCCGCTCTCGAACGTGGTGCGCGACCGGATGACCGGATCTCCGACGCGCCGGTCACGATCGGCGACTGGCGGCCGCGCAACTACGAGGGCGACGCTGGCCGTGGCGAGATCACGCTGCGCGACGCCTTCGCGCGGTCGGTCAATACGGCGGCGGTGCGCCTCGCGCAGCGCGGCGGCATCGATGGAACGCTGATGGCGGCACGGCGCGCGGGAATCGTCGCGCCGTTGAGGCGCGATTATGCGACCGCGCTCGGTGCCTCGGAGGTGACGCTGCTCGAACTCACCGGCGCCTTCGCGCCCTTCGCGAATGGCGGGCTGTCTGCCGCCCCGCATGCGATCGTCGAAATCCGCGACCGATCGGGCCGAGTCCTCTATCGCCGCACGGGGTCCGGCGGCGAGCGCATCATGTCGCCAGCGGCGCTCGCGGGCATGAACGACCTGATGCGCGCCGTGGTCGAAAGAGGCACGGGCCGCGCCGCGGCGCTCGACCGTCCGGTGGGCGGCAAGACGGGAACCAGCCAGGAGTATCGCGATGCGTGGTTCGTCGGCTTCACCGCGGATCTGGTCGCGGGCGTATGGTTCGGCAACGACGATTCCAGTCCGATGAACAAGGTGGCCGGCGGTGGCTTGCCGGCGCGGACATGGAAGACGTTCATGAGCGAGGCGACGCGCGGTCTGCCGCCGCGCCAGATTCCCGGCGCCATCGCGCCGGGTGCGCTCGACGATCTTGTGCCACGGCAGTCGCCGGCGAGTTCGGACCGCACACCCTGAGGTCGGGGCGCATCTAGGCGAGGCCGGCGCGCAGCAGGCGAATGCCGTTGCGACGCAGCCAGGGCTGGGCCGTCGCGCGATGCGGGGTGAGCCGATCGACCAGGAGCCAGAAAGCCGGTCCATGGTCGTGATGCGCGAGATGAGCGACCTCGTGCGCGACGACATAGTCGACGACATGGGCCGGTGCGAGAACGAGACGCCAGGAGAAGCTGAGCTTGCCGCCGCGTGCGCATGAGCCCCAGCGCGAGCGCGTGTCGGCCACCCGCAGCGCCGCGATCCGGCGGCCGATCGCGACCGCTTTTTCCGTCGCGAGACCGGCGAAACGTCTCAGCGCCTCGCCCCGCAGGAAGTCGCGCACGCGCCGCGCAACGAACTCCGGACGGCCACCGACGCGCAGGATGTCGCCCTCACGAATCGCCGGACCCCGCATCGCCGGATCATGGCGGATGGTCAGGTGCTCGCCGATCATCTCGAGCGAGGCGCCGTCGGCGAATGGCATCGGCGGTGGAACCTGCGCGAGGCGGGCGCGGATCCAGCGTGACTGGCTGCGCGCGAAGCCGAGCGCGGTATCAAGCGCCGCGCGGCGCGGCAGGACGAGGACGATGTCACCGCTGCGCGCGTCGGCACGCAGCGAGACGCGGCGCGCGCGGGGATGACGGCGCAGGACGAGGCGCAACTCGGCGCCATCGGCTTCGATGACGACATGCGACGGATCGGCAGGATCGCTCACGGTTCGGGCATAGCGCGCCGCGCCATGCGCTCGCAATGGTTGCTCTTGGCACCGGTCTGCCCATAATCGGCGCGCGGCGGCGCGGGATGCGCCGCGCGGGGGGAAAGGAAGAGACGATGTCGAACAAGCTGCGCGCGAAATTCGCGGCCGGGCGCAAATGCCTCGGGGTGTGGTGCAATGTCATCGACCCCGTCTACACCGAGAGCCTCGCCGCGTCGGGCTTCGATTTCCTGATCCTCGACAACGAGCACGGGCCTTCGATGCCGGGCGACACGATGCGCCACCTTCAGGTCCTGTCGCGGATGGATGCGGCGACCATCGTCCGCGTGCCGTGGAACGATCAGGTCTACATCAAGCGGGTACTCGACGCGGGTGCCGATACGATCATGGTGCCGATGGTCGAAACGGCGGAGCAGGCGCGCGCGGTCGTGTCGGCCTGCCGCTATCCGCCCCAGGGACAGCGCAGCTTCGGCCCCTGGCGCGATGCCGGTCTGGTGCGTGACCTGGACGCCTGGTGGCGCGGTGCGAACGACCGTCTGCACATCATCGTCCAGATCGAGAGTGCGAAGGCCGTCGACAATGTCGAGGCCATCGCCGCGGTCGAAGGCGTCGATTCCCTGTTCATCGGGCCCAACGACCTGTCCGGATCGATCGGTCGTCTGCGCGACTACGACAACCCGGAATTCCTCAAGCTGATCGATCGCGCGATCGCCGGGATCCGCAAGTCGGGCAAACCGATGGGGGCCGTGCCCTGGGGCCGCAAGACGACCGCAGACCTGTTGCGCGACGGGTTTTCGATGGCCGCGGCCTCGACCGAATTGTCGCTGCTCGTCGGTGCCGCGCGGGCCGAGGTGGACGCGCACAAGGCGGTTTTCGGGTGACCCCCGGAACGTGATCCGCGCCGCCACATGCGCGGATCACGGTTCACCGCCGCGGAGGCGGTCGCCCGGCGCGAGGCCGCACGAACACGCCGACCAGTTCCAGATGGGGTGACCACAGGAACTGGTCGATCGGCGTGAGCCGCTCGAGCCGGTAGCCGCCGGCGGCGAGCAGTGCCGCGTCGCGCGCGAAACTGGCGGGGTTGCAGGATACGGCGACGACACGCGGGATGGCGCTGCCGGCGAGCGCGGCGGCCTGGGGCGCAGCACCCTCGCGGGGCGGATCGAAGATCGCGGCGTCGAAATCGGCGAGTTCGTCCCCGATCAGCGGACGACGCGCAAGGTCGCGTGTCGCGACACGCAAGCGTGGACCGAGGCCGGCGGCGCGTGCGGCGCGATCGAGCGCCACGAGGGCCGGTTCGCTCGTATCGACGGCCAAGACCTGGCGCGTGCGCGCGAGCGGGAGCGCCAGCGTGCCACAGCCCGCGAAGAGATCGGCGACGTGTCGCGCCTTGCCAAGGCCGGCGATCACGGCGGCGCGGATCGCGGTTTCTCCAGGCGAGGTCGCCTGCAGGAAGACATGCGGCGGCGGCTCGATGACGATACCGTCGAAATCGATCCGTGGCGCCCTGTGCAGTGCCACCAACTCGGGCGCGCGCTCCGCGGATGTCGTGCGGGAGAGTCGCGCGAGCCCTGGCAGTGCGGCCAGTGGCGCGAGCGCGGCATGCGCGACATCGCCGATGACGACGGCATCGAGGCCCGACGTGGTCCAGGTCAGGGCGATGTCGCAGCGTTCGGCGGGCGCGAGGACGGTGCCGAGCGCGCGGCGCAGATGCGGGATGAACGCCATGAGGCCGGGAGAGAGGACCTCGCAGCGCGCGATGTCGACGATGTCGTTGCTGGCGGGCGCGTGGAAGCCGAGGACAGGGCCGGCGGCGCTGCGCACGGCGGCGAGCGTGGCGCGGCGGCGCGTCGCTGGCGGCGAAACGACGAGCGCATCGACTGGTGCATCCGCAAACCCGGCGCGTGTCGCGGTGCGGCGGGCGATGTCCTGCTTCCAGTCCCGATAGGCCGCCGCGGCCAGATGCTGGACCGAACAACCACCGCACCTGCCGAAATGCGCGCAAGGTGGCTCCGTATGGAGGGCGGAACGCGTCAGCCAGGACAGCGCTCGTGCGCGTCCGGCACCCGTCGGCTCGGCCAGGATCCTGTCGCCGGGCAGGGCGCCGGCGATGCGCAGCATCTGGCCGTCATGCGTCGCGATACCCTCGCCCGCGTCGTTGAGCGCGTCGATCACGATGGCGGTCGCGCGCCCCGCGTCAGGGCGCAGCGTGCCGGTCATGCGCGGCTGTCCCGCGGGGCGCCGCGCCGCACCGGCGTCAGGCCGGCTTGAGCTTGGCCCAAGACGCGTCCGCCATGCGCCAGAGGCGCTGCCCGTCGATCCGGCCGATGAAGGCATAGACGTAGCCCTTCTCGCGCCAGCTGACGACGTTGATCTCGTCGCGCTGGTCGAGGCGACCGACACGATCGGGTTGATCGGTGAAGCCGATCACGAGCTGGACCAGTTCCTGGTTCTCTCCGGCGTAGAAGAACTGCGCGGCGGGGCGTCGGCCGATCAGCAGCAGGCGTCCACCCTGGCTGCGATAGCCGAAGGCCGAGAGGTCGGGAACGGTGATGTCGCGTTGCAGCTTTGCGCCGACCCATTTCTCGAGTTCGTCGAGGTTCTCGGCACCGACATCGACGAGCAGCCGCTGGTCCTTCTCGAAGGAGGCGCGATGGACGCGGTACCAGGCGGCGAGATTGTCGATCCAGCGTTCACTGTCGACGGTCGCGGCCGCGTCCTGGATCGCGGGGTCGGCGGACGGCGCGAAGCTCGTCTGGGATCCTGCGTGCAGAAGCGCGATCGCGCCGATCGCCGCAGCGACCGCCCATCCTGCGTTACGCCAGAGATAGCCGCGGCCAGCGCCGGTGGTCATGGCACGGCGCGGGCCGATGGCGACGATGGGCGCGGCGGCCTGTGCGGGTGCGGCCGTCTGGGGCGCGGCCATCTGGGGCGAGGCCATCTGAGGCAGGGGCTGGGCGAAGAGCCGGGACAGGCGGTCGGGGACGGGCTCGTGCAGCACGTCTGAAAACGCGGCGCGGGCGACCGACGCTGTGTGGCGGAACATCGCGACGCGGCGGCCGATGGCGGGATCGGCGGCGATGCTGGCCTCGATCTCGCGTGCCGTGTCGGGGTCGACCTCGCCGTCCACGTAGGCCATCAGCATGATGTCATCGATCCGGGTCATCCTGGCCATCCCGTCACATGCCTTCGGGTTTCAGACGTACGACCGTCGCGGAGACGTCCGGCGCGGTTTCGCCCATATGGCGCGCCAGCGCGCCGCGCGCGCGCGACAGGCGGCTCATCACGGTGCCGATCGGAACGGACAGCGTCTCGGCCGCCTCCTTGTAGGACTGGCCCTCGACGCAGACGAGCATGACGACGGCACGCTGCTCGTCAGGCAGCTGGCCCATGGCGCGGCGGACCGCGTCATAGGTCAGGTGCTGTTCCATGTCTCTGGCGCCGTCGACCGACAGTTCCGCCTCCACCAGGGGCGAGGCCGCATCGATGCGGCCCTCGCCCGTTCTCACGCGCTGGGCCCGGGTCTGGTCCAGCCATATGGTCTGCACGATCCGGAACATCCAGCTGTCGAGCCGTGTGCCCGGCGTCCATTGATGTATGCGCGCGATCGCCCGTTCGCACGCCGCCTGGACCAGATCGTCGGCCTGATCCGGCGCGCCCGCGAGGCCGCGGGCGAAACGCCGCAGCCGCGGGAGCAACGCAACGAGTTCGGCCTGGAGGGTTGGATCCATGGCGCGGGCCGTCACGCGAACCAGCGGTCTGCACGACGAGAACGGCTGCGGCCACGCTGTATTCCCGCGCGGGCAAAAAATTTGTCGCCGCTGGCGTGGAAGGCAATCATCTGGTCAACCGTGCGATGAGGTCATCGAACTGGTCGAGGGTCGAATAGCGGAACGTGACGCTGCCGGAACTCGCGCCCGCCTTGTGCTGGAGAGCGACCTTGAGGCCGGTGGCGGCTTCGAGCCGCTTGGCCATGGCGCGCGTGTCTGCGTCGTCGAGCACCCCGGTGCCGCGGCGGGCGGGTCTGCGCGTGGGCTGTCTGGCCGCACGGGCGATGGTTTCCGCGTCGCGGACGCTCAGCCCCTCTGCGACGATGCGGCGCGCGAGCGCCTCGGGTTCCGGAGCGGTGAGCAGGACCCGGGCGTGACCGGCATCGAGCGCGCCGGCGGCGAGCATGTCGCGGATCGCCTGCGGCAGTCCGAGCAGACGGATCGTGTTGGCGACATGCGCGCGGGACTTGCCCATCGCGGCGCCGATGGCCTCTTGTGTATGGCCGAACTCCTCGCTCAGGCGGCGATAGGCCTCGGCCTCCTCCAGCGGGGACAGGTCCTGGCGCTGGATGTTTTCGACCAGCGCGGCTTCGAGTGCCTCTCGGTCGGTCAGGTCCTTGACCACCGCGGGGATCTCGTGGAGGCGCGCGGCCTGTGCGGCGCGCCAGCGGCGCTCGCCGGCGATCAGCTCGTAGCGCGGCGGCTCGGTGGAGACGCGGCGCAGCAGGATGGGTTGCAGGATGCCCTGGGCCCGAATCGAGTCCGCCAGCGCCTCGATCTCGTCGGGATCGAAGACGCGGCGCGGCTGGTAGCGGCCAGGTTCGATCTGGGCGATGGGAATGAAGGAGGCCGCACGTGGCGCGCCGGTGGTCTGCACCGGTGCGGACGGCGTCGCGGCGGCGGGTGTCCCGAGAAGGGCGGACAGGCCCCGTCCGAGCCCCTTGCGAGGCGGATCGTTGGCGGTCATGCGGCGTGTTCCGGTGTCGGCGTGGCGCGGCGCAGGAGTTCGGCGGCCAGCATCACATAGGCCTGGCTGCCGGGACAGCGCAGATCGTAGAGCAGGACCGGCTTGCCGTGGCTGGGCGCCTCGGCGATCCGGACATTGCGGGGGATCGACGTTGCATAGACCTTGTCGCCGAAATGGGCGCGCAGATCGGCGGCGACCTGTTCGGAGAGGCTGTTGCGCCGGTCGTACATGGTGAGAACGACGCCGTCGATGGCGAGCGCCGGGTTGAAGCGTTCCTGCACCAGCGCGACCGTGCGCATGAGATGCGACAGCCCCTCCAGCGCGAAGAACTCGCATTGCATCGGCACGAGAAGACCATCCGCCGCGGCCAGCGCGTTCAGGGTCAGGAAGCCGAGCGCGGGCGGGCAGTCGATGAACACATGGTCGTAGGCGCCTTCGGCGCGGATCGCGTCCAGCGCGTCGCGCAGGCGAAACTCGCGACGCGGCAGGTCGATCATCTCGATCTCCGCGCCGAGCAGGTCGACCGTGGCGGGGACGAGGGCGAGATGGGGGATGGCGGTCTGGACCCGGGCTTCGGCGAGGCTGGCCGTGCCGAGCAGGACGCCATAGATCCCGGCGCCGCGTGACTCGGCCGGGATGCCGAGCCCCGTGGAGGCATTGCCCTGCGGGTCCAGGTCGATGAGCAGCACGCGGCGGCCGCAGGCGGCGAGCGCGGTGGCGAGGTTGATGGCCGTCGTGGTCTTGCCGACGCCGCCCTTCTGGTTGGCGAGCGCGACGACGCGCAGGCGTGCGGCGGCCGTGGCGGCGGGGGATGGCGGCGGGGGGCTCGCGCTCACGGGCGGTCTATAGCCTGCGGGATGGCCGTGCGGCCAGTCCCGGCACGCGTGAGCGCGTCGATCGCAAGGATCGCACCGTCGCCGTCGAGGCGGCTGGGGTGACGGGCAAGGTCGAAGCGCCAGCCCGCATCCTGGGCGGCGGCGATCTCCGCGTCGGCGCGCGCACCCTTGAGGAACAGGCAGCGCCCGCCCGGCCGCAGCAGGGGCGCCGCGTGGGCGAGCAGGTCGGGCAGTCCGGCAAGGGCGCGCGCCGTGACGGCGTCGATGGTGCCGGCGAGCGGCGACGTGCCGAGCCGTTCCGCACGCTGCGCGACGACAAACACGCTGTGGTTGAGCAGCTTCAGCGACAGCGCGACCTCGATCAGGAAGGCGGCCTTCCGGCCATCGGATTCGACGAGGTGGAACCGCGTCGCGCGGCCAGCGCCACGGGCAAGGATGGCCAGGACAAGGCCGGGAAATCCGCCGCCGCTGCCGAGATCGGCGATCTCCGTCCAACCCGGATCGAGCAGCGGAAAAAGCTGAGCGGAATCAGCGAAGTGGCGCTCCCAGATCGCGTCGAGCGTGGTCGGCGAGACCAGATTCATCTTCGCCTGCCATTTGACGATCAGCGCGTGATAGGCCGTAAAATCCTGGAGTGTTTCACGTGAAACACCGGCGAAGGCCTGGAAGGCGTCGGGCGTCACGCGGCGCGCCTCGCATAGCGGAGAAGGATGGCGAGGGCGGCTGGGGTGATCCCTGGAATGCGACTCGCCTGGGCAAGTGTCGTGGGACGCGTGGTGGCCAGTTTCTGGCGCATCTCGGTCGAAAGCGCCGTGATCGCGCGATAATCGAGATCGCCCGGCAGCACGAGGCTGGAATCGTCCCGATGGGTCCGGATGTCGGCCTCCTGTCGGTTCAGGTAGCCGCGATAGCGGGCGTCGATCTCGAGTTGCGCGGCGACATCCGGCCGCACGGTGCCAAGTTCCGGCCAGATCGCGGCAAGACGGGGAAGATCAACCCCGGGCAAGGCCAGGAGATCCGTCACGGAGCGCATCTGGCCATCCGCGTTGACGCTCAGCCCGGCGCGGGCCAAGTGCTGCGGCGAGGCGCGCAACCCGTCCGCCAGCGCCCGGGACGCCGCGAGCGCAGCGGATTTGTCGCCCCAGGATTGCCGGCGCTCCGCGCCGATGCAGCCCCAGGCGATGCCCGTCCCGGTCAGGCGCTGGTCGGCGTTGTCCGCCCGCAGCTGCAGCCGGTATTCGGCGCGGCTGGTCAGCATGCGGTAGGGCTCGCTGGTGCCAAGCGTGGTCAGGTCGTCGATCATGACCCCGAGATAGGCCTCGCTGCGGTCGATCGTGGCTGCGGTGCCACCGCTCGCGACGCGCGCGGCGTTGATGCCCGCCAGGATGCCCTGCGCGCCGGCCTCCTCATAACCCGTCGTGCCGTTGATCTGGCCGGCGAGGAAGAGCCGCGGCGCGCGCTTGACCTCGAGGCCGGGCGTCAGCTCCCGGGGATCGACGAAGTCATATTCGATCGCATAGCCCGGACGCAGGACGACAGCGCGCTCGAGGCCCGGAATGGTCGCAAGGAAGGCGCGCTGAACCTCCTCGGGTAGGGAGGTCGATATCCCGTTGGGATAGACGGTCGGATCGTCGAGGCCCTCGGGCTCCAGGAAAACCTGGTGATGCGGCTTGTCGGCGAAACGGACGACCTTGTCCTCGACCGACGGGCAGTAGCGCGGCCCGATCCCCTCGATCTGCCCCGAATAGAGCGGCGAGAGATGGAGATTGTCGCGGATCAGCGCATGCGCCGCCGGCCCCGTATGGGTGATGTGACAGGCGATCTGTGGCGTGTCGATCCGTGTCGTCAGGGTCGAGAAGGGGATCGGCGGGTCATCGCCGTGCTGGATCTCGAGCGCGGCCCAGTCGATGGTTCGTCCGTCCAGCCGTGGCGGCGTGCCGGTCTTGAGCCGGCCGAGCCGAAGGTCGAGGGCGGCGAGGCTGCGCGACAATCCAACCGCGGGCGCCTCGCCGATCCGTCCCGCCGCGATCTTCCGCGCCCCGATATGGATGAGCCCGCGCAGGAACGTGCCCGTGGTCAGGACCACGGCGCCCGCCCGGAGCCTGTGCCCGGATGCGGTGACGACGCCCGCGATCCCGCCCGCGGCGTCATGGGCGAGGTCTTCCACCGCCGCGGCGACGACCTCCAGCCCGGGCTGGGCCGCGATCAGATCCTGCATGGCCTGGCGATAGAGCTTGCGATCCGCCTGGGCGCGCGGGCCCTGGACCGCCGGACCCTTGGAGCGGTTGAGCATCCGGAACTGCATGCCGCCGCGATCGATGGCGCGCGCCATGAGACCGTCGAGGGCGTCGATCTCGCGCACCAATTGCCCTTTGCCGAGGCCACCGATGGCGGGGTTGCAGGACATCTCGCCGATCTTCGCCGGATCATGCGTCACCAACGCGGTGCGCGCGCCCATGCGCGCCGCCGCCGCTGCCGCTTCGCACCCGGCATGGCCGCCACCGACGACGATCACATCGTAGGAGAGATCCTGGTTCATACCCTCATGACTCTAGGCGCACGCCCCCGAAAGGGCAATGTTTCACGTGAAGCATTGTCGATTAACGCAACGAAATCAGGGAGATGATTGGATTTCGGGGCGGGATCGCGGCTATTTGCCGATGCAGAACTGCGCGAAAAGCAGGTCGAGCATGTCCTCCACGCCGGTCCGGCCTGTGATGCGGCCGATGGCATCGCCAGCCCGGCGGAGCTCCTCGGCGATCAGCTCCGGCGCCGCGGCGCGTTCCGCGTCCGCCAGGGCGTCGCGTGCGGCGGTGAGCGCCTCGCGGTGCCGGGCGCGGGTGATCAAGGCGGGTTCGCCGCCCCGGCTTTGGAGCAGCGCCGCGGCCCGGGCTTCGAGCAGGCGCGTCGTCTCGGCCAGGCCGTCGCCGCGCGCGACCGACACCGCGAGGCTGTCGCCGCCCTTGGGATGCGGCGGCGGGACGAAGCCGGGGGCACGGTCGATCTTGTTCCAGAGCAGGATGCTCGCGCCATCCGCCAGCGCGGCCAGCGGACCGGCCAGGGCGTCGGTGGCCGTCACGAGATCATCGGCCGGCAAGACGAGCAGGCGCAGATCCGCGCCGTCCGCCCGGTGCAGGGCGCGGCGCATGCCTTCGCGCTCGATCGCGTCCTGGCCCCCGGCATCCGGCACCGCCGTGGCGAGCGCGCGCAGGCCGGCGGTGTCCGACAGCGTCACCGGCCAGCCGCCGAGGTCCAGATGGACGTCGATCACGTCGCGCGTGGTGCCGGCGACAGCCGCGACGATAGCGGCCTCATACCCAGCCAACCTATTGACGAGGCTCGATTTTCCGGCGTTCGGAGGCCCCAGGACCGCGACCGCCAGACCGTCGCGCAGCCGCTCGCCGCGACCGCCATCGGCGAGACAGGCATCGAGCTCGGCGCCAAGCGCCCGCAGCTCCGGCGCCAGCTGGGCGATCAGTCCGCCGGGCAGATCCTCGTCGGGAAAATCGATCTCGGCCTCGGCCCGCGCCCGCGCGCCCAGGATGCGCAGCCGCCACGCCTCGCAGCGCGCGCCCAAACCGCGTCCGAGCTGCCGCATCGCCTGGCGCGCCTGGCTCTCGGTCTCGGCGGCGATCAGATCGGCGAGCGCCTCGACCTGATCGAGGGCGAGCTTGCCGCGGTCGAAGGCGCGGCGCGCGAACTCGCCCGCGCGGGCGAGGCGAAACCCTGGCCGCCGGCCCAGCGCCGCCAGCACGAGCCGGCACGCGGCGCGGCTGCCATGGATCTGCAGCTCCGCCATGTCCTCGCCCGTGAAGGAGGCGGGCCCGGGAAACCAGAGCACGAGCGCGTCGTCGAAGGGGGCGGGGGCGTCCGGCTCGAACAGCGCGCGCCGCACCGCGCGCCGCGGCGGGGGCAGCGCACGCCGCGTCAGCGCCCGGATGGCCTCGCCCGCGCCGGACCCCGACAGGCGCA
>CAYSUY010000051.1:0-14123 GCA_964434345.1 uncultured Acetobacteraceae bacterium
TGTAGTCGTTGAGCGCGACGGCCTCGATGCGGTCGCCGAACGCGCCGACCCGCTCGAGCAATGTCTGCATGCGCACCCCGTCGAAGACCTGTTGACCGCTGGTCCAGGCGGTCGTCGTCTTCGTGGTGGTCACGCCCAGCCCCTCGAGCATCGTCATGTCGAAGCGCGCGCGCGCGTCGCCATTGGTGACGCCGATGCGTCCGGTGATCTCGAGGACGACCGGACCGCCAGGCGGCTGCAGCGCAGGCGGAGACGCGTTGCCCGACGCGGCAAGGGCCGCCAGGACGGGCAACAGGACGGCCAGGAGCAGGATCCCCAGGCGCTTGCGGTCGAACGATGCGTTCATCGCGAACCTCCAGGTTCGATATCTGCGATGTGGACAGGCTATCGGAACCCGTGCGGCAACGAAGATAAGAGTTGTAAAGAGGCGATGCGGGCGGATCGCCGGAAACCCGTCACGAATCCGTCATGCCGCTCTGATAACGGACCGCTTCTGGACCTACGCGAAGGGAGATGACGATGAGGATCGGCATCAACGGCATGGGCCGCATCGGCCGCCTCGTGCTCCGCGCGGCGCTGGGCGGCGCGCATCGACCGGTGGACGATCCGGGCCGCGACGGCCGGCTCGACATCGTCCATGTCAACGAGGCGCGGGGCGGGGCCGCGACCTGCGCGCATCTTCTCGAATTCGACAGCGTACAGGGGCGCTGGCGCGGACCGACGATAGCGGCGACGGAGGAAAAGGCGGGCGAGGAGGCGGTCACGATCGGCGCGCGCGCGATCCGTTTCACCGCGCAGACCGATCCCGGCGCGATCGACTGGTCCGGCTCTGGCGTCGAACTGGTTCTGGACTGCACCGGCAAGTTCCTCACCCCCGCCGCCCTGCAGGGACATTTCGAGCGGGGCGCGCGGCGGGTGATCGTCGCGGCACCGGTCAAGGATCCCGCGGCGCTCAACGTCGTGGTCGGCATCAACCACGACCGCTACGACCCGGCCGTGCATCGCGTGGTCACGGCCGCCTCCTGCACGACCAATTGTCTCGCCCCCGTCGTCGCCGTGCTCCACGCCGCGATCGGGATCAGCCACGGTCAGATCACCACCATCCACGCGCCGACCAACACCAACGGCATCGTCGACGCACCCCATCGCGACCTGCGCCGCGCGCGCAGCGCGATGCTCTCGCTCCAGCCGACCACGACGGGCAGCGCCACGGCGATCGGCCTGATCATCCCGGAACTCGCCGGCCGTCTGAACGGGCATGCGGTGCGCGCCCCCATCCTCAACGCCAGCCTGACCGACTGCGTCTTCGAGATGCGCCGCGCGACGGACGCGCGCGAGATCAACGACGCGCTGCGCGCCGCCGCGCGCGGCCATCTCGCCGGCATCCTGGGTGTCGAGGACCGTCCCCTGGTGTCGGCGGATTTCGCCCAGGACACGCGCAGTTCGATCGTCGACGCCCCGTCCACGCTGGTGACCGCTGGGACCATGGCGAAGGTCTACGCGTGGTACGACAACGAGATGGGCTATGCCTGCCGCATGGTCGACCTCGCGCGACTGATCGCGGCACGCGAGCCGGGGCGGTGAGCGTCATGGCTGGCAGCGCCGCGCGCCACTACGCGATCGTGACGGCCGCCTATTGGGGCTTCACGCTCACCGATGGCGCGCTGCGCATGCTGGTCCTGCTGCATTTCTTCACGCTAGGCTTCGCACCGCTGACGCTCGCGGCGCTTTTCCTGCTCTACGAGGCCGCCGGCGTCGTGGCCAATCTCCTCGGCGGCTGGCTCGCGCTGCGCGCCGGCATCGCGCGCATGCTGGTCGTCGGTCTCGCGCTCCAGGTCGTCGGCCTGCTGGCATTGTCGGCCGTCGATCCCGGATGGAGCGTCGCCATGTCCGTGGCCTGGGTCGCGGGCGCGCAAGGGCTCTGCGGCATCGCGAAGGACCTGACGAAGACCGCGAGCAAATCGGCGATCAAGCTGACCGCGGGCGACACGCCTGGCCGGCTCTTCGCCTGGGTGGCGTGGTTCACGGGCAGCAAGAATGCGATGAAGGGCGCCGGGTTCTTCCTTGGCGGTGCCCTGCTCGGCGCCGCGGGCTTCCGTGGCGCGCTGTGGATCATGGCGGGTGGACTCGCCGTCGTCGCGGTCGCCGCGGCGGGCGCCCTGCCGCCTCTCCTGGGCCGCGCGCCGGCGTCGCGCACGGCGCGCGAACTTCTCGCCCGGAGCCGCGGCGTCAATCTTCTTGCCGCGGCACGGATCTGTCTCTTCGGCGCACGCGATGCATGGTTCGTGATCGCCTTGCCGCTCTTCCTGCAGGCCGCCGGGTGGGGATTCGCGGCGATCGGCGCGACGCTCGCGCTGTGGACGATCTTCTACGGCGCTGTCCAGGCCGCGGCGCCCGCCCTCGCCGGACGCGGCGGCGGGGGCGTGGCAAGCGCCGTCGGTGCCGCCCGGCTCTGGGGCCTCGCGCTTGCCGTGCTGCCCGCGACCCTCGCCCTGGCGCTGCCCGGCGATCCGGCGATCGCCGCGCCGCTGGTCCTCGTCGGGCTGTTCGGGTTCGGCGTCGTGTTCGCCGTGAATTCGTCCCTCCACTCCTATCTCATCCTCGCCTATGCCGGCTCGCGCAAGGCGGCCGAGGATGTCGGTTTCTATTACGCGGCCAATGCGGCCGGCCGCTTCCTCGGCACGCTCGCCTCGGGGGCGTTCCATGGCTGGGGCGGGCTGCAGGCGTGCCTGTGGGCGGCGGCGATCGCGCTGCTGTTCGCCTGGGCGGTGACGCTCGTCCTGCCGCGCGAAGCGCCTCAAGAGGCGGCGTAGATCGCGTCGACCAGACTCGCCGCGGCGTCGCAGTCGTCGAGGGTCGCAAAGGGAGGCGCGCCCGCGCGGAAATCGGCGAGCACCCGCGCCACCATCGGCGCATAGCTCGGCTGCGCGGTGCCCAGGGTCTCGACCGCGCCATCGGCACCGCGCACGACGAGGTGTCCCCTGGTCTGCTGGAGATAGGCGCCCGTCGCAGCGATCCGCCACGCGAAATCGCCGCCCGACCGCGGCGCCCAGCTATAGCCGGCCTCGAGCTGCACCGCGGCACCGCAGGGCAGCGAGATCAGGGCCGCACCGTATTCCTCGACCGCCTCGCCATATCCGTGGGCCACGCGGCGCGCCGCGGCGATCACGGGCGCACCGCCGCCGCCGATCTTCGGATCAAGCATCCAGGGCACATGGTCAAGGCTTCGATAGCGGCCCGGTGGTCCGTTAGTCATGCGAAAGGCCGCATGGACGAGGGTCCCGAAACGCCCCGCCCGCGATCAGAAATCCGGACGGATGTCCCAGTGATGCGGCGCGACACCGGCGACCGGGCTGCGCAGCGTGGCGACGCGCGTGGCCGCGAGCGAGCCCAGATGGATCAGCCTTAGATCCGGGCCGCCGAACGCGACCGAGGCCAGGTTGCCGAGGCGCCGTGCCTCGCCAAGATTGAGGAGCGCGCGGTCGAAACGCTCCGCCGCCCAGGCCGCGTCCGCGATGCGGTCCAGATCAGGGTCGCTGTCGTCCAGGACGATCTCCTGCGCACCGGACGGTGCCACGCGGATCAGGCGGTTGGCGACCACGCAGGCGACCCAGACATGCCCCTGCGTGTCGAAGGCGAAGCCGTCGGGAAAGGCGCCATCGCCGAATTCCGTCACCGTTTCCCGTCGCCCCAGCGTGCCGTCCGCGCCGATCGCGAAGCGCACGAGGCGGCGGGCATAGGTCTCGTTGACGTAGAGGAAGCGGCCGGAGGGATCGACATGCGCCTCGTTGGTGAAGCCGAAGCCCTCGGCGGCGATGCGTGCGCCGGTGCCGTCGACCTGGATCACGAACCCGTCCTCGCGCCCGCGATTGAAGGCGAGGTCGCGCGGCTGCAGGCGCGTGCTGATGGAGATCCAGGCGCGTCCCTGGCCGTCCAGGCCGACGAAATTGGCGGCTCCGGGAAGCGGTACGCCCTCGATCTCCGTCACGAACGGCACGAGGCCGCCGCGCGACGACCAGCGCCAGACGCCACCGACCCGCCCGAGATTCGCCACCAGGAAGCTGCCATCCCGGTCGATCGCGATCCCGTTGACCATCCAGTCCGGCGACGTGCCGAAGACACGATGGGTCGTCCGGCCCGCTGCGTCGATGCGGGTGAGCCCGGTGCGATGCGACACGTAGGTATCGCCGGCGGCGGTGCAGAGCACGCATTCCGGCCGGTCCAGCCCCTCGCCGATCCAGCCCAGCCCCTCGGGCCCGGTCCTGCGCATCATCATCGCGCCTCCTGCGGTGCCGGGGGAAAGCGGCGCATCACCCAGACGGCCATCGCGATACCCGGCAAGGCCGCGAGGGTGGTGACGAGGAAGAAGAGCGGCCAGTCGAGTTGCAGCGACAACCAGCCGCCGCCCGCCGAAAGCGTCGTGCGGCCGACGGTCGCCAGCGACGACAGCAGCGCGTACTGGGTCGCCGTATAGGCGACGTTGCACAGGCCGGAGAGATACGCGACGAAGGCGGCCGATCCCATGCCACCGGCGAAATTCTCGATCCCGATGGTCGCGGTCAGCAGCGCCACGTCATGTCCGGCCAGCGCCTGCACGACATACATCAGGTTGGAGACGGCCTGCAGGACGCCGCACAGGATCAGTGCGCGCGCAAGGCCATGGCGATGGACGAGCATTCCGCCCGCGGCGACCCCGGCGAGCGTCGCGGCGACCCCGAAGACCTTGGATATGTTCGCCACCTCGAGCCGCGAGAACCCCATCGCGACGTAAAAGGGGTTGGCCATGACGCCGGCGAGGGCGTCGCCGAACTTGTACAGCACGACGAAGACCAGGATCGCCGCCCAGCCCTTGCGTCCCATGAACTCGCGGAACGGCCCGATCGCCGCGGCGGCGATCCAGGCGGCGATCCGCGCGCCGATGCCACCGCTGCGCGGCGGGGCGGCGGGCGCGGCGGCGGCCGGCTCCGGCGTGAGCAGGACCGCTGCCATGCCGACCAGCATGAAGGCCGCCATCGCCGCGAAGGCGAACCGCCAGCCCCCGAACTCGGCCGCGTAGAGCGCGCCCGCGGACGACACGATCATGCCGAAGCGATAGCCCCATTGGGTCGCGGCGGCGCCTGCGCCCTGCTCGTCCGGGCGCAGCATTTCGATGCGGTAGGCGTCGACGACGATGTCCTGGGTCGCCGAGAGCACGGCGATCACCAGGGCGACCAGCGCCGTCGCGCCGGGATCGACGCGGGGGTCGGTGAAGCCGAGCGCGAGGATCGCAAGCGCCAGCGGGGCCTGGACGGCGAGCGCCCAGCCGCGGCGTCGCCCGAGACGGCGGGTCAGCAGGCCGAGCGGCAGACGATCGACCAGCGGCGCCCAGAGGAACTTGAGCGAGTAGGCGGTTCCGACCAGCGCCAGCAGGCCTATCGTCGTGCGGCTGACGCCCGATTCCGCGAGCCAGAAGGTGAGCGTGCCGAACGTCAGCGGCAGCGGCAGTCCCGAGCCGAAGCCCATGAACAGAACGGCCAGCAGTCGCGGCCTGAGGTGAAGGGCGAGCGTCTCGCGCCAGGTCGACATCGACGTCCCTGCGCCTGCGCTCAGAGCCGGCCGCGCGGCGTGGCCGCGACGAGGAATTCGAGCACGTTGAGCCGCTCCTGCATGATGGCGCGTCGCGCCGCGGCGGCGGCGCCCGGCGAAGCGGCGATGATGCGCATCGCCCGCGGCCGGATCAAGCGCGCCGCGCCGGCGCTCAGCGATTCGCCGCCGCGTCCGCCGGCCAGAGATGGGTCCGCCACAGCACCAGCATCGCCACCGTGGCCACCAGTCCGACACCGCCATAGACCAGCGTCGCGACGGCGAAGCCCGCGCGGTCGATCAGCGGTCCGGACAGCCAGAGCCCGAGCGGCAGACCATAGACGGCGAGGGTCCGCAGGCCGGCGATCCGGCCGCGCAGGTCAGCCGGCGCATTGCGCAGTTGTATGACCGTCATCGGGACCATGCACAGGCCCTGGGCCAGCCCGGTCATCGCGAGGACGACGAGCCCGATCCCGAGGCTCTGCGTCATGCCGAGCGCGATCGTCAGCACCTGCCAGACGATGCAGAAGACCAGCATGCTGCGCGCCGGCAGCAGACGGCCCTCGAGACGCCCGAGGAGGATCGACGCGGCGACGCATCCCAGCGCCGTGGTCGCCACCATGTAGCCGAGGCCCGTCTGGTCCACGCCGTAGACTTCGCGCGCGAGGTAGGGCAGCAGGCCAAGAATGAAGGGATAGGTCGCGAGATTGACCAGGAAGGCGAAGCTCATGACCGCGCGCTGCGGCGGCATCGCCCAGACCAGCCGGACCGCGGTCCCCAGATCGCTCCATGGCGAGCGCCGCCCGCCGGGATCGCCATGCGCGGGCGTCATGGCGCGCGGCGCGGCCACCACGCCGCGCGCGCCGGTGCCGAAGGTCAGCACGAGGCTCGCGGCGTAGCAGCCGACCACCAGGACATAGGCCCAGCTCAAGCCCAGCGCCGCCACCGTGCCGGCACCGGCGAGGGCGCCGATGGCGCGGGCGCCGTCGGCGGTGATGCGCGACAGGCCGAGCGCCCCGAGCAGCCGGTCCGGCGGGATCGTCTCGCTGATCAGCACGTTGCGCACGCCGAAATCCGAGGCGCGCACCAGCCCCGCGAGCGCGGCGACCGCGAAGGCCTGGGCCGGGCCGAGCAGCCCGGCGAAGGCGAGTCCACAGAGCAGCGTCGCCAGGGCAAGGTAGATCGCGCGCATGACGCAGAGCAGCCGACGATGCGAGATGCGGTCGCCGATCACCCCCATCATCGGCGCGAACAGCGTGCCGATGTATTGCAGCGATGCGAACAGCGTCAGCAGCAGGACAGAGCCGGTCTCGACCAGGATGAACCAGCCCAGCGCCAGCGTCTCCATCTCGAAGGCGCAGGAGGTGGCGAGGTCCGCCGGCCATTGGTAACGGAAACTGCGGACCCCGAACGGGGCAAGCATCCGCGAGCGCGAGGTCCAGTTCACGCCGACAGGAACTCCACGATCAGCCGGCCGATGGCGTCGCCGTCATGGCCCGCCGCGAGCCCCGCGCGTGCCGCATCGGCGGCCACATCCCCGATCACGGGCCGGAAGCGCTCGGCGAGATTACCGACCGTGATCGTGTCCAGTTCGGGATGAGGCTGAAGCGCGAGGACATGGTCGCCATAGGTGAAGCCCGCGACGGGGCAGGTCGGCGCCGAGGCCAGGAGGCGGGCGCCTGCGGGCAGGTCGAGGACCTGATCCTGATGGACGGCCAGAAGATCGAAGCGCGGCGCCACGGCGCCTGCATCGAGCGCGCCGGTCCCATGCCAGTCATAGCCGAAGCGCCCGACATGCCAGCCTCCCGGCGCGCGCCCCACGGGTGCGCCAAGGCAGTGGCCGAGCACCTGATGGCCGAAGCAGATGCCAACGAGCTTGCGCCGCGCGGCGACCAGGGCCGCGACGCGTGCGCGCAACGCGACGATCCAGGGCGTATCGGCAAAGGCGTCGTGGCGGCTGCCGGTCAGGACGAAGGCGTCGTAGCGCGTTTCGTCGGCGGGCCATTCGCCGGCAGGGACGTGGAAGACGTCATAGGTCCAATCCGCGCCGCCGCCGCGCCGCAACAGACCGGCATAGGGCGCCGCGAAACGCGCGATATGCGGGGCGACCTCGCGCGGCAGCCAGTCGTTCTCGAGGATGCAGACACGCGGCGCCGCGCGGCTGCTCAGACCAGCTCGCGCAGGATCCTCAGCAGCCGCACCATCTGTGCCGGCGGCAGGTTGCGGTCCGGAGCTCGGGCGGTGACACGGTTCCATAACGAGACGACATGGTAGATGCCATTCAGGTTGTTGCCCAGACACCAGAAATGGCGACGCGCATTGAGCATGAACTTCGAGAAGTTGCGCGCCGTCTCGCGCCGCCGGAAGAGCTGATCGAAGCTGCCGTTGAATTCCTGCAGGATGCCGAGGGTCTCGGCCAGCATCGCACGCATGCGGCCACGCACATGTGCGCGGTCCTGCTCGATCGCCTCGGCGTCCTCGCGGTGCATCGCGCCGCGCGGCTGCGCGCCCTGGATCCAGCTTGAGAAGCCACGTACCAGCGGCGTGTTGCGGGTGAACTCGTAGTCGAAGAAACCGATCCCCTTCCAGCAATAGAAGAACTCGGTGGCCCGATCGGTCGGAAGCCCGAACGCGCTGAGCAACGGATAGAGCGGCTCGAGGTCGCGCGCCTCCCAGATGCGGTCGACGAGCCGGTCGACGACATCGGCGCTGACCTCGCCCTGGGATTCGGTGGCGAAGCGGCACATCAGGACGAAACGCTCGCGGATATGGGCGCGGATGTTCCGCCACTCCTCCTCCGAGAGACGGAAATAGGCCTCGTTGACGGGCATGCCGCTGAGCGCGAACTTGTCCTTGAGCAGGAACGGGTCGAGCGAGGGCAGCTGCTCCAGCAGCCGGATCTTTTCGAGGTCGCGCTGGAACGTCTCCGGGTTCTCGCCACCCGCGCCGGTCAGGTAGCTCAGCGCCTCCTCGAACTGCGGATCGTCGGTGTAGCTCGACTCCCCGCCCTCGTAGGGGTTCTCCGCATTGTAGGGAATGAAGAGCTTGGTCCGGATGGGCAGCGGCATTTCGAAGGGATCGCGCCCGCGCTCTCCACCCAGATTGGGTTCCTTGATCAGGATCGCGTGGTTGAGGGTGCGCGAGCCGAAGAACAGGTCCGCGACAGGAACGTCGCCCTGACCCGACGTTTCGCTCTGGTCGCGCAGCCCGCGCGTCAACTGCAGGCAGTTGAAGACGCGCGAGGCGCCTGATTCGAGCTTTATCCTGAGGTTGGTATCGACCATGAAAGCCGCCGTCCGTTTATCGTTCTACGTGCCGCATCGCCACATGCGCCGTTCGGTGGATGATCCGCAAGCGGGGTTATCAAACCGTGAATCGCAACGGCAGATGCGCCGCCCGGCTCAGCCGATCTCGCGCAGGACCCGCATGAGCTGCGCCATCTGGACTGCCGGCACGGCGCGCCCCGGTAGCCGACCGGTGACCCGGTCCCAGAGGGACACGACATGATAGATGCCGTTCAGATTGTTTCCCAACTGCCAGAAATGGCGGCGCGAATTGAGCATGAAGCTGGAGAAGGCGCGCGCGGTCTCGCGGCGACGGAAAAGCTGATCGAAGCTCTCGTTGAACTCGGTGAGGATGCTCAGCGTCTCGCCAAGCTTGCCCCGCAGCTGTGCGCGCACCTGGGCGCGATCCTGGTCGAAGGCCTCGGCCTCCGCGCGGTGCAGCGCGCCGCGCACGGTCGCCGTCTGCAGCCAGGAAGAAAAGCCGCGCACACGTTCGGCGTTGCGCGCGAACTCGAAATCGAAGAACGCGATGCCCTTCCAGGCGTAGAAGAACTCCGCCGCCTTTTCGACCGGCAGGCCGAAGGCGGTCAACAGCGGATAGAGCGGCTCGATCTGCCGCGCCTCCCAGATCCGGTCCACCAGCCGGTCGACGACCTCGTCGGACACCTCGCCCTGCCCTTCGGCGGCGAAGCGCGACATCATGACGAAACGCTGCCGGATATGCGTCCGGATATTGGTCCAGTCCTCCTGCGAGAGCTTGAAGTAGGCGTCGTTGACCTTGATCCCGCTGAGCGTGAACTTGTCCTTGAGCAGGAACGGATCGAGCGACGGCATCTGCTCGAGCAGGCGGATCTTCTCGAGGTCACGGCGGAACGGCTCGGAGGATGCCGCCGAGGCACCGGTCAGGTAGGCGATCGCCTCCTCGAAACGGGTTTCGTCCGTGAAGCTGGATTGACCGCCCTCGTAGGGGTTCGCGGGATTGTAGGGAATGAAGAGCTTTGTGCGCACCGGGAGCGACGCCTCGGGCGCAGCGCGCCCGCTCCTGCCGGGTAGCGCCGTCTCCTTGATGAAGATGATGTTGTTGAGCCCGCGCAGCGCAAAGAACGGCTCGGCCGGCGCGTCCTCGCTGCCCGCGTCGCGCAATCCGCGCGTCAGTTGCAGGCAATTGAAGACACGCGAGGCGCCCGATTCGAGCTTGAGTCGAAGATTCCTGTCGTCCATGGCACACGGCCGGCTATGTGTCCGCCCCGCGTCCAGACAGCTCGGGCGCTTGAACCGGAACGGGGCATCGCACTATGGCGAATGTCAACCGAAAGGATAATAGATAACTGCGCGCCCCCGGCAGCCGACGGATCGTCAGACGAGTTCGGCGAGGATGCGCATCAGGCGCACCAGCTGCGCGGGCGGCAGGCTCTGGTCGATCGACCGTGCGGTCGCCTGCCGCCACAGCGAGAGCACGTGGTAGACGCCGTTGAGATTGTTGCCCAGCGTCCAGAAGTGCTTCTTCGAATTGAGCATGAAGGCCGAGAAGTTCTTCGCGGTCTCGCGCTTGCGGAACAGCATGTCGAAGCTGTCGTTGAACTCCTTGAGGATGCCGAGGGTCTCGCTGACCATCACGCGCATGCGCCCGCGGATATGGGCGCGGTCCCGTTCGATCGAGGCGCTGTCGTCGCGATGCGCCGGTCCACGTGGCTGGACCGACTGGATCCAGGCCGAGAAGTTGCGCAGCAGGGTCGTGTTGCGCGTGAACTCGTAGTCGAAGTAGCTCACGCCCTTCCAGCAATAGAAGAACTCGCCGGCCCGGTCCGTCGGCAGGCCGAAGGCGGCCAGCAACGGGTGCAGCGGCTCCAGGTTCTTGGCTTCCCAGATCCGGTCGACGAGCTTGTCGACGATCTGGTCGCTGACGTCGCCCTGTGAGTTCGTCGCGAAGCGGCACATCAGGGCGAAACGCTCGCGGATATGGGCGCGGATGTTTCGCCACTCCTCCTCCGAGAGCCGGAAATAATCCTCGTTGGTCTGGATCCCCGCCAGCGCGAACTTGTCCTTCAGCAGGAACGGGTCGAGCGATGGCAGCTGCTCGAGCATGCGGATCTTTTCATAGTCGCGCTCGAAACGCTCGGCGGCGTCGGCGCCGTCCCCGATGAGATGGCGCAGCGCGTCCTTGAACCGGGGATCGTCGGTGACGACCGATTCCCCGCCCTCGTAGGGATTGTCGGCGTTGTAGGGAATGAAGATCTTGGTCCGGACCGGCAGCGGCGGATCGAGGCTGTCGCGGGCGGTTTCCTGCGTCGTGTTCGGCTCCTTGATCAGGACGACGTTGTTGAGGTGCCGCGACGTGAAGAACAGCGGGCTGGACGGGCCACCCGCCTCGATCTGGCGTTCCGCCAGGCCGCGCGTGATCTGCAGGCAGTTGAAGACCCGCGAGGCGCCTGATTCGAGCTTGAACCTGAGGTTCTTGTCAGTCACGTGACACCGTTGCTTCCCGCCGCGCCTGCCGGTTCGTCGTTCGATCGATCGACATTCAGCGAAAAACCATCCGATATCCGATCGGACGGCCGCGAGTCTACCCTTGCGCGATGCCGCCGCGCGGCATGCCCGCGGCGACGACACGCCAGAGCACGGCGTGATCGGCAGGCAGGGGCCTGTTGTCGGCCATGGTGAGCCAGAGCCGCAGCAGAAGCCGGTCGCGGCCGCTGGATGCGTCGTCCTCGAACGGCGTGCGACCGTGATAGGTCACATGGCTGTTAACGAGTTGAAGATCGCCCGGCGCGAGAGTCATCGCGAAGGACAGGTCCTCGGCCGTCTCCAGCAGGACCGAGATCGCCTCCGCCTGAAGCGGCGTCAGCTTCGGAACGCCCGCGACCAGCTGCGCCGCCTCGATGAAGGTCAGCGAGAAATGCGACGTGAACCGGCCCTGCTCAATCCCGAAGATGGGCAGGGCGTAGACGCTGTCGCGATCGCTCGACTCCTCGCCGAACCGGCTGCGCCAGAAGGGCGCGAAGAGCGTCTCCAGCAGATCCGGACGCCGTGCCAGCAGCGCATTGTGGATGGCCGGGGTGGAGGCAAGCTTGCTCACCCCGCCCGCACGCGCCTGGCGCACGCAGAGCAGGCCGACGACATCGGTGCGATCGGTGTGAAAGCGCAACCCGCCATTGGTCAGGGTCCGGGCGTAGGAAGACAGAAAACGGCCGCCGCCCGCATCGCGGGTCTCGCCATAACGCGCCCCGACCTGCGCGCCCTCGTCGCGGATCGCGCGCATCAACTCGCCGCCGCGGTTCTGGAACACGGGCGTACCGATATGCGTGCCGAGCCCGAAATAGACGCGGCGCAGATCGTCCTCGTCGTAGCGCCCGACCGGAAAGCCCCGCAGCTTGACGATCCCGCTGCCGGTTTCGAGTTCGGCGGCGATATCGGCCAGCAGCGGCGCGAAGCCCGGGAGGGGAAAATCGTCGCGCGTGATCTCGCGCCAGGGACGGCCGCGCACGGCCTCGAGCGCCGCGTCGAGTTCCGCGACATGAGCGGCATCGAGGTCGCGGATCCAGCGGGTCGAGGCGGCGATCTCGGGTCCGGTCCAGACGCTTGGACCCGACAGGGGCATGCGCAGGGTCATGAGGTGATGCTATCCGCCGGACGGGCGATCGCCCAGCGTGTCGTGCGCGACGGCACGCGGCATCACTCGACATCGGTCGACGCGCCGCCGCAAGATCGCCACTCAAAGCCTGTCGCAGAGGACCCGCCATGGACCGCACACCAAGCATCACCCCGGCATGCCGCGCCGCCCTCGTGGCGGTGCTGCTCGCGTCCTGTGCCGGCGATGGCGCCGATCCGGGGGTGGCCGCCGGCACGCCCGAGCGACGGCTGGTCGAGATCGGGCCAGGCATGCACAGCGTGTCCGGCCCGCTCGCGAGCTTCGACCCGGCGAACCCGTCCGTGGAGTTCCGCCTGCCGGCGGCGCGTCCCGCACCGCTCGTGATCTTCGTCCATGGCGGCGGCGGCGGCGGCGATGTCCGCGCCGTGATGGGGGCCGTTCACGCCGCAGGCGTGGGCGTGCTGGGCTTCGACGCCTATCGCATGAACGGCTTCGACCGGCCCTCGAGCTTCTGGGTCCGCAACATGACCTACGAGGCGCGTCAGCGGATGATCTTCACGACCGCGCTCGGCGCCTATCGCTGGGCGATCCGGCAGGACGGCGTGGATCCATCGCGCATCCACATCTACGGCATCTCGAACGGCGCCGATGTCGTCGCCAACCTCGCCGCCGTGGTCGATCCGGCCCATGTGCGCACGGTCTTCGCCGAGGGCATCGCGGGCGCCGGACTCGGCCTGCCGGACCGTCTCGCCGTGCCGGTGCGCGCGATCTTCGGTCGCCTCGACAACTACGCGGGACAGACCGAGACCGACTGGCGCTGGCAGCGCCGCGTCCCGTGCCGGCTCAACATGGCCGGGTTCGACGGGCCGACCGGCAACGCCGCGGCGTGCAACGAACGCGTCAATCCGCGCGGGCGGACGCAAAGCCCCGAGCAATGGATAGCGGAGCAGCGCACGAAAGGCGCGGATATCGACACCTGGTTCTACGAGGATGGCGCGCACGGCATCTTCATCGGCCCGCTGCGCCGCCAGACGATGGCGTGGCCCAGCGGTGTCCTCCACGCCTCGGTGGGCGGTACCGATGCCGCGCGTCAGGCCATGCTCGGCGACCTGCTCGCGCGCATCGCCGCGGCTCGCTGACGCCGCGCCTGCCGCTTCAGCCGCGCAGGACGGCCCGCTCCGCCTCCGGGCTGGTCGGCATGGCGGCGATCTCGGCAAGGGTCACGGGCTTCACCGGCGCGCGCAGCCGCACATGGCCGATCGCACCGGGCGACACGCCGCGTGCCTTGGCCATGACCTCCGTGACGGTGAGGCTGCACATCCGGCCCTGGCATGGCCCCATGCCGCAGCGCAGGAAGGATTTCAGCTGGTTCGGGCCTGGACAACCGAGCGTCACGGCCTCGCGGACACGACCTGCGCTGACCTCCTCGCAGCGACAGACAAGCGTCTCGTCGTCCGGGATGCGGAACGCCTCGGCCGGGCGATAGAGCACGTCGAGAAAGCGACGGCCACGCATCCCCATCGCGATGTCCGCGCGCGCGCGCGTCGCCGCTTCGATGCGCATGTCGGCAGCGCCGGCGTCGAGCCGGTGCAGCGCCCCCAGAGCCGCGAGACGCCCGCGCGCCTCGGCGACCTCCGCACCGCCGATTCCGCCGCCATCGCCGGCGATCGAGATGGTCTCCACGGTGG
>CAYSUY010000051.1:14133-21790 GCA_964434345.1 uncultured Acetobacteraceae bacterium
GATGTCAGCCAGGCGTCGAGCACGGGCCGGAAGCAAAGTTGCACGTCGTCCCATTCATGCGCGCAGCCGGCGGACAGGGCGAGGTTCACGTTGGGCGCGACGCCCTGGTGGAGCAGCAGGAGATCGGCGTCCAGGGATTGCACGGCTCGCGCGCCGCGGCGGAAGGACACGCGCGCCAGCCGCCCATCCGCGCCGCCCTCCGCGCGCAGGTCGCGGATCCCGCCGAACACGGGCAGGGATCGACGTGCCTCGGCCAGCAGGCGCAGGCCCTTCGCCAGATAAGGCGAGGCGAGGAAGTCCGGCAGGTGCCGCGCCGCGGCGCGCCAGTTCGCACGCGGTGTGGTGTCGAGCAGGGCCGCGATCCGCGCCCCGGCGCGCCGGTATTGCGCCGCGAGCAGCCAGAGCAGCGGGCCACACCCCGCCAGCACGACACGCCCCTCGCCGACCAGCCCGCCGGTCTTGAGCAGGATCTGGGCCGCGCCGGCGGTCATGACGCCGGGCAGCGTCCAGCCGGGGATCGGCATGGGTCGCTCGAGCGCGCCGGTGGCGATGATCACATGGCGCGCGACGACAGGCGCCGCAGCGCCGGCCAGAGACACGCCAAGCGTGCCATCCGCCGCGACGCTCCACACGGTGGCGCCGGACAGGATGCGTGCGCCGCTCGCCGCGCAGTCTCGCGCCAGCGCCACGCCGCGCGTCTGCCCGGTGCCGAGGATCGCCACTGGATCCGCGAGCGGGGTCGTCGTCGCGGCGCGATGGACCTGACCGCCCGGCGCGGGCTGCTCGTCGAACAGGACGGTGGAGAGCCCCGCGCGCGCCGCGATCGTGGCCGCCGCCAGCCCCGCAGGCCCGGCACCGATCACCGCGATGTCGCAGCGGGCGGGAAGATCCGGCGCGCTCATCGTCCGGGAACCCGCGCGCCACGCTGCGTCTCGACCACCATGCCCGCGCGCACCGGCACGAGACAGGCCTGGCGGCTGCCCATGCCGTCGACCGTCACGAGGCACTCGAAGCACACGCCCATCATGCAATAGGGCGCACGCGGCGCGCCGCTCACCGGGGTGGTCCGGCACACGCCGCGCCCGGCGGCGAGCAGGGCCGCCGCGAGCAGGTCTCCAGCGCGCGCCTCGATGCGCGTTCCGTCGACGGTCAGTCCGACGACGGGCGCCGGCGTCAGCGCGTCATCCAGGCGGCGAAACATCGAAACGCTCCGGTGCGAAGGCGGCAAGGTCGGGCGCCAGTGCGCCCGTCGCCAGCATCGGCGCAAGCACATAGGCGTGGGCGGCGGCGAGGGTCACGCCGCTGTGGCAGGTGACGAGGAAGGCGCCGGGATGGCGCGCGGACGCGGCATAGATCGGGAACCCGTCGCGGGTCATCACCCGCAGAGCCGCCCAGCTGCGCACGACATTGGCGCGGCCGAGCAGCGGAAACATGCGCGTCGCGCGGCGGGCGATCGTAGCCAGCACGTCGGTGCCGACGCTGTCGTCGAACCCGGCCTCCTCCTGCGAATCGCCGAGCATCACCGAGCCCTCGTCGGTCTGCCGGACCGTGACGACGGGATGGCGGAGAAAGGGCTGCAGCCGTTCCGTGACGAGGATCTGACCGCGCTGCGGGCGGACCTTCGCCTCCAGCCCCACCATCGGCGCGAGGCGCGCATTGCCGATCCCGGCCGCGAGCACGACCCGCGCCGCGCGCGTCTCGCCGCCGTCGTGGCGGATGCGGAAGCCGTCCGCGGAGGGCTCGATCGCCTGGACGGCGCAGCCGCTGCGATAGACGGCCCCGTGTCGCTGCACGCCCGCATGCAGCGCGCGCAGCAGCTTGAGGGAATTGGCGTGACCGTCGAAGGGGCAATAGACGCCGCCGACAACGTCAGGACCGATCTCCGGCAGCATGCCGGCGAGTCGGCCGCGATCGACGATCTCGGTGCCGAGCGCGACCGTCATCTCGGGCTGGTTGTGCAGGCGTCGCAGCATCGCGACGCGGCGTTCGAGTTCGGCCTCGTCGAGCGCGAGCGAAAACCCGCCGGGGCGCTCGAAGCGCGTGTCGATCCCGGTCTCGCGCTTCAATTCGTCGGCAAGGCCGCTCCAGAGGTCCGAGGATTGCCGCGTCCACGCCGCGTAGCGCGGCATGCCGAGACCCTTCGACTGCACCCAGACCAGCGCGAAATTGCCGCGCGACGCGCGATGCGCGACATCGCCCTCGTCGAGGACCACGACGCGGCGTCCCAGACGCGCGAGGCCCCAGGCGGTCGCGGCGCCGACCAGACCGCCACCGAGGACCGCGAAATCGACGTCGTCGCCCTGCATGCCTGCCACGCCGCTCAATGGGCCACGAGACGCACGCCGCCATCGACATGGATCACCTGACCCGTGATGTAGCGGGCGCGCGGCGAACACAGGAAGGCGACGAGCACCGCGAGGTCCTCGGGTTCGCCGACATAGCCGGCGGGGCAATGCGCCTCGGCCCAGCTTTCCTGCGCCTCGCGGGTCGGCAGGATGCGGGTGTCGATCTGCTCGGAATGGATACGCCCCGGCGGAACCGAGTTGACGGTGACGCCGTCGCGCGCGACCAGGCGCGACAGCGCCTTGGCCCAGATATGCATCGCCCCGTTCGGCGGCATCGCCGCATTGAGGATCAGGGGTTCGTCGGTTCCCGTGACGTTGACGATCCGGCCGAAGCGCTGCGCGCGCATGCCGTCGACCAGCGCATGCGTCAGCCGCCGCGCGGCGTCGAAATTGAGCGCCATCGCCTCGGCCCATTCGGCGTCGGTACCGAGCCCGCTCAGCGGCCGCGAACCGCCGGCATTGTTGACCAGGATGTCGAGCCGGCCGAAGCGTCCGATGACCGCATCGCGGATCGCGTCCGGCGCGCCGGGCGCGGTCAGGTCCTGGACGATCGTCAGGGGGCGCTCGCCGCCGCGGGCGACGATCTCGTCGGCGAGCGTCTCGAGCAGCGCGCCGCGGCGGGCGACCACCGCGAGGCGGCACCCCTCCTCGGCGAGCAGGGAGGCGATGCGCCGGCCGAGGCCGACGCTGGCGCCCGTGACGAGGGCGATCCGGCCCGACAACTGGAGATCCATCCCGTGTTCCCTTCCTGTCCGTTGGCGCGCGACGCCGTCAGCCCAGCGCGGCGCGACGATTGCCGTCACGACCGACGACGTCCTCGGCCGCGAACAGCGCATCGACGACCGCGTCCTCCGTCGCCTCGGCCGCGGCGCGGAACAGCATGTCGATGCGGTTCTCGTTCAGCATGCGACGCGGCAGGAGAGCCCGCCCCTCGCCATGGCGCAGCGGCTCGGCCGTCGACACGGCGAGCGCGATGTCGCCGCTGCCGTGGCCAAGATGCGACCCCGTGCGCACGAGCCCGACGACCGCGCGCATGGCGACGCGTCGCAGCTGGCGATGCTCCAGCGGCACGTCGGTGGCGAGGACGACGATGACCGACCCGCGTTCCGGCGGCGAGCTCGCCGCGGCTGCTGACGCAGCGAGGCGACGGCCGATCGGATCGCCGCCGATCACGAGATCGGGCAGACGTCCGAAATTCGCGAGCACCAGCGCCCCGAGATGAAATTCGGCGCCATCCAGGCGCAGCTGACGCGAGGCCGTGCCGATGCCGCCCTTGAAGCCATAGGCGCTCATGCCGCGGCCGGCGCCGACCGCGCCGCGCGCGAACGTGGCCGTGCAGCCATCGAGCGCCGACAGCGCATGCGCCTCGGTGACATGCAGCCCCTGGATGTCGTTCAGGAAGCCGTCGTTGCACTCGAAGACCACCGGATTGACGGTCGACGTGCGGCGTCCGATTTCCGGGTTCTCGGCGATCGCCCGGCGGATCAGCGCCGTGGCCGCGGTCCCGACGGACAGCGTGTTCGTCATCAGGACCGGCGTCTCGATCTGCCCCAGCTCGTCGACCTGCACGAGGCCGGCGCTCTTGCCGTAGCCGTTGAACACCACGCTTGCCGCCGGAAGCTTGTCGCGGAAATGGTCTCCGCCATGGAAGCGGATCGCGGTGACGCCGGTCTGCACGGCCCCCTCGGCCAGCGTCGCATGCCCGACGCGCACGCCGGGCACGTCGGAGATCGTGTTCACGGGACCCGGCGGAAGATCGCCGATGCGCGGACGTGTGCGCGTGCCGGTCATGCCGGCACGGCGTCGAGGGCATCGAGCAGGGTCTGCGCACGGGCGCGCTTCGCCGCGTCGGGATCGCGCTGGACCACGCGCAGCAGCGTGTCCCGGGCGATCCGGTCGCCGCGCGCGGCGAGGTCGAAGGCGATCTGGTCGCGCCGCTCGTAGTATTGGCGGTCGAAGGGCACGATCTTCGCGCCCTGACTGATCCAGTAGTATTTCAAGTCGTCCTGCGACCAGCCGGCATAGACCTCGTCCCAGCCGCACATGCCGCCATAGGTGCCGACGCTGACATCGGCGATCGGATCGGACAGGCGCTGATAGCGCGCGTCGAAGCTCTGGCGCAGCTCGGCGCTGCGGTTGGGAAGCGCCTTGTGCGCGATGGTGTCGACGAAGATCACGCAGTCGCCAATCGCGAAATCGGAGCCGACCCAGCTGCCCTCGAAATCATCGACCAGCTCGAGTCCGCCGGCGCCCGGGGCGAGGCGGATGTCCAGTACGCCGCGCCGGTGGGATCCCTCGGCCATGATCAGGCTGCCCTTGGACCGCGGGCAGTCGCCGAGCGGCGTCCAGCAGGCGTAGCTGACGCCGCCGCCGATATGGATGCGGTCCTGGTGGGAGCCGGTCGTGAAATCGAAATCGGCGCGCTGCGGGAAGATGTTGCGCGCCACCAGCAGCGGATGGACCAGCACCGCTTCGCCGAAGATCCGCTCGAAGACGCCGACGATGTTCGGATGATGCTTCAGACGATGAAGCGCCTCGAGCATCCACATCGGCTTGAAGACGTCGAGATAGCGCGGCTCCGGGTCCTTGCAGGCGCGCGCCGGATCGGCGATCGCCGCCTCGACCGGATGCCCGGCCGCGAGCCAGCCCCCCCGCGCGGCGTGCGCGAGGAACTGCGCGCGCACCGCCCTCACAGCGTCGCGGGGCAGCAGGCCCCGGATGAAGAGGTATCCGTCGCGCTCGAGCCGCGCGGCCAGCGCCGGCCCGTCGGCGACGATCGCGGTGGAATCCGTGAATTCCTTCAGCATGGCGGCGTCCTCCTCGCACACGACGCGCACGACGATACATGAGCCGCTCCGGCGCCTCCAGGCGTCAGGTCATGCGGCCGAAGCGCTCCAGACCGGCGCGTCCGCCCTCGGACAGCGCGTAGATGCCGCGTCCGCGCCGCTCGAACCAGCCATAGACGTCGCGCTGCAGGATCTTGGCGGCGGCGGGAACGTCGCCCGCGGCGCGCAGGGCGGCCAACGACATCGGACCGTGTGCCTCCAGCAGCGTCGCGCAGCGCAGCGCCTCCTGGCGATAAGCGGTCATGACCGGCCGGCGCGTCGAGCCGCCGCTGTTCGGGTCGCCGCGACGGCGCGCGTGCTCGCCGAGCAATCGCGCGGCGGCCTTGCGATCGCGGCGCGGCACGTAGGGTTCCGGGTCCGCGGCGACCTCGACATGACCGCGCCGCACGATCATCAGTCCGAGCCCCAGGCGACGGCACAGGCGGCGGATCTCCGCGAGCCGGCGTGGCCAGGCGCCCACGGCCAGATAGACATGAGGGCTCAGGGCGAGGCGATCGACGCCCTGGAGAACGAGTTCGAGGCTGAAGCCACGCTTCAGTTCGACGATCACGGGCTCCTCGCCGGCACGCACGCCGACCGCGTCGCAGCCCCGGACCTCGCCCTTCACCTCGTAGCCCCGCGCCTCGAGGAAGGCCTTCACGGGCGCGTAGAGCTCGGTCTCGGCGCTCATGCGCGGCGACGCGTCTCCACGTCGGCGAAAAAGCGCGACGGCAGTTCCATGAAGGGCCGGCGCTGGCGTTCCCACAGCGCATGATCCTCGTCGCTGTGCGGCCGCTGGTTGGCGGGCAGCAGCGGCCACGATCCGGCCCGCAGCCAGAGGCGCAGCATGTGGCGACGGCGCGCGAACTCCGGATGATCCTCGTAGGCCGTGCGTCCGTGGAACATCAGACGGTTGTTGAGGAACTGGATGTCGCCTTCGCCGATCGACATGTCGAGATGGAAATCGGGACGCGCCGCGATGTCCTGGACGATCGCGATCGCCTCGCGCTGCGCGGCGCTGAGCACGCTGTCTCCGGCATCGGCGGCCTTGAGGGCATAGTTCGTGCCCAGATAGCAGGACAGCTCGCCGGTCGCCCGCGAGAAGGTCGCGATCGGCACCGGCGGCACCACGACGCCCGCCCCGAGCTTCGCGTCGAGTTCGTTGCGTCGGTAGACGAAGCCTTCGTAGTGAAGACGCAGCAGATCCGGACGGGTGCGCGCCAGTTCGTCATGGATGGCGACCGCGCTGACGATGCGGCTGGCGCCGCCGGACCGCGCGGCACGCACGCACATCAGACCGATGATGTCGCAGGAATCGCTGTGCATGTTCTGGCCGCCGCCATACTGGTAGCCGCGGACGGTGGGATCGACATCGCTGATGTCGACGACATGACCGAGATACTCTCCCTGCCGCGACTGCGTCGTGGCGCGACCGACATGGGCGCCGAGACCGACATAAATCCGCGCGATGTCATCGGCGTCGTAGCGGTCGATCTCCAGCCCGCGCAGCAGCACGAAGCCGCAGCCATGGCGCAGCGTCTCGGACAGCGCCGCAAGCCGCGCGCCCAGCGTCGGCAAAGGAAAAAGCGTCGGCGTGATCGCTGGCAGATCGATGTCGCCCCGGCGGCGCAGATGCGCGAGCGCGGCATCGATCTCCGCGCGCTCCGCGGCGTCGATGAGATGCAGGCCCTCGCGGCGCCAATCGATGGCGGCGCCCGTCCAGGCAGCCATCGACGCGACCGGCGACAGATCGTGAGCGGAAACTGGCGACATGGTTACCCCTTTGCGCGAGTCTGCGGCGGAGCGCGGCGCATGGCAAGCGTGCCCGGCCTCCATTCACGCCGCTCCGGCGAAGACGCGACGACGGTCAGGCGGCGCGCGCGGCGGCCGCGACGTCGAGGATATGGCGCTCACGCCCGTCGGTCGCGCCGGCGAAGGCGAACCCCGCGCGCGCATGCAACCGCCGCGACGCCTCGTTCGTGGCGAAGATCTCGGCGCTGAGATGCGGGTGGCGCGCGGCGGCGAAACGGATCATCTCGCGCGCGACGCCGCGTCCGCGATGGCGGACATCGACGACTTCGGTGATGAAGGTGGTCGCGTCGGCGCGGCGCAGCAGCAGATAGCCGCAGCGCCGGCCGTCGCACTCCGCGAGATAGAGATCGATCCCGGCCGGGCGCCGCAACCAGAAACGCAGTTGGCGCAACACGCCGATCCGTCGCCCATCTCCGGTCAGGTGGGTTCGGTTGGCATTGCGCAATCGGCGGACATACTCGAAATCCAGCGCCGACAGCGCCGGCCGGATCAGGATGTCCATGATGCCGGCGCCGACGCATCCTTCGCGCGGGCGGCGGCGAAGCGGGTCGCGAGGAAGTTTTCGACATTCGCCGTGAAGAGGTCGAACAGGCTGACCGGCGCGCCGGTCTGCGCCTTCAGCGATCCCTTCTTGAAGTGACAGAGGAAGGGAACGTCCCCGGCATAGAAGAACTC
>CAYSUY010000052.1:0-17344 GCA_964434345.1 uncultured Acetobacteraceae bacterium
CTTCGCCGAGAAGAACAACTGGCCCAAGCGCAGCGAGGCCTGCGACAAGCGGTCGTGATCCAGGCCGGGGGCGGGCGGGCGACGCGCCTGCCCGCCTCCGGAACACCCCGGCGACCCGAGGAATGACGATGAGCGACGCCGCGACGCCGATCCTGTCGGTCAACAACATCGAGGTCATCTACGACCACGTCATCCTGGTCCTGAAGGGCGTGTCGCTCACGGTGCCGGAGGGCGGGATCGTCGCGCTGCTGGGCGCGAACGGCGCCGGCAAGACGACGACGCTCAAGGCCGTTTCCAACCTTCTGCGCGCCGAGCGCGGCGACGTCACCAAGGGCTCGATCGATTTCCGCGGCGCACGCATCGATCGCCTGTCGCCGAACGAGCTCGTCCGCAAGGGCGTCATCCAGGTCATGGAAGGACGCCATGTCTTCGGCCACCTCTCCATCGAGGAGAACCTGCTGACGGGCGCGTACACGCGACGCGACGGGCGGGCGGCGATCGCCCGCGACATGGAGATGGTCTACGACTACTTCCCGCGACTGCGCGAACGCCGCGCCAGCCAGGCCGGCTATACTTCCGGCGGCGAGCAGCAGATGGCGGCGATCGGCCGCGCCCTGATGAGCCGTCCGAGCATGATCCTGCTCGACGAGCCGTCGATGGGGCTTGCGCCCCAGCTGGTCGAAGAGATCTTCGAGATCGTCAGCAAGCTCAACACCGAGCAGAAGGTCAGCTTCCTGCTCGCCGAGCAGAACACCAACATCGCGCTGCGCTACGCGCATTACGGCTACATCCTCGAGAACGGCCGCGTGGTGCTCGACGGAAGTGCCGAAGCGTTGCGCGGCAACGAGGACGTCAAGGAATTCTACCTCGGGCTCGCCGGCAGCGGCCGGAAGAATTTCCGCGAGGTCAAGCACTACAAGCGTCGCAAGCGCTGGCTGGCCTGACCGGCCCGGCGCGCGCCGTGCTATGATCGTCGCGCGCCGGTGCGTCATGGCCCGGCGCGGCGCGCACCCGACGGAGCGGACATGGCCAGGACGATGAGCGACTTCCTCGATGAACTCGAGACCGCCGACCCCGAGGCGCGCGAGCGACGCCAGTTCGCGGCGCTGGGCGAGCAGATCGCCCATGCCATGCGCGCGGCGCCCGCCCTCGCGACCGCGCTCGCGGGCGTCGATCCGGCCGCGGTCACGGACCGCGCCGCGCTGGCGCGGCTGCCGGTGATCCGCAAGTCGGAATTGATGGAGCGCCAGTCGGCAGGCCCGGACACGCATCGGCCCTTCGGCGGACTGACCGCTCTGGAAACCGGCCGGCTCGCGCGCATCTTCGTGTCGCCGGGTCCGATCTACGACCCCGAGGGCCGGCGCGGCGACTGGTGGCGGATGGCGCGCGCACTCTGGGCCGCCGGTTTCCGCCGCGGCGACATCATCCACAACTGCTTCAGCTATCATTTCACGCCGGCGGGCATGATGCTCGAGACCGGGGCGCACGAGATCGGATGCGCGGTGGTGCCGGCGGGGGTCGGCAACACGGAGCAGCAGGTGCGGGCGATCGCCGACATCCGGCCGGCCGGCTATGTCGGCACTCCGTCCTTCCTGAAGATCATCCTCGACAAGGGCGCCGACCTGGGCGCCGACCTGTCGTCGCTGCGCCGCGCACTGGTGTCGGGCGAGGCGCTGCCAGCCGCGTTGCGGGCGGAGCTTTCGGGACGCGGCCTCGAGGTGCGCCAATGCTACGCGACGGCCGATCTCGGGCTGGTCGCCTACGAGTCGGTACCCGATGCGGGGCTCATCCTCGACGAATGGGTGATCGTCGAGATCCTGCGCCCTGGAACCGGCGACCCGGTCGCTCCGGGCGAGGTCGGCGAGGTCGTGGTCACGACGCTCAACCCGGACTACCCGCTGATCCGTTTCGCGACCGGCGATCTCTCGATGCTGCTGCCCGGCACCAGTCCCTGCGGGCGCACCGCGCCGCGGCTCAAGGGTTGGATGGGGCGCGCCGATCAGACGACCAAGGTGCGTGGCCTGTTCGTGCATCCAAGCCAGGTGGCGGAGATAGCCCGCCGTCACGCGCCTGTCGGGCGCTATCGTCTCGTGGTCGGACGCGACGGAACGACCGACACGATGGAACTTCGCGTCGAAGTGGCGCCTGCCGGGCGCGCCGACGCGCTGGCGACGGCGATCGCAGAGACGATCCAGGCACTCACCAAGCTGCGCGGCAGCGTCGCCTTCGCCGATCCGGGGAGCCTTCCCAACGACGGCAAGGTGATCGAGGACACGCGCAGCCACGGCTGAGTCCTTCGCCCCGCCCTGCGACATCGCGCGCGCCGTTTCCCCAATTCAGCCATGATCCGCCCGCAATGACGACCCATTCCCGAGGCCCTAATCCTGGCGTGGGAGCGGCGAGATCGCGCCGCATGCTCCCGGACTGCACCTCCCCCGCCTGGACCCCCCGGACTCCAGTCCCGGCGGCACCTGACGCGATGGCGGGCCGGCCCGATCCGGTGCCGGCCCGCCCCTTCCGCGCACGCGAAGACGCACGCCTGCGCCGCGGATCGCCACGATGGGCATCCCGCCGATGACCGCGGCGCGCGCGACGCTCTCGGCCCATGGTCTTGCTTGCCTGCGCGGCGGTCGCCTCGTCTTCCGCGGCCTCGATCTCGACCTCGCCGGCGGCGAGGCACTGACGCTGCGCGGCCCGAATGGCAGCGGCAAATCGTCGCTCCTCAGGCTCCTTGCCGGCCTGCTGCGGCCCAGCGAGGGCCGGATCCTCTGGAACGGAGCCGCGATCGACGCGGATCGCGATGCGCATCGCGCGCGCGTCGCCTATCTCGGCATGTCCGACGCGCTGAAGCCGAGTTTCACCGTCGCGGAGAACATCGCCTTTCACGTGGCGATACGCGGCGCCGGCGAGGCGGCGGCGCGACAGGCCCTGGCGGCAGTCGGGCTCGCCGCCCTCGCGGACGTCCCGGCGCGGCGGCTCAGCCAGGGGCAGCGCCGCCGCACCGCGCTCGCGCGTCTGGCCGCGAGCGACGCCACGCTGTGGCTGCTCGACGAGCCGACCCTGGCCCTCGACGACGCGGCGGTCGCGATGCTCGGCCGGATGCTGGGCGCGCATCTCGAGGCCGGCGGCATGGCCGTGGTCGCCACCCATGTCGACCTGCCCGTCGCGAGCGCCGGCACGATCGATTTCGGGGCCGCGCGATGACCGCCATCCGGGCCGTCCTGATGCGCGACCTGAGGCTGGCCTGGCGCAGTCCGCAGGAGAGCCTCACCGTGATCGGGTTCTTCGTTCTCGCCGCGCTGCTGTTTCCCTTCGGCGTGGGTCCGGAGCCTCAACTGCTCGCGCGAATCGCGAGCGGCGTGATCTGGACGATGGCACTGCTGGCCGCGCTTTTGTCCTTCGAACGCCTTTTCCAGTTCGACCACGAGGACGGCACGCTCGACCTGATCCTCCTTGCGCCGGCACCGCTCGAGACGACGGTGCTCGCGAAATGCCTCGCCCACTGGCTGACGACCGGGGTGCCCCTGATCGCGGCGAGCCCGGTCGCGGCGGTCATGCTCAACCTGCCGACCGACGGGATCCCCGTCCTGCTCGCCGCGCTGCTGCTGGGCACCCCAAGCCTCAGCCTGATCGGCGGGATCGGCGCCGCCCTGACGCTTGGCGCACGGCGCGGCGGCGTCCTCCTGCCGATCCTCGTGATGCCGCTCTACGTGCCGGTCGTCGTCTTCGGCGTCGCCGCGGTGGAGGCAAGCCTCGCCGGACTGCCGGCGCGCCCCCACCTGCTGCTGCTCGCCGCGATCTTCGCCGGAACGATCCCGGTCGCAGCGATCGCCGGCGCCGCGGCCCTGCGTCAATCGGCAGAATGATCCGGCGCGGATACGCGCCGACTTGGACAAGCACGCCCCGGCAAGCTACATCTCCCGGGCCGATGCAGCGTTTCGCCAATCCCCTCCGATTCAAGCGGTTGTCAGGCGCCCTCCTGCCCTGGACATCGACCGCCACGCTCGTCCTTTTCGCCGCCGGATCATGGCTCGCCCTGGCCGGATCGCCGCGCGACTACCAGCAGGGCGAGACCGTGCGGATCATGTATGTGCACGTGCCGGCGGCGTGGATGGCGATGTTCGTCTACGCCAATCTCGCGATCGCCTCGGCGGTCGCTCTTGTCTGGCGCCACCCGCTGGCGGAGATCGCGGCGCGCGCGATGGCGCCCGTCGGGGCCTGCTTCACGGCGCTGTGCCTTGCCACCGGATCGCTCTGGGGCAAGCCGATGTGGGGCACATGGTGGGTCTGGGACGCGCGTCTGACCTCTGTGCTGCTGCTCTTTTTCCTCTATCTCGGCTACATGGCGCTCGCCAACGCCTTCGAGGACGAGGCCCGCGGCACGCGGGCGGCGTCGATCCTGGCGCTCGTCGGCGCGATCAACCTGCCGGTGATCAAATTTTCCGTCGACTGGTGGAACACGCTGCACCAGCCCGCCTCCGTCTCGCGCCTCGATGCGCCCGCGATCCATCCCGCGATGCTCACGCCGCTCCTGGTGATGGCGCTGGCATTCATGGCGTATTTCGCGACGGTGCTGCTGTGGCGGATCGAGGCGGCGCTCGCAGAGCGGCGGGTGGCCGCGCGGCGCATGCTGGCCGAGGCGGGCCCGTCCAGCCCCTCGCTGCGGCGATGAGCGAATTCCTCGACATGGGCGGTTATGCCGCGTTCGTCTGGCCGTCCTACGGCCTCGTGGCGCTCGTTCTGGGCGTGCTCGCCTGGACCAGCTGGCGCGCGCGCGCCGCCGCGACCGCGGCGCTCGCTGCGCTCGAAGGCGACGGGCCATGACCCGCAGGCGCCGCCGCCTCTACGTTCTGCTCCTCGGCATGATCGGGCTGGGCGCGGCGACCGCCCTGACGCTGGCCGCGTTCCAGGACCACCTGGTCTTCTTCTATTCGCCGAGCGACATCGCCTCCAAGCCGGTGCCGCGCGACCGGACGCTGCGGATCGGCGGACTGGTCGAGCCCGGCTCGGTCGAGCGCGCCGCCGGCGATCCGCAGATCCGCTTCCGGGTGACGGACATGGCAAACACCGTGCCTGTCGTCTATGCCGGGCTTCTCCCGGATCTCTTCCGCGAGGGACAGGGCGTCGTCGCCAACGGGAAACTCGGCGCCGACGGGGTGTTCCGCGCCGCGGAGATCCTCGCGCGGCACGACGAGACCTACATGCCGCCGGAGGTCGCCGAGGCGCTCAAGCGTTCCGGCCATTGGCAGCACATGGGCCAGGGCGACAAGAAGCCCGCACCATGATCCCCGAACTCGGCCACATGGCGCTCGTCCTGGCGCTGACGACCGCCTGCCTCCAGGCCGTGGTGCCGATGGTCGGGGCAGCGCGCGGCGATGCGCGGCTGATGGCATTGGCGACGCCCGCCGCACTCGCCCAGTTCGTGCTGGTCGCGGCGGCCTTCGCGGCCCTCACCTGGAGCTATGTCGTATCGGATTTCTCGGTCGCGAACGTGGCCCAGAACTCCCACACGCTGAAGCCGATGCTCTACAAGGTCACGGGCGTGTGGGGAAACCATGAGGGATCCCTGCTGCTCTGGGTGCTGATCCTGGCGCTGTTCGGGGCGGCCGTGGCCGCCGGCGGGCGCAATCTTCCAGCCCCGCTCGCCGCGCGGACCCTCGCGGTCCAGTCGATGATCGCGGCGGCCTTCCTGGCTTTCACGATCTTCACGTCGAACCCGTTCCTGCGGCTCGACCCCGCACCGGCGGAGGGCCGCGACCTCAACCCGATCCTCCAGGACCCCGGCCTCGCCTTCCATCCGCCCTTCCTCTACCTCGGCTATGTCGGCTTCTCGATCGTGTTCTCCTTCGCCGTCGCGGCCCTCGTCGAAGGGCGCATCGACGCCGCCTGGGCACGCTGGGTCAGGCCATGGACACTGGCCGCCTGGGCGTTCCTCACGCTCGGCATCGCGCTCGGATCCTGGTGGGCCTATTACGAGCTCGGCTGGGGAGGCTGGTGGTATTGGGATCCGGTCGAGAACGCGAGCTTCATGCCGTGGCTGATCGGGGCCGCCCTGCTCCACTCGGCGGTCGTCGCCGAAAAGCGCGACGCGCTCAAGAGCTGGACCATCCTTCTCGCCATCCTCGCCTTCGGCCTGTCGCTGATCGGAACCTTCCTCGTCCGCTCCGGCGTCCTCACCTCCGTCCATTCCTTTGCCAGCGATCCGGAGCGTGGCGTCTTCATCCTGGCGATCCTGGTGGCGGCGATCGGCGGATCCCTCGCGCTCTATGCGTGGCGCGCGCCGATGCTGAAGCCCGGCGGCGTCTTCGCACCGCTCAGCCGCGAGGGCGGCCTGGTCCTCAACAACCTTCTGCTCGCCACCTCCTGCGCCACGGTCTTCATCGGCACCCTCTATCCGCTCTTCCTCGAAGGCCTCGGCGGGGCCAAGGTCTCGGTCGGCCCGCAATTCTTCAACATGACCTTCGTGCCCCTGATGCTTCCCCTGGTCGCGGCGATGGCCGCCGGACCCTTCCTCGCCTGGAAGCGCGCCGATGGCCGCGCGGCGCTGCGGCGCCTGCGTGTGCCACTCGCGGGCGCGGCGGCGGCCTGCCTTGCCACGATCGTCTTCGCACCGCCCGCCCCCGCGCTGGCCCATGCCGGCGTCGCGCTCGCGGCGCTTCTTGCGCTGTCCTCGATCCACGAGATCGCCGGACGCGCGGGTACCTTGTCGCGGGCGCTCAACCTGCCGCGCGCCGCCTGGGGTTCGGCGATTGCGCATTTCGGCGTGGCGGTCACGGTGGCCGGGATCGTCGGATCCTCTGCCTGGCAGAGCGAGAGCATCCGCGCGATGCGCCCTGGCGACAGCGCCGACATCGCCGGCTGGCGCGTGACGTTCATGCGCACGACGCTCGAGAAAGGCCCCAACTACACGGTCCGCAGGGGTCATTTCGAGGCGCGCCATGGCGACGGCACGGCGCGGACGATGAGCCCGGGCAAACGCCACTACGCCTCGACCGGAACGATCACGACCGAGGCCGCGATCATCACCACCGGCCTCGCCGATCTCTACCTGACGATCGCGGACCCGGCCGATGGTTCGGCCCAGGGCGGCGATCCACGCTTCCTGTTCGAGGCACCCTCCGACGCCGCCTGGGCGGTCCGCATCACGCACAACCCGCTCGTCGCCTGGATCTGGGTCGGCGCGGGCATCATGGCGCTTGGCGGCGCGATCAGCCTGAGTGATCGGCGGCTTCGGGTCGGCGCGCCGGCCCGCCGCGCGGCGGTGGCCGCCTGACCATGCTGCGCCGCCTTCTCTTCGCCCTGCCTCTGCTCGGCTTCGCCGCCGTCGCCGTCTGGTTCCTCCATGGTCTCGGGCGCGATCCGGCCGCAATACCGTCCGCGCTCATCGACAAGCCCGTGCCCGAGTTCCGCCTGCCGCCGCTGGAGGGATCGGGAAAGCCCGCGCTCGCGACCCCGGATCTGCGTGGCCGGGTGGCGCTGGTCAATTTCTATGCCTCCTGGTGCGCGCCCTGCCGCATCGAGCATCCGCTGCTCATGCGGATCGCCGCCGAGAAGCGGGTCGCGCTCTATGGCATCGCCTACAAGGACGGCATGGCCGAGTCCCGTCGCTTCCTCGCCCAGCTCGGCGATCCCTATGCTGCCATCGGCTGGGACGGCGATGGGCGCGTCGCCATCGACTGGGGGGTCTATGGCGTCCCGGAGACCTTCGTGGTGGACCGCGCCGGCCGCATCCGCCATCGCCATGTCGGGCCCTTGTCGGACGACACCATGGTCAAGGTCATCGTCCCGATGATCGCCCGGCTCGAGAGGGAATGATGCGCATGCGTTCCGCGGCGCTGGTGCTCCTGGCGCTCCTTCTGCCGGCCGTTTCCGGCGCCGTGATGCCGGGCGAGCAACTGGCAGATCCGGCGCTCGAGGCGCGGGCGCGGGAGATCTCCCGCGACCTGCGCTGTCAGGTCTGTCAGAACCAGTCGATCGACGATTCCAACGCGCCGCTGGCCGCCGATCTGCGGCGGCTGGTACGCGAGCGCCTCCAGCGCGGCGAAACCAACGCGCAGGTGCTCGACCATGTCGTCGCGCGATACGGCGACTATGTCCGCCTGACGCCGCCGCTGCGTCCCGACACCGTTCTGCTCTGGGCGGCCCCGGCGCTGATCCTGGCTGCCGGCGTGCTCGGGATCGCGATCGGGCTGCGCCGGCGCTCGACCGCCGGGGCCCCCGAGGCGCCGCCGCTGAGCGACGAGGAACGCCGCGCGCTTCGGCGGCTTGTCGGCGGCGACGACGGAAAACGCGCCGGATGATCTGGGCGCTGGCCGTCCTCGTCGCAGGTCTGCTCGCCCTGGTCCTCGCCTGGCCGCTCCTGCGCAGCCGCCAGGAGGGTTCCGCTGGCCCCGCCGAACACGATCTCGCGGTCTATCGCGACCAGTTGGCCGAGCTGGAGCGCGACCGCGAACGCGGTCTCATCGGCGCATCCGAAGCCGCCGGCGCGCATGCGGAGATCGCCCGCCGCATGATCGCAGCCGGCCGGACGCGCGACCGGGACGCGGCGGCCCAGCGGCCGGCGCCCGCCTGGAGCTTCGCGACGGTCGCGCTGGTCCCCGTGGCCGCAATCGCGATCTACGCCGCGATCGGCAGGCCCGGCCTGCCCGCGCAACCCGCGGCTGCGCCGCAATCCCCGGCCCAGCAGGCCGCGATGATCCAGGGCATGGTCGAGTCGCTGGCCGCACGGTTGGCGCAGTCGCCCGGCGATGTCGAAGGCTGGCGCCGGCTGGCGCGTGCGCGCGCCGTCCTGGGCGACATGGGTGCCGCGCGAACGGCGGCTGAGAATGCCGTCAGCCTGGCACCCGACGACGTGGAAATCCTGCTGGAATTGGCGGATTTCCATGCGCCCGCGTCGCCGGCCGACGCGTTGTCGCCGATGTTCCTAGAGATCCTGCGCCGGGTCGTCGCCCTTCGCCCGGGCCATGTCCAATCCCTTTTCTTTCTGGGGATGGACGCCTCGCAGCGCGGTGATCGCTTGTCGGCGCGGCGTTACTGGGAGAAGCTACTGACTGTCCTGCCGGCCGACGCGCCGGTCACCGCCGATATCAAGCGCCGCCTCGAGAGCCTGGGAGCCGCCCCCTGATGCCCGCCAACCTGTCGTTGCCGCGTTGAGGTAGCCCCAGCCGTGCTCCCCCGCGACAGTCGCCTGTTGATCGTGCTGCTCGGCGCGCTGACCACGGTCGGCCCGTTCACGACCGACACGTATCTCCCCTCGATGCCGGCCATCCGCGCGCATTTCGGCGTCGACATGGCGTCGGTCCAGCTGACCTTGAGCCTCGCCTTCTTCGGCGGCGCGATCGGCCAACTCTTCTTTGGCCCGCTATCGGACCGTTTCGGGCGGCGCCCGGTTCTGATCGGCGGGCTCGTTCTCTATGTCGGCGCCTCGATGGGGTGCCTTCTGGCGCAGACGATAGAGCAATTGATCTGTGCGCGCTTCCTCCAGGCCTTCGGGTCGATCGCGGCGCCCGTCCTGGCCCGCGCGATGGTCCGCGACCTCCATGAGCGCGAGGCCGCGGCGCGCGTGCTCTCGCTGATGGGCATCGTGCTGGGACTCGGGCCGATCCTGGCGCCCATCATCGGCGGCGTTCTGCAGGCGAATTATGGCTGGCACGCCAGCTTCGTGTTCATCACCGTCTACGGGTTCGTGCTGCTCCTGTTCGTCACCTTCACGCTCGGAGAATCCGTCCGCGCCCGCGACCCCGACGCGATCCGCCCGATGCGACTGCTCCAGACGGCGACGCAGCTCCTGCGCAGCCGCGTCTTCCTCGGCTATGCCCTCGTCAACTGCTTCCTCTTCGGGGGGCTCGGCGCCTATCTCTCCGGCATCTCCTTCGTGATCGTCGAGGTGCTGGGCGTGCCGATGCAGTATTTCGGCCTCGTCTTCGGCACCATCATGATCGGGAACATCTCCGGCTACGCGCTGTCGGGGCGGCTGGTCCCGCTGTTCGGACTGGACCGGATGCTCGAATACGGGACGCGCGGGGTCGCGGTGGCGGGCGTGCTGCTCGCCCTGTTCGCCTTTTCCGGGATCGTCCATGTCGCGACGATCGTGCTGCCGATGATGCTCTACATGTGTTCGCTCGCGCTCAGCGCTCCGCAGGCCATCGCCGGCGCGCTCGCACCCTTTCCGCGCAGCGCCGGATCGGCGTCGTCGCTTCTGGGCTTTTTCCAGTCGACGACGAGCGCGACGGTCGGCATGGCCGTGGCGATCAGCTTCGACGGCACGCCGCGCGCCATGGCCGGGTTCGTCTGCCTGCTGGGGCTGCTGACCTTCGCCGCGCACCGTCTGATCGTGAAGCGCATCCCGGAGCAGGAGCGTCGCCGCGCGGCCCAGTGACCGCGCCTGCGTCACTTCAGCAGGACGTTCGTGATCTCCCGCATCTGCGCGCGCGCCCGCAGGACGTAGAAGCCTTGCGCCGCCAGATGGCTCGGGAGCAGGATCCCGTCCGGCGCGGCGTTGACGACCACCAGTGGATCCATGCGCGCGGCGTGGTCGAGCGAGGCCAGCATCTGTGCCCAGAGGGTCGCGATGCCCCGCTCACGCAGGAGCGCCTCGAAATCCTCGGCCAGCGCGCGCAGGACGAGGGCGTAGCCGTAGCTCTGGCCCTTGATCGAATAGAAGACGTCGTCAGCGCGCGGATCGTATATCCGGCCGCCATGCTCGGCGATCCGCTGGTCGAGGGCGGCAGCCGAGGCGCCGAGATCGAGGGCGATCCGGTCAAGCGCCTCCAGAAGATTGTCGGCACGCCGCTCGAGGACCGCGCGCCCGCCGGCAAGCCGCTCGTTGTAGGCCAGCAGCGCCTTTCGCGCCCGGCGATACTGCGCCTCGCTGGTCGTCTGCGGCCAGGGCGACGTGGCGAGGTCGATCACCCATTTGTCGCCCGGAAACTGCAGCAGTCCGGCCGCCTCGCGCAGATCCGGGTCCTCCTGGCTGGTCCCGCGCGTCCGGCCAAGCCGGTCGCGCAACTCGGCGGTGGTGCGCGCCAGCGCTGCGAACATGCCCTGCTGGAAATTCGGCATGTTGTCGAGCCAGTGCCCCGGCATGAACCAGGGATCGTTGGCGACCCAGCGGTTGACGTCGGTCTCGCGATGGACGAGCGCCGCGATCATGCCGACCGTGCGGCTGCCGCCCGGCGGCAGATCGGCGACGGGAGTCTGGAACCCCAGGTCGTCGTCGATGCGATGCGTGACCACCATGCCGGTCGGCAGCCCGAGGACCAGCAGCAGCGTGACGGCCGCGAGCCCGGTGATGGCGAGGCGCGTCCAGCGCGGGCGCGTCGGACCGGTAGCGGCTTCGGCGTTCATCGTCTGCAACTCCGGAACGGGGCGTGGACGCAGGAGATGGCGATCCCCGGCGATCGGCGCAACGGGCGCCAGAAGACCGCACGCCGCTAATCATTTGTAAACCTTGTCGCGGCAAGGTTAACGGATCCGCACCATGAACGGGACGAGGCGCTGCCCATGTTCGACGACGTTCGCCGGCACGTCATCTACCGGCTTGCCAACGCACCGATCTTCCAGTTCCCGTTCCCGCATATCGTGGTCGACGAGATCCTGCCGCGCAGCTTCTACGCGCGGCTGCGCGGCATGCTGCCGGACGATCGCGGCGTCGCGCCGTCGGCGCATCCCGGCCGGTCCGTGCTGACACCCGAGGGATTGGCGAGGGCCGACCTCGACGCCGAACGTGCGGCTTTCTGGCAGTCGATGTTCGCGACGATGATGCACGACGACGTCGGCGCCTGGATCATGGCCAAGTTCTACGACATCGTCAGCGCCCGCTTCGGCCTCGACCAGCCGGGGGGCGGCGTGTCGCTGCGCTCTTCGATCAGCCTGGTGCGCGACCGCGAGGGCTTTTCGATGTTCCCGCACACCGATCTGCCGACCAAGGTCATATCCACCCTCGTCTACCTGCCCGCGGACAGCGATCGGCCGGAGCTCGGCACGTCGTTCTACACGCCCCGGGATCCGCAGCTGGAGTGCCCCGGCGGTCGCTACCACGACCCGTCCCTGTTCGACCATGTGGCGACGATCCCCTTCCAGCCCAACACGCTGCTCGCCTTCCCGAAGACCCCCGCCTGCTTCCATGGCGTCGAGCCCGGCCTCGGCGCCGGCGATCGGCGCGATCTGCTGCTCTTCGACCTCGACGTGCCGGACTGACGCGTCAGCGACCGAGCGCCGAAGCCGCCTCCACCATCGCGGCCTCGATGCGACCGAGGGCGTCATCCATCTCGGCCGCCGATATGGTCAGCGGTGGCGTCAACGTGACGACGTTCCCCATCGTGGTCTTCAGCGACACGCCGCGGTCGAGACAGGCGTAGAGCGTGGCCTCCGCGAGGTCGCCATCGGGCGTCTTCGCCTCCCGGTCCCGGACGAGTTCGATCCCGATCAGGAGACCGCGGCCACGCACGTCACCGATCCAGCGATGGCGACGCCGCATCTCCTCCAGACGCGCCAGCGCCGCCGCGCCGACCCGGGCCGCGTTTTCGACCAGCCCCTCCTCCTCGATGATCTGGATCGTCGTCAGCGCCGCGCGCGCGGTGACCGGGTTCTTCTCGTGCGTGTAGTGACCGAACGCCCATTTGCCGCCGACATCGAGTTCGGGACGCGCGATCACCGTCGCGATCGGCACGATGCCGCCGCCCAGGGCCTTGCCCATCACCAGAATGTCGGGGACCACGCCGTCATGCTCGCACGCGAACATGCGGCCGGTCTTGCCCAGCCCGGTCGGAATCTCGTCGAAGATCAGCAGCGCGCCGTGGCGATCGCAGGCCTCGCGGACCAGCCGCCAGAACCCCGGCGGCGGCAGGTAGGGAACGGCGCGCGCCGGTTCGGCGATCACGGCCGCCACGTCGCTCTCGCGCGACAGGACATACTCCACCATGCGCGCGCATTGCGTGTTGCAGAGGTCCAGGCGCGGACGTCCCGACGCGTCGGTCGGATAGCCATAGGGGCATCGATAGCAGGCGAAGGGGGCGACATGCTCCGCGCCGGCGACCAGCGGTGCAGCGGGACCGGCACGGAACAGCGCCTCTCCCGACAGCGCGGCGGCGCCGAAACCGGCGCCGTGGAACGCGTCCCAGAACGAAATCGTCTTGTGCCGTCCGGTCGCGGTCCGCGCGATCTTGACCGCGACCTCCACCGCATCGGACCCGCCGGTCGTGAACAGCAGCTTCGAGAGGTTTCCCGGCGCGATCGCCGCAAGCTTGGCCGCGAGTTCCGCGGCGACGTCGCAGGCGTAGCGGCGCGGCGCGAAGGGCAGCCTGTCCATCTGCTCCGCGATCGCGCGCTTCAGGCGCGGATGCCCGTATCCGATGTGATGGACGTTGTTGCCGTGGAAATCCATGTAGCGGCGCCCGGCGACATCCTCGATCCAGATCCCCTCCGCGCGGGCGATGGCGTTGAGGCACGGGGTGGATACGGATTGCCGGAGGAAATGCGCTTCATCCGCCGCGAGCAGGGCGCGCGTGCGCGTGTCGAGGCTGCGCGCCTGCCAGGCGCTGCGGCGGTCGGTGTCGTTGGTGTCGCTTTCCGACTGGGCGACGTCGCGCGAAGAGTCCGTCATGACACGGCCACCAATCCGTCGGGAGACGCGCTGAGATTCACGAGTTCACGCTCCGCATTGCGCATGCGCCAGTCGAGCATCCGCCGGGCGAGGTCGAGCATCGCGTCGCGGCACTCCGGATCGCGCGCACGGTCGCGCAGTTCGTCGGGATCGTCGCGCAGATCGAACAGGAGCGGCGGCAATTTCTGGAAATGCACGTATTTATGGGTCCTGGTCCGCAGCACGGCGAGGTCGCAGGACCGCCAGTCGAGGTCGAGGATGCGCCGCTGCGGCGCAAGGAACCCGCCGCGCAGACTGAACTCGAAATGCACCTCGTCGCGCGTCGCGGCACCGGTGCCGCGCAGTTCCGGAATCAGGGACTGGCCGTCGCAGGTATGCGGCACCGGCAACCCGAGCCAGTCGAGGATGGTCGGCAGGACGTCGACGCTCTCGGTGAAGCCGTCCACGACGCGGCCTCGCGTGCCATCCGCCGCCGGCGACGGATCGACGACGATGAGAGGGACGCGATAGCTCTGGTCGTGGAAGCCGAACTTGCCGAGCAGCCAGTGGTCCCCCAGCTGCTCGCCATGGTCGCTGGTCATGACGATCAGCGTATCGTCGAGCCGCCCCGTGTGCGCCAGCGCATCCAGCACCCGCCCGATCTGCGCATCCGCCTCCTCGATCAGCCCGCAATAAGCCTGCCGCAGCAGGGCAATCTCGCCGGCCGCGAGCCCCGCGACGCGCCCCGCGCCACCGACGACATAGCTGCCCAGATCCTGCGTCGCGGTGAGGTAGGCGAGATAGGGATGCCCGCCGGCTTCGTCCTCGGGACGTGGTGCGCGGACCGGCGGCGGAATCGCGTCGAGCGCTGCCGAGGCATGGTAGGGCGCGGGCGCCGTGAAGGGCGGATGGGGCCGGTAGAGTCCGAAATGCAACGCCCAGGGCTCGTCCGCAGGCTGCACGCGCAGGAACTCGAGTGCCGCCTCGGTCAGCCAGGCGCTGTCCGAGAACTCGGCCTCGACCACGCTCGGCGTGCCATCCGGCCGGGCGGCACCGGAGCGCGGAGCCCAGAGTTCGTCTGCCGTTCGTCCCGCGTGATGCGGCGCGCGGCTCGCCACCCAGGCGGCGTAGTTGAGCCCCTGGCATCCTTGGGCACGCGTCTCGTCGAGTTGCGCGACGATGCGCCAGGAATCCGCGATGTCCCCGTTGCGGCGGAAACGAGGATCATCCCGTGGCACGCCCCGCGGATCGGGCGTGGTGGTCGAGTAGCCGACCAGCGCGGGATCGTAGCCGGCCCGGCGCAGCATGCGCGCGAGGTGATCGTGGCGGGCATCGAGAGGGACACCGTTGTAGACGACGCGATGATTCATCACGTACTTGCCGGTCTGCAGCGAGGTGCGCGCCGGTCCGCAGGGTGCGCCCTGGCAGTAATGGGCCGCGAAGCTGACACCACGCCGCGCCAGCGCGTCCAGGTTCGGCGTCTTCACCCAATGCGCGCCGAGATGGCCAAGATGATCGCCACGCCACTGGTCGACGACGATCAGAAGCACGTTGCGGGGACGCTGGCGCATGACGGACTCGCGGCACGGGTTTGCGGACATACGATCCATAGCCGCCGCGACGCCGCCGATCCAGAGGGCGCCGCGCGATGCGCGCGATCAATGACGCGACCGCGCCGGGATGGCGAACTGCACCCGGACACGACGGACGGGATCGAAAACATGAAGCAGCGGGACATCGGAAAGCCGAGGCGCCGACACGACGAACAGAAGGCGCATCTGATCGCCGAGGAGCGGCACGACCCCTACAAGGCGCGTGCGAAACGCGCCGGTCCCTGCGTCTGTCCGGGTTGCGGCGCGATGTTCGCGCAGGGCCGCTGGCAATGGGACGCGAACGCCGAGGGCCTGACCGCGCGCGAGACCTGCCCTGCCTGCCATCGGATCGCCGACAAGTTCCCGGCAGGCCGCGTGACCCTGTCGGGCGGGTTCCTGGCCGCGCACCGGGACGAGATCGTGGCGCTGGTCCGGAATACGGAGGCGCGCGAGCGGAGCACGCATCCGCTGCAGCGGATCATGTCCATCGGCGACGGGGAGACCGACGGCGAACTGGTCGTGACCACGACCGATCTCCACCTGCCGCGGCGCATCGGGCATGCGCTGATCGACGCCTTCAAGGGCGACCTGCGCACCCATTACGACGAGGCCGGCTACTTCATGCGGGTCGACTGGCGGCGGGACTGAGTGCGCGGCCGGTGGCGTCTCAGACCACCAGGATCGACAGGAACAGCGCCGCAAGCGCCCCGGTGGTGAGGATGCGGCGCAGGCGCGGATACCAGTCCGGCGCGATGCCCTCGCCGAGGGTGCGCAGATCGACGCCGAACGCGATCGCGAGGCCGAAGGCGAGCAGTCCGAGCCCGTTGCGGGGCGGCATCAGGAGCGCACACCAGCCGATCAGGGACGGCGTGACGCCCCAGGCCAGCCGGAGCCAGGATGGCGCGTCCGTCTGGCGCAGCGCCACACCCCAATGCACGCCGCCGAGGAAGGTCAGGATCACCGCGCCATAGGCGACCTGCGCGCGCAGCAGCGTTTCCGGCGCGACGCCCGCGCCGGGAAACAGGGCGAGGCCGAGCGCGCAGGCCCAGAAAGGGATCAGCCCGGCAAGACCGAGCGATCTGGCGGGAAGCGGTATCGAGGCGAGCATCCGGGTGACTCCGTGGGCGGGATGTCGGATCGTCCGCCCGGGTATGGCCGATCTTGCAGGCGCTTTCCAGATCTCGTCGCCGCCCCGCGAACCTTGAGTCGCCGGCACAGGGAAGACTAGGGTGTCGGTCTTCTGGATCCTGGCCGCTGGCGGCCGCAAGACGACATCGAGATGGCCGAAACGATCCTTCGCGCGCCGATGCGGCTTTACGGTGCGCTCACGCCCTGGCGCCTCGGATGCTGGGGGATCGCGCTCGTCGTGGCGGCACCGCTGATCGGCGTGGTCGCGAGCATGGGCGGCGCCGATGGCGCCACGCTGCGCCATCTCGCCGCGACGACGCTGCCGGAGATACTCGCGAACACGCTCGCCCTCGCCGTCATCGTCGCGCTCGGCACCGGCATCCTCGGCATCGCGACGGCCTGGCTCGTCACGATGTGCAGGTTTCCCGGGTCGCGCACGCTCGAATGGGCCCTGCTGCTGCCGATGGCCATGCCGGCCTACATCATCGGCTATGCCTACACCGATCTCCTCGCCTTCGCTGGACCGGTGCAGACGGCGCTGCGCGAGGTCTTCGGCTGGCGCCGCGGCGCGTACTGGTTCCCGGACATCCAGTCGGTCGGCGGGGCGGGGACGATGTTCGTCCTGGTCCTCTATCCCTACGTCTACCTGATGGCGCGGGCGGCGTTTCTCGAGCAATCGGTATGCGTCCTCGAAGCCAGCCGGATGCTCGGTGCGCGGCCCTGGCGCAGCTTCGTGGCCGTCGCGCTGCCGCTGGCCCGACCGGCGATAGCCGGCGGCGTCGCGCTCGCGCTCATGGAGACCCTCGCCGATTTCGGCACCGTCCAGTATTTCGGTGTCCAGACCTTCACGACCGCCATCTACCGGACCTGGTACGGCATGGGCGATCGCGCCGCCGCGGCCCAACTCGCCTCCATGCTGCTTGGCGTGGTCCTCGCCCTGCTGGTCCTGGAACGGACGTCGCGCGGCCGCGCCCGTTTCCACCATACCTCCCGCCGCTACCGCGCGATCCGACCGCTCGTCCTGTCCGGGTGGCGCGCCGGC
>CAYSUY010000052.1:17354-21713 GCA_964434345.1 uncultured Acetobacteraceae bacterium
GTTCTCGGCTTCGTCCTTCCAGTATGGATGCTGGCACGGCTGCATGCGATCGCCGGAGACCGCATCCTGCCGTCGCTGTTCGCGAGCCTCGCCGCCAACTCTCTCGCCATCGCCGGGCTCGCGGCGGCGATGACCGTCGCGGCCGCGCTCGTGCTCGGCTACGGGCAGCGGCAGGGCGCCAGTCGCTGGACGGCGGTGGCGATCCGCTTCGCGACCATGGGCTATGCCATTCCCGGGACCGTGATCGCGGTCGGCGTCGTGATCTGGCTCGGACAGTTGGACAACGCCGTCGATCGCTGGGCGCGCGCGACGCTCGGCATTCCGACCGGCCTGCTCCTCTCCGGATCCATCGCCGCCCTGCTCTTCGCCCATCTGGTCCGCTTCCTGTCGGTCGCATCGAGCGCGGTCGATGCCGGGCTTGGCCGCATCACCGCGAACATGGACGACGCCGCACGCACGCTGGGTGCACCGGCGGCGCGGATCATGGCGCGGATCCACGCGCCGATGATGCGCGCCTCGGTCCTGACGGCGGCGACGCTCGTCTTCGTGGACGTGCTCAAGGAACTGCCCGCCACGCTGCTCGTCCGCCCCTTCAACTTCGATACCCTGGCGGTGCATGTCTATGCGCTCGCCGCCGACGAGCGCCTCGCCGAGGCCGCAGCCCCCGCGCTCGCGATCGTTCTGGCCGGCCTCGCCCCGGTCGCGATCCTCAGCCTGATGATCCGCGCGGGCCGGGCCGGACGGACCGATCCAGGTTCGTGAAAGAAAGGTGACAATTCGATTGCGATGATCCATGTCTGAACCATCCGTTCCGAATGGGCGCCATCCCCCGAAGCGCCCGCAGCCAAGGGAGATCGTCATGACCATCGCGAAGACCGCCGCCGCTCTCGCCACGCTGGTGGTCGCGTTCGCCCACCCCGCAGCGGCGCAGGATAGCTGCCCCAACCGCGGTCAACTCGATACGCTCTATTGCGACGCCGATGGCGATCTGGTCGCCGACGTCCCGAAGGACGCGTCGAAGCATCGCGACCCCTCGACGCTCGTCTGGGCCTACACCCCCGTCGAGGATCCGGCAGTCTACGCCAACATCTTCAAGCCGTTCACCGACCACCTCGCGCAATGCGTGGGCAAGCGGATCGTCTATTACCCCGTGCAGTCCAACTCGGCCGAGATCGAAGCCATGCGCTCCGGCCGGCTGCATTTCGCCGGCTTCTCGACCGGGCCGACCGGCTTCGCGGTCAACATGGCCGGGGCGGTCCCCTTCGCGGCCAAGGGCACGGCCGATACCGTGCGCGGCTACAACCTGCTGGCCGTCGTCAAGGCGTCGAGCCCGTTCCAGAAGCTCGCCGATCTCAAGGACCGCAAGGTCGCGCATACCTCGCCGTCTTCGAATTCCGGCAATCTCGCGCCGCGCGTCCTCTTCCCCGAACTCGGATTGAAGCCGGACACCGACTACAAGCCGCTGATGTCTGGCGGTCATGACAAGTCGATCCTGGGCGTCGCATCCGGCGATTACGACATGGCCGCGGTCGCATCCGACGTGTTCGAGCGCATGGCGACGCGCGGTACGATCAAGGCCGCCGAGTTCCGCGAGATCTATCGCAGCCCGGTCTTCCCGACCTCGTCCTTCGCCCACGCCCACGACCTGAAGCCGGAACTGGCGAAGAAGCTCAAGGATTGCTTCTACGCCTTCCGCTTCCCTGCGGAGATGCAGAAGGAGTTCAACGGCGACGACCGCTTCTTCCCGATCTCCTACCAGAAGGACTGGGCCGTGGTGCGCGAGGTCGCCGAGAAATCCGGCACCCCCTACAACAAGGCCGCCTTCGAGGTCGAATCGCGCCGCGAGGCCGAGGCCGCCGCGCGGGCGCAGCAGCAACGCCAGCAGCAGCAGCAACAGCAGCCGCCGGCCAAGTAAGGCCACGCATCGCACAGCCAGGAAGGACAGCCATGTTGACCCGTCTCGCCCGCGGCGCCGCGCTCGCCGCCCTCGCCCTGTTCGGCACCGCGGCCGTGGCCGCGGCCCAGGATACCTGCCCCAATCGCGGTCAGCTCGACACGCTCTACTGCGACGCCGACAACGACCTCGTGGCCGACACGCCAAGAGATCCGGCGCGGCAGAAGGATCCTTCGGCGCTGATCTTCGCCTATTCGCCGACCGAAAATCCGGCCGTCTACCAGCACGTCTACGGGCCGCTGATGGACCATCTCGGCAAATGCACCGGCAAGCGCATGGTGTATTTCCCCGTGCAGTCCAACACCGCGCAGGTCGAGGCTTTCCGTGCCGGCCGCCTGCATATCGCACTGCTGGCGACGGGCGCCGTCGGCTTCGCGGTCAACCTCGCCGGCGCGGTGCCCTTCGTGGTCGTCGGGTCGGAGCGCGGCCCGGCCGGCTACCAGCTCTACGCGATCGTGAAATCCGATTCGCCCTACAAGACACTCGCCGACCTCAAGGGCAAGAAGGTCGCGCACGTATCGCCGTCCTCGAATTCAGGCAATCTCGCGCCGCGCGTCATGTTCCCCGAGAACGGCCTGAAGCCCGACGAGGACTACAAGCCGCTGATGTCCGGCGGACATGACAAGTCGATCTTCGGCGTGTCGCTCGGCGACTACGACATGGCACCGGTGGCATCCGACATCTTCGACCGCATGACCGCGCGCGGTCAGGTGAAGACGGAGCAGTTCCGCATCATCTGGAAGAGCGACGTGTTCCCGACCTCGTCCTATTCGATGGCCCACGACCTGAAGCCCGAGCTCCAGGCGAAGATCAAGGCCTGCTTCCTGAACTTCGCCTTCACCGAGGAGATCAAGAAGGAATACCAGGGCGAGGACCGTTTCCTGCCGATGACCTACAAGGACACGTGGCGTCCGATCCGCGAGGTCGCCGAGAAATCCGGCACCCCGTACAACCGCGCGGCCTACGACGCCGTCGCCAAGCGCGAGGCCGATGCCGCGGCACAGCGGGCCCAGCAACAGCAGCAGCAGCAGACGCCGCCGAAGCAATGAGCGCCGCCCTCGTCATCCGCGGCCTGCGCAAGGAATACCGCGCCGGGGTTCCGGTCCTGCGTGACGTCTCGCTGGAGGTCGGCGGGACCGGAATGACGGCGATCATCGGGCCGTCCGGCACCGGCAAGTCGACGCTGATCCGCTGCATCAACCGTCTCGTCGATCCGACCGCCGGAGAGATCCTCTTCGGCGGTGCGGACCTCGCCCGGCTCAAGGGTCGCCAGCTGCGCGAGGCCCGGCGGCGGATCGGGATGGTGTTCCAGGAATACAACCTCGTCGAGCGGCTCTCGGTGATCGAGAACCTCCTCTGCGGGCGCCTGGGCTACGTGCCGGTCTGGCGTGCCTGGCTGCGCCGCTTCCCGCCGCAGGATGTCGCGCGCGCCTTCGATCTGCTCGACGCGGTGGGGCTGGGCGATTTCGCGACACGACGCGCCGACGCGCTGTCCGGTGGCCAGCGCCAGCGGGTGGGCATCGCGCGCGCGATCATGCAGGATCCCGAACTGGTCCTCGCCGACGAGCCGACCTCCTCGCTCGACCCCAAGACGTCGGTCGAGATCATGGAATTGCTGGCACGGCTCGCCCGCGAACGCGGCATTCCGGTGATCGTCAACATCCACAACGTCGAGCTCGCGAAGCGCTTCGCCGAGCGGATCGTCGGCATGTCCCAGGGCGCGATCGTCTTCGACGGGCCGCCGGCCGAGTTGCGCGAGAGCCACCTGCTCGCGATCTATGGCGGGCAGGGATGGATCGACGCGTGAGCACGGCAACCCTACGCACGCCGTTTCCGGCGAACTGGTGGGCGCGCACGCTGTGGACGGCGCTGGCGCTCTACGTTCTCTATGCCTGCGGCATCCTCGATGTCAGCTGGGACCGTTTCGTGCGCGGCCTCGACAACGGCGCGAAATTCCTCGACCGCATGTTTCCGCCCGATTTCTCCCGCCAGAAGATGGAGCTTCTCCAGGTCGGGATGATCGAGAGCATGCAGATCGCCGTGCTGTCGACCGCGGCCGGCGTGGTGCTGTCCTTGCCGCTCGGGCTCCTGGCGGCCCGCAACCTGGTGCCGGGCTGGGTGTCGTGGAGCGCACGCGGCGTGATCGCGCTGTGCCGCTCCTTCCACCCCGTCATCACGGCCATCCTCTTCGTCAAGGCGGTGGGGTTCGGCGCGCTGGCCGGGGTTCTGGCCCTGATCGTCGCGTCGATGGGCTTCATATCGAAACTGTTCGCCGAGGCGATCGAGGAGATGAACCTCAAGCAGGTCGAGGCCGTCCGCGCCACGGGCGCGGGGTTCTTCAACGTGCTGATCATGGGCGTCTTCCCGCAGGTGATCGCGCGCTTCATCGGCTTCTGCGTCTACCA